>NZ_CP160398.1:3600000-3900000 GCF_040729435.1 Pseudomonas sp. HOU2 | reverse complement strand
TTGCGGGCGACTTCACCCTGGGCGGCGCTGGTCAGCTGCACTTCGAGGCTGGGAAATTGCTCGGCCAGCGCGTCGAAGCTTTCCACCAGTGCCTGATAGGGCATCGCCTCGTCCTGAGCAACTCGAAGCTGCGCTTCCTGACCACGCATCATCGCCATTGCCCGACCATTGAGGCGCTCGCATTGGCGCAACACCTCACGCGCCTCTTCGAGCAGCGCTTCACCGGCTTCGGTGAGCCGGGGCTGGCGACCACTGCTACGCTCGAACAGGCTGACGCCCAGATCATCCTCCAGCATGGCAATGGCGCTACTGATCGCCGACTGCGCCTTGCGTTGCTGGCGCGCCACAGCAGAAAACGAACGCTGTTCGGCGACGCTGACGAAAGCGCGCAGTTGTTCCAGATTCCACTGGGTGTTCATGCTGTAACCCATCTTCATAACAGATAGGTGATGACTTTACCGCATCTGACGAGCGACTAGAATGCCGCCTCAGCAAGCAACGTTTTACATGAGGATCTACACATGAACGCCTACGCCTTTCTGGCTATCGCCATCTGCGCCGAAGTGATCGCCACGGTTTCGATGAAAGCGGTCAAAGGCTTGAGTACACCGCTGCCGCTGATTCTGGTCATCATCGGCTACGGTATCGCGTTCTGGATGCTGACTCTGGTGGTACGCACCGTGCCGGTCGGCGTGGCGTATGCCGTGTGGGCGGGCATGGGCATCGTGATGGTCAGTGTCGCGGCGCTGTTCATTTATGGGCAGAAGCTGGACGTGCCGGCAATGCTCGGGATGGCGTTGATCGTGCTCGGCGTGGTGGTCATCCAGCTGTTCTCCAAGACCGCAGGGCATTAACTGACATCGCGGTTTCCTGTAAGAGTGAGCCCGCTCGCGATAACGGTGGATCAGACGACACAACGTCGAATCCACAATCGCCATCGCGAGCAGGCTCACTCCTACATTGATCACCCTCAAATCCCTTTTTCCCCGAGTCTGTATACTGCGCCCTCGTCTTGAACACTGAGGTCGTTGCATGCCATCCGTTATTTCCACCGACGTTCTGATTGTCGGCGCTGGTGTCGCCGGCCTCTGGCTGAACGCGCGTCTGCGCCGCCAGGGTTTTTCGACCGTGCTGGTGGAAAACGCCAGCCTCGGCGGCGGGCAGAGTGTGAAGTCCCAGGGCATCATCCATGGCGGCGCCAAGTATGCCTTGCACGGCGCGCTGACCGGCGCCTCGGAAGCCATTGCCGACATGCCGCGACGCTGGCGTGAAGCATTGGCCGGCAACGGCGAACTGGACCTGTCCGGCGTACGCCTGTTGTCCGAAGCGCATTACCTGTGGTCGCCCGGCACCCTCGCCGGCAACCTCACCAGTTTCTTCGCCAGCAAGGCCGTGCGTGGCCGCGTCGATCAGGTCAAGGGCGATCAACTGCCGCCGGCCCTGCAAGACAAGCGCTTCAAGGGCAAGGTCTACCGCCTCGCCGAACTGGTGGTCGACGTGCCGAGCCTGATCCAGCGCCTGGCCGATCTGGCCGGTGACGGTCTGCTCGCCGGGCAAACCATCGAGCCGCTGCTGGAAGCGGGTGTGCTGGTCGGCCTGAAAGTCGACGGCCGCGAGATTCGCGCCCAGCGCATCGTTCTCAGTGCCGGTGCCGGCACTGCCCGGTTGCTGGAAGACCTGGGCCTGACTCATCCGCAAATGCAACGTCGGCCCCTGCACATGATCATCGCCAAAGGCCCCAGCCTGAAGCCGCTGTACGCCCACTGCCTGGGCGGCGGCACCAAGCCGCGCATTACCGTCACCACTCACCCGGCCGCCGACGGCAACTGGGTCTGGTATCTGGGCGGTGACATTGCCGAAAGCGACGGCGTGGCCCGCGAGCCAGCCGAGCAGATCGCCACCGCGCAGAAAGAACTCGGTCAATTGCTGCCATGGATCGACCTGAGCCAGGTGCAATTTGCGACCTTGCGCGTCGACCGCGCCGAGCCGCTGCAAACCGGCCTTACCCGCCCGGACAACGCCTTCCTCGCCGAGGAGGGTCGCCTGCTGGTGGGTTGGCCGACCAAACTGGCACTGGCGCCGGACTTCGCCGACCGGGTCATCGCCTCGCTGGAACGCGACGGCATCCAGCCACAACCGACCGAACCACTGCCGGCATTGCCCAAACCACCGATGGGCGTACCGGCCTGGGAGCAACTGTTGCCATGAGCGTAGCGACCCTGCACGAACTGCATCGCCCACTGGGCAGCACCGGGCTGATGGTTTCACCGCTGGGCCTGGGCACGGTCAAACTTGGCCGCGACCAAGGCGTGAAATACCCCAACGGTTTCCAGATCCCCGACGATGACGCGGCACGCCTGCTGCTTAATCAGGCCAAAGGGCTGGGCATCAACCTGATCGACACCGCCCCGGCCTACGGTCGCAGCGAAGAACGCCTCGGCCCGTTGTTGCGTGGCCAGCGACAGGACTGGGTGATCGTCAGCAAGGTCGGTGAAGAGTTTACCGACGGCCTGTCGCGCCATGACTTCAGTGCGGCGCATACGCGGATGTCGGTGGAGCGCAGCCTGCAACGTCTTGAAACCGATTTTATCGACCTGGTGCTGGTGCACTCCGACGGTAACGACCTGGCGATTCTCAATGACAGCGAAGTCTATGCAACCCTCGCGGCGCTGAAGACCGAGGGCAAGATTCGCGGTTTCGGTTTCTCCGGCAAAACGGTCGAGGGCGGACTCAAGGCGCTGGAGCAAGGGGACTGCGCGATGGTCACCTACAATCTGAACGAACAGAACGAGAAGGCAGTCATTGACTATGCTGCCGCCCACGGCAAAGCCATTCTGGTGAAAAAAGCCCTGGCCAGCGGCCATGTATGCCTGAGTCCGGGCGTGGATCCGGTGCGCGCCAGCTTCGAGTTGTTGTTCCAGCAGCCCGGCGTGGCCAGTGCTATTGTCGGGACGATCAATCCGCTGCACCTCGCCCATAACGTTGCGACCGTTGCCCAGGTCCTTCGTGGTCACTGACGCCGCCTCGCGGCCTTAAGCAGGAGCCGACATGCCGCGCACGCTCATCAGAAAGAACCCGAGCAACTTCAAGACGCTGCCGCTGTTCGTCGAAGCCACGCCCGAAGGCCTGACCTACCAGAGCGTCGGCATGCCGCTGAATTTCGCCCAGACCCTGCAGCGGCGCAAACCTGTAAGTGTGGCGGATGCCGAGCGCTTTGCGGTGGAGCTGGCCAACCTTGGGGTCTCGGTGCGCCTGACCCTGCAGTGGCAGAATCGCGATTACTGGGTGCTGGTGCGCCAGCGTCGGCAGGATCGTGGGGACGTCGTGCTCAAGCTGATTTCCGGTTACGTACCTGCTCAAGAACTGAACATCCCGCTGCACACCGCGATTCAGGAAATTGCCGAAGAGTGTCTGCTGGAAACCCCGGAAGGCTGGCTCGGCGGACGCTTCAACGACACCTGGCTACCCGCGCCCTACTCCGCCGCCCTGCATTATCGCGAGGCCCTGCCGTTTCGCCTGACGCCGCAGTCCGGTTCCGCGCGGCCGGTGCGCTGCGCCAATCTGCAATTGCTCGAACGGCCACGGGCCTATGTGCATCTGCCCACCGCATCGCTGCAATTGATCTACGACTTGCGCCTGGAAGTGCCCAAGGAAGCCAAATCCCTGAGTCTGTTTCACGTCGATGAACGTCTGGAAGGTGATCAACTGGTGGCGCGACTGGACCGCAAACGCCCCGATCTATACCTGATGCCATTGCAGGACGGCGAACCGCTGGCCGAGCTGTATACCTTGAAGAAAGGTCAGCTGTCTCCGGCAGGCACGCGCGGCCTGTATCTGGCCGAAAGTTTTGCCAGACAGGACGGCTGGCTGGTGCGCGAGGAGCGGATTCGCTGGAAGGACTGGTTACGCCAGCAGGGTCTGAACCCGCCGGAGAAACCTACTGGACTGGCGCGGTTGCGCGGCAAGGCGAAGCAACTGCTGAAGAAGATCGTACCGCGCAAGAAAGTCAGTTCCTGAAACGCAAAAGATCGCCGCCTGCGGCAGCTCCTGCACTGGAATGCATTCCAATGTAGGAGCTGCCGCAGGCGGCGATCATTTGGCTTTATTGACCGCGGATTTTTTCCACGATCGCAGTGGTCGAGCTGTTTTCCACCAGACCCAGCACCTTCACCGTACCGCCGTAAGCCTTGACGATATCGGCACCAACAACCTGGTCGATACCGTAATCACCGCCCTTGACCAGTACGTCCGGCTTGACCTCGCGCAGCAGGTTTTCCGGGGTGCCTTCCGGGAAACTGATCACCCAGTCCACCGCACCGAGGCCGGCGAGAACCGCCATGCGTCGGTCGACACTGTTGATCGGACGTCCCGGCCCCTTCAGGCGGCTGACCGAGGCGTCATCATTGATCGCCACGATCAGACGGTCGCCCTGGGCGCGTGCCTGCTCAAGGTAGGTCACGTGCCCGGCATGCAGAATGTCGAAGCAGCCGTTGGTGAAGACGATGCGCTCGTTGTGCGCGCGAGCATCGGCGACCGCCAGTACCAGTTGCTCCAGACCCAGGACACCACGCTCTGAACCCTCTTCGCGCTGGATCGCACGGCGCAGTTCCGGAGCGCTGATCGCTGCAGTACCGAGCTTGCCGACCACGATGCCTGCCGCCAGATTGGCCAGCGCCACCGCGTGCGGCAGTTCTTCACCGGCAGCGATCGCCGCCGCCAGGGTGGAAATCACCGTGTCGCCGGCACCGGTCACGTCGAACACTTCACGGGCACGGGCCGGCAAATGCAGCGCCGGATGCTCCGGACGCAGCAGGGTCATGCCGTGTTCACCACGGGTGACCAGCAACGCGCCGAGTTCGAGATCGTGCATCAGGGCCGCGCCCTTGCTCACCAGTTCGTGCTCATCGGCGCAGCCGCCGACGATGGCTTCGAATTCGCTGAGGTTCGGCGTGATCAGACTGGCGCCACGGTAGATCGAAAAATCCTTGCCCTTGGGATCGGCCAGCACCGGAATGCCTTTGGCCCGGGCCGCCTGAATCAGCGCCTGATGGTTTTTCAGCGCGCCTTTGCCGTAGTCGGACAGCACCAGCACCTTGATCCCTTCGAGCAGATCATCGACCTGCGAGGCCAGAGCCAGCGCATCGGTGGCAAACGGTTCTTCGAAATCGATACGCAGCAATTGCTGGTGCCGGCTCATGACCCGCAGCTTGACGATGGTCGGCTGATGCGCAATGCGCTGGAACAGGGCACGCACGCCCGCGCCCTTGAGACTGTTGCTCAGGCTGTCGGCGGCTTCGTCATCACCGGTCACACCGACCAGCGACGCCGGCGCACCCAGCGCGGCAATGTTCAAGGCAACGTTGGCAGCACCGCCCGGGCGGTCTTCGATTTGCTCGACTTTTACGACCGGAACCGGTGCCTCAGGGGAAATCCGTGAGGTTCCACCATGCCAGTAACGGTCGAGCATGACATCGCCGACCACCAAGACTGGGGCTTGATCGAATCGCGGCATGGACAACTTCATGGAGCAACCCACATACAAAATGAACAGGGGCGCGATATTAACACAGGGTTGGCGCAGGCTTGAGTGCAGCCTGCAACAGGATGAAACAGTCCGTATCTTTGATCATTTTTTGAGCACCAGTGCCGCCAGTTGTCCACAGCATTCGGACAATTGCAGCGCCTCGGTGTCGATCCGCCACTCGGCTGCCAATGGTGCTTCGTAGGGGCTGTCCACGCCGGTAAAGTGCTTGATCCGACCTTCCCTTACGGCCTGATACAAGCCTTTCGGATCACGCCGGGCGCAGACTTCCAGCGAAGTACTGACGTGCACTTCAATGAAATCACCCTGGGTAAACAGCCTGCGCGCAGCGTCGCGTTCGGCGCGGAACGGCGAAATGGCCGCAACGATCACAATCAGCCCGGCGTCGACCATCAACCGTGCGACCTCGGCCATGCGCCGGATGTTTTCCCGGCGGCAGATGTCGCTCATGCCCAGGTCGCGACACAGGCCATTGCGCACATTGTCGCCATCGAGCAGAAAGGTGTGCAGACCCGACGCATGCAGGTGCAGTTCGAGGGCATTGGCCAGGGTTGACTTGCCGGCGCCGGAAAACCCGGTCAACCACAGGCAACGCGGGCGTTGCGCCTTGAGCGCGGCCCGGGCCTGGTGCGAAAGCGCCAGACCGTAAGGCCGAATGGCGAGCGTCTGTAGCGGCAGTGACAGGGACTCATTCATAACCGAGCAACTCGTAATCACGCTGATAAACCCGACGCACCAGACGCCGGGTGCGCACCGAACAGAACTCGCGCGCCGGCATCGATTGCCGTTCCCGCGAGCCGTTGACGTGAGGTAACTCGCCAGTCAGCCCCAACTGTTCGCAAACCAGACGAAAATCCCGCGTCAGGTGCTCCTGATAACCGATGAAGTCCAGCGCCAGATGCCCCAGCGAGTCCGTCAGAAAGTCGGTCTGCGCGGCAAAGTGCAATTGCCGGGCAATCGTTTCCGGATGCAGCCAGCGCGCGACAAAATCGTCGAAATCGCGGTACTGCCGCACCAGCCGTTGCGCCGGATGGTCACGGGCGCTCAACTCGTTGCCACGCAAAAAGGCGTAGGCCGAATAGGCGCGTTCCAGCGGGTTGCGGACAAAAGCGAACTTGAAAGCGTTGGCGAACTGCTCGGGGAACTGCTCTTCATACCAGTACAACGGCAAGTGCCCGGGACGCCAGCCGTCGAACAGTGCCGTGCAAACGCTGCTGCCGGCGCATTTCGGGACATGGATAAACAGGCAGGAGCGCTGCTGGAAGGGCTGGGGAAACGTCAGGTTGGCTGACATCGACTTGTTCACCACCTGCCGATCGACTACTGACAGGCGCCCGAGCAGAAAGGCCCGCTGTGGCTTGGGCAGCAGTTTCCAGAGATAGCGTTGCAGCATGAAAGCACCCGCGCGACGGGGATGGCCCCCTCGATGAAAGTCAGAGTTCGTTGAGGAACCTTAACAAGCGCGATGCCCGGATTTATTCCGGTTTGGTCAAGAAGGGTAAAGGTCTGGATACAAACGACTGTGGGAGCGAGCCTGCTCGCGATAGCGGGTGAACATTCGACACGGACGTCGTCTGTTGCAGCGCTTTCGCGAGCAGGCTCGCTCCCACAGGGCAGGGCCTGGAATCAGGCGATATTTTCGGCCGGGGCATCCAGGCCCATGGCGTTGAGGCGCGCGTAGTAACCATTTTGCGCCAGCAACTGGTCGTGGGTGCCGCGCTCGACGATACGCCCCTGATCCATGACCAGAATCAGATCGGCCTTCTCGATGGTCGACAGACGGTGAGCGATCACCAGCGTGGTACGCCCCTTCATCACCTGATCCAGTGCCGCCTGAATGTGCCGTTCGGATTCGGTGTCGAGTGCCGAGGTGGCCTCGTCGAGAATCAGCAGCGGCGCATTCTTCAGCAGCGCACGGGCAATCGCCAGACGCTGGCGCTGGCCACCGGAAAGCAATACGCCGTTCTCGCCGACCTGAGTGTCCAGGCCTTGCGGCAGTTGCGAAATGAAGTCCATCGCGTAGGCATCACGCGCGGCTTTTTCAATGTCTTCACGCGGCGCACCGGCCAGATCGCCATAAGCGATGTTGTTGGCCACGGTATCGCTGAACAACGTGACGTGTTGGGTCACCTGGGCGATGTGACGACGCAGGTTGAGCAGCTTGTACTGCTCGACTTCCACGTCGTCGATGAGAATTTCGCCCTTGTCGTGGTGATAGAAACGCGGAATCAGGTTGGCCAGCGTCGACTTGCCGCTGCCCGAACGCCCTACCAGTGCGACCATCTGCCCCGGCTGGACCGAGAAGCTGATGTCATCAAGTACCTGACGTTCGGTGCCCGGGTAGGTGAAGCTGAGGTTGCGCACATCCAGACGACCGCTCACCGCATCGCGCTCGACGGTGCCGGTATCGACTTCCGGCTCGACATCCAGTTGCTCGAAAATGCTCTCGGCACCGGCCACGCCTTTCTGAATGGTCGAGCTGACTTCGGACAATTGACGGATCGGCTTGGGCAGCAGGCCCGCCAGGGTGATGTAGGCGACCATGTCACCGGCCGAGGCGTCACCGCGCAGGTACAGCACCAGGAACATCAGCACGGCCATGGCGGTGTAGATCACCAGTTGCAGCATCGGCGTGTAGATCGCGCCGGTACGGGTCATGCGCAGTTGCTTGTCGGTGTTGCCCTGGCTGGCATCAAGGAAGCGCTTCTCTTCATAGGCCTCGCCACCGAAGCTGCGCACCACGCGATAACCCTGGATGGTTTCCGAGGCGACATGCGTGACATCGCCCATCGCCAGCTGGATCTTCTTGCTCTGCTTGCGGAATTTCTTGCTGGCGGTGCGCACCATTACGGCGATCAGCGGCAGGATCGCCACCATCACCAGGGTCAGCTTCCAGTTCATGAACAGCAACGAGGCAAACAGGAAGATCACCGTCATGCCTTCACGGATTACGACCTTGATCGCATCTGTTGCCGCCCCCGTGACCATGGTCACGTTGAAGGTGATACGCGAAATCAGATGACCGGAGTTATGCTTGTCGAAATAGCGGTTAGGCAGTACCAGCAGGTTGTTGAACAGCTGCACGCGCAAGTCATGCACCAGCCCGAGGGAAACCTTGGCCAGGAAGTAGTTGCCCAGATACGAGCCCAGCCCCTGCCACGCGGCGATCAGAATGATCAGCAACGGTACGGCCTGCAGCAGTTGCAGGTCGCGCAGGTACGGCACGGAGGGAAACAGCACCGCTTCAGGGTTGGACAGGCCATCGACAAAGTACTTGAGGATGTAGCCGAGCATTGGCTGAGTCGAGGCAAAAATCAGAAAGCCGACGATGCTGATCAGGAACAGACTGATGTACGGCCGGACATAGCCGAGCAGGCGGAAGTAGATTTTCAAGCTCGATGGGCTTGCGGCGGGACTGGAATCGGTCATATCACGCGAAAGTCGATAAAAAGGACGCTGACTTTAGCACAGCTTCTTCAGGGTTCTGGCAATCGGCGAAAGGCTGTTATTGTTATGCACCTCTTCTGCATCAAATAGCCATCACTCGAATGGTCGATCAACCTCAGGAATGAATCTCACAGCATGCAACTTCGCGGCTTCAGCAGTACGTCCAATCGGATTTTCGATTTCATTAGCCTGTGGATTCTTCCCACCGGTTATTTCCTGCTCCTGTGCGCGCTGTTCTTCTTGCCGGGTCGAAGTCTGCATCACAAGTTGTTCTATGGCCTGTTCAGCATTCCGACACTGATCGCCCTGTGCCTGCGCCCACGCGAACTCAAGGAGCTGCTGCGCGAGCCGATTTTCATCGCGGCCCTGCTGTTCGCCGCCTGGGCGTTGCTCAGCCTCGCCTGGGGGCCGGGCGGTGAGCCGCTCGGTGGAATGTTCAAGCCACCACTGCATACCTTGCTGCTGTTTGCCGGCTGCTACCTGCTGGTGCGCTACCGCAGCGACATCCTGCAACCTTTGCTGTTCGGCGCCGCATTGGTCGCTCTGATTGCTACCGGCGTTTTCCTGTTCATGTTCGCCCGGGTTTATGAGCCGGGGATGCGCCTGATCGGCGGCGGCGCCTTCGACAATCCGCTGCTCAGCTCGCACCTGTTCGGGTTCTTCAGTGCCTACTGGCTGAGCGTGACCATGACCTGCAAGCGTCGCCAGATGATGTGGCTCAGCGTGCCGGCGATGGCAATCATGTTCATGGCCGTGATCGGCACCGGTTCCCGGACACCGCTGGTGGCACTGACCATGGCTGCGATATGGCTGTGCTTCATTTGCTGGAACCGGCGCTCGGTGGGGTTACTGATCGCGCTGTCCCTGAGCGGCGTAACAGTCATTGCCCTGTTTTCGCAGATGATCACCGAACGTGGCGACTCCTATCGCCTGGAAATCTGGCAGAAGGTACTGCACATGATTGCCGATCATCCATGGATCGGTCATGGCTACAGCGCCACCCTTGCCGTGGACCCCGGTAATGGCGTCAGCTTTCAGGAACCGCACAGCTTTATCCTGGGCGTGCTGTATTACGTCGGCATCATCGGCTTGCTGCCCTGGTTGTTCTTCCTGCTGTGGGGCCTGCTGAGCAGTTGGCGTCAGCGTGTGCAGCCACTGCTGATCATTGCCTCGACCTGGCTGGTATTCGGTATCGGGGCCGGGCTGACCGAAGGCGGCGGAATCATCTCGCGGCCCAAGGAGCACTGGTTCCTGTTGTGGATCCCGCTGGCACTGATCGCAGCGTTGAGCATCAATCAACGCGCGCGGCGCCTGTTGACCCAGCCGGTGCAAAAGCTGGCGACCGCTGACCTGGAGCACATGAGCAGCGCGGCCCAGATCATTGAAGAAGACGGCCTCGGCCCGAAAGTCTTGCGCCTGACCGACGGCAGCTTCCTCAAGCTGTTCCGCCGTCGCCGCTGGTACACCTCCGGCAGCTTCAATCCCTACTCCGAACGTTTCGCGGTCAACAGCGAACAGCTGCGCCAGATGGGCATTCCGACCCCGCAAATATTGAATCTTTACCGTCTCGACGATGGCAGCAGCGCCGTGCATTACGCACCGCTACCGGGGCACACGCTGCGTCAGGTGCTGCAAAGCATTACTGCCCCGGCAGTGCGCCAGGCGCTGGTGGAGCGTTTCGGCAAATTCATGGCGCAACTGCACGAGAAAGGCGTTTATTTCCGCTCGCTGCACCTGGGTAACGTACTGGTACTGGAAGACGGCGAGTTCGGTTTGATCGATCTCGCCGACCTGCGTATCTACCCTACCCCGCTCAGTCTTTCCCTGCGCCAACGCAATTTGCGTCATATGCAACGTTACACTGTCGACAAACGCTGGCTGTTCGAGGATCACCTCGATGCGTTGCTTCAGGGATACGCCGTGACGGCGTCCAAATCCGCGGTTGAAAATCTGCACAGGCAAGTGCTGGCCGGCAACGCCCCGGCCCGGGTTCAATGATGAACGAAACCAATCCTCTATTTGCACTGGCCGCCTATCTGCTGGCCATCGTGACTTCGGCCCTGCTGTTGCGCGCGGTACCGAAAATAGCCCGGTATCTGCAGCATTCCGGTGAAAGCCGCTATGCCAGCATCGACGGCCTGCGCGGCTATCTGGCGTTTGGCGTATTCGTGCACCACTCGATCATCACCTGGATTTTCCTGCGCACCGGTGTGATCGATTTCCCCCCGAGCAATTTCTATTCGATGCTCGGTCAGGGCAGCGTGGCGCTGTTCTTCATGATCACCGGATTTCTGTTCTGGAGCCGCTTGCTCGCGCAAGGCCGCAACCACGACTGGCTGGCGTTCGGCGTATCACGGGTTTTCCGCCTGTATCCGCTGTACCTGCCGTTGATGGTGCTGGTGTTCGTGTCGGTCTTCCACTTGCAGGACTGGCAACTGAAAGAACCCGGTCTGGAACTGTTCAAGCAGGTTCTCGCCTGGCTGACGTTCGACCGGCCGGACATCAACCAGTACCGTCACTCCGGCATGCTGATATCCAACGTCACGTGGACGCTGGCCTATGAGGTGTTTTTCTATCTGGCGCTGCCACTCGCCGGACTGGTGTTCATCTACCGCGGCAGCTGGTTGCAGGTGGTGCTGTGCCTGATCGGCATCTACGCGCTGTACCAGGTCATCGGCTGGGAGCATTCACTGAAAAAACACTTTCTGGCGAGTTTCCTCGGTGGCATCGCTGCCGCCTACTGGATTCGCCGACCGGCGCTCGTGGCGTGGAGCCAGTCGCGTCTGGCGAGCATCATCGCCGTGCTCGCGCTAGTGATTGCATTCACCGCGTTCAGTCGGGCATTCAAGACTGCACCGCTGTTTCTGCTGGGACTGTTTTTCGTGATCGTGGCGTCCGGCAATAATCTGTTCGGCGCGCTGAAACCACGCAGTATTCGCTGGCTCGGCGAGATCAGCTACAGCACCTACCTACTGCACGGTTTCGTGCTGTGGCTGATGGTGCAACGGCTGCCGCTGCTGCTGGATATCGATGCGCGGGAAACGGCGGTGTACCTGCCCTTGGTGGCCGTCTGCACGTGCTTGCTGATTCTGATCAGCAGCGCGACGTTTCTCTATATCGAGCAGCCGGGCATGGCTGCCGGCAAGAAGGTTGTGCATTGGCTGCGCCAGCGTCAGAAGGGCGAAAAGCGCCTGCCGGAGAAGGTCGCTCGCTGAGCGCGAGCGACTGTCGGCTCAGTCCTTTTCCAGTGGGGAAAAGAGCAAACGCCCCAGTCCGCGCCAGGTCTTCTTGTTCCAGGCCTTGAACGGGATCTGCGCCAGCAGCTCCCTTGCCAGCTTGCGATTGCGGTTGGCGGTCTTGAGGAACATTGAGTTCAGCGCCTTGAAGCGCACTTCGTCGTACAGCGGATGATCGCTGAACAGCGCATAGGTGCGCAGGATGTTCTCGATCATGAAGCGGTGATTCTTGTACGAGTTGGTGGCGTGCTTGCGGTAGCGCGCCATCACCATGTTCAAACCGTCGATGAAGTAGCCAGCACGGGTCACCTTGAGCTCGATGTACAGGTCTTCAAGACGAATCGTCGGATCGAACCCTCCCACCTTCTCCAGCGCCTCGCGACGAATCATCAGCGTCGGCGCCGGCGGATACGGCTTGCGCTCGAGGAACATGTCGTCGAAATCCAGACGACGGAACGGCACGTCGCGGCGCTGACGTTTCTCCGGGTAAAGACTGCCGTCGGCGTGCATCAGCTCGATATTGCCGGCACAGATCCCGACTTCAGGCTTGCCGTCCATATACGCCACCTGGGTGGCAATACGTTCGGGATACATGATGTCGTCGGAGCCGAACGGCACAATCAGGCTGCCCTTCGAACGGGCGATAGCGCCGTTGAGGGTATTGGTCAGGCCCTGATTCTGCTGCACACGGAAATCGAAGCCGTACTGCGCCTGCAGCGCGTTGATGCGCTCGACGCTGTCGTCCTTCGAACCGTCATCGACCACCAGCAACTCGATGTTCTTGTAGCTCTGGTTGAGGACGCTGAGGATGCTTTCCTCAATGTACGGGCCGTGGTTGTACGAGGCGATGATGACGGTGACGAGGGCGTTGGCTTCGCTCACGGCTTTCTCTTCGCTCACGGCTGCTCCTTGCGGGCCTGCTCCAGGCCAGAGTCGATCAGGTCCAGGTATTCCTGACGGAACACCTCGATGTCGTGCTGTTCCTGCAGATAGCGATACGCCTGCTCGCCCTTGGCCTTGAGTTCGTCGTCCGACAGCGCGAGATAGTTATCCAGCGCGGCGACCAGACTCGGCACGTCCTTGGGCGTGATCGCCAAACCACCGGCACCTTCGATCAGCGGCAACATCGCCGGCACGTTCGAAGCGATCACCGGCAGGTGTCCGCTCATGCCTTCGAGCAAGGCCAGGCCCAGGCCTTCGGCCAGCGATGGCATGGTCCAGATGTCGAACGCACGCACGTACTGCAGCGCGTTTTCCTTGAAACCCAGCAGGTGCGCACGGCCGCTCAAACCCAGTTGCTCGATCTCGGCTGCCAGCGGCGCCTGTAAACGCCCGGCGCCAATGATCGCCAACTGCGTATTCGGGTACTTGTCCTTGAGTTGGGCGAAAGCCTGCAACAGGTAGGTGTGGCCCTTGACCGACACCAATCGCCCCAGCGCACCAATCAAGCGCACATGCGGATCGATGCCCAGCAGCTCACGCGCTTTCTCACGACTGTGCTGCAAGCCTTCCGCCTGCTCGATATCGATGGCATTGGTAATGGCATAGGTGTTCTGGTCGGTGAAGCCGCAATTGCAATCGAGCAAGTATTGTTTGACCGCTGGCGACACACCGACGAAGCGCCAGTGCCGATCGATCAGACGCTGGGTCTGACGACGGCGGTAGAAGCGATCGTACTCACCGAAACCGTGGGAGATGCCAATGCACAGCGGCACCTTCAACCAGCGGTTGAGCGCCAGCATCATGTTCACCGGTTTGAAGCGGTTGCAGATCACCACGTCGAACTTTTCCCGGCGGCAGAACTTGTACAGCTGCCACATCGCCCGCAGGCGCATACCCTTGAGCGACTTGTCGGAAAACTCGAAGTACACCGAATGGTCGGCCCGGCTTACCGGCTCGCCCGGCCCCGGTTTGCCGCGCAGGAAAGCCGCGGTGATCTCATAGCGATCGCTCGGCAGCGCCTTGACGATCTGCTCGGCGAGGTCGGCAAAGTCATGGGCTTTGACGTTGTAGTCGGGTTGCAGCTGCAACACCTTGGACCGTTGACTCATGACTCTCCCCGCTGGACGCCTGTCTCACCGTGCTTCAGTAGCCAGAACAACTCCTGGCGCCTGACCGCTTTTCGAAAAAATTCGTTTTCGCCGTACACCGACGCGGCCCGCCCGGCGAGCACACGCTGAATAACCCGACGCAGTCGACGCTTGAACGGAGCCGGCGGCTGCAGGTCATGCATCATGCCCAGCGCCATGGCCTTGTCCCGTTGCAACTCGATGGACAGCGGCAGGCACAACGGCTGCATCGGCACCGCCGCATCGAAGGCCGGTGGCAAGGCAATGCCCTGCCCGGTGTTACCCATCGGCCAGCGGTCGTTGTCATGCAAATGGTTGGCATAACCGAGCAGCGTCGGCTGCCAGTCGAGACCCTGGAGCGCCTGCAAAACCGCTTGCTGGGCGCAGATATGGTCAGGGTGCGGATCGAGGGTCGGATGCGGCAGCACGATCACGTCAGGACGGGCGCGCAACAGCACCTCACGCAGGTCGGCCAGCAGGTTGTTCCAGGTCGGCGCACCATCGGCATCGCCCGGCAGAGTGAACGGATTCAACTGACGAAACAGGCGCGTGTCGTTCAGGTCGGCTTCGCGCGAGCCCACCGCCTGATTCGGCGCGGCCTGCATCGCCGCCAGTTGCAGGCAGAAGTAACCGAGTTGCACGCAGTGTTCCTGCGGCACACCGGCCCAACGCGGCACGGCGAGGCTGTCCCAGGCACGCAGACGGCCTTTGAGCCGCGCCGCCTCGACCTTGTTCATGCCCATCTGCTGATAGTGTTCGGCTTCAATCTCACCCGCAGTCAGGGTGACGATCCAGGCGTCATCGGCCTGACTGTACAAGCCATACGCCGCCAGTTCGGCATCGTCGGCGTGCGGTGCAATCACCAGCACCCGCTGACGGCGGTAGTCCGGTTGCTCGAGTGCCCACAGCAGCGGCTCGCCGGAGACTCGGCAGAAGCGTCCGCGCAAGCGCAACTGGCCTTGCGACAGAGCTTGCGCCTGACCGCTGAGGTTCAGGTAACGCAGGCCACTGACCCCGCGCTCGAAGGTTTGCGCATCCGGATGCGCCCCGCCGAGCAGTTCGACGCGCGGATCGAAAAAGCGTCCCAGCCAAGTGCTTTTGACTTTTACCGCGAGGATCAACGTCGCTTCGTCGACCAGCATCACGCCGTCATCCAGACGCAATTGCTCGCCGCTCAAATGCACCTTCGGCTGCGGTGTAAACGGTGGAAAACTGTACTGGTAATCGTCTTTCGGCGAATAGAACAAATGATCGGCAAACCACGCCTCGTGGGCGACCCAGCCGACCAGCGCGAGCACCAGCGGTAACCACCACGCCACCAGCACCCCAAGCGCGATCAACACGATCAGGGCGATCAGCAAGGTGATGCGTTTATTGCGACGATGACGCTTGAGCAGTTGCTGTTTGCGGCTCATGGGCTGACTCATACGGTGAACACCGGCACAGGATTGCACCAGCGATCCTTGTATTCACGGTCGGCGCGACCGAAGGAAAACCGCAGCGGCTTGTTCAGCGCCCGCGCATGCTCCCAGGCGCTTTGCGTATTGAGAAAGCTCAACACGCTACCGGGGCTGAATTCGCGGGTTTCGGGATCGACGCCGCCGTTGATGTACTCGACGCTGATCCACTCCGGCGCTTCGACGCGGTACACCAACTGGATGGCGATCGGCGCGTCGTTGAGGAAGATCACCGAGCCGATCAGCAGTTCGCGCAGCAGCTCGATGACTTCGGCCATGCGCGCCGCGCCGGTGGCCGGGAAGCCCCAGCGGCGCTGGAACAGATCACAGTAGATCGCCGCCAGTTCGGCGCTGGAGAACTCGCCGACTGCACGCACCACGCCACCCGCCTCTTCCAGCAGGCGCAATTCGCGGCGCTGGTTATAGCGAAACTTCTTCGACAGCTCTTCGGGGGTGCGGGCCATGGCCAGTTGTTCGGTCTGCAACTTGAGGCCGCTGAAGCGGTTTTCGTTGAGCGCCGACAGATAGCGTGCGCGATGACGCAGCGGGGCCTGGGCATCGGCGGCGGCCGGCAGGATCAGCTCGGCATTGCCGAGGTCGAACAGGCCTTTCTTGCCATTGCGCTTGAGCACGTCTTTGGACAATGCCAGATCGCGGCCCCAGGTCGGGATCGCCGCTTTGACTTCGCCGTCCTGTTCCCATGCCAGATAACGCACCGGGATGCCGGCCAGATCCGCCAGACGTTCGACCACCATCGGATGCGTCGCGACGCTGCCGCCAAAACGCTGCCAGGCGGTGGCATAGGTGGAGGCGTCAACGGGCGACCAGCCACGTTCGCGCCAGCCTTGAAATCGGTTGAGCATCAGCCCCTCGGTGCCAGTTCGGTAACTTGCGGCAGACGCCAGAAGGTGTCGCGCACCGCACGGTCGGAGAAACGCTCACGCAGGCGATCGAGCATCAGCTCGGCGCACTGCCGGCGTTGCTGATCATCCATACCGGCCAAATGTTGCAGGCCTTGTGCAAGGTGTTCGGCATCGCCCAGCGGGAACAGAATGCCCACGCCTTCGACCACTTCCTTGGCCCCGCCACAGGCCGTGGCGAGCAACGGCACGCCGGCGGCCATGGCCTCCAGCAATACCATGCCGAACGGTTCGTGATCAGAGCTCAGGGCAAACACATCGAAGGCGCGGAAGTAGTTGCGCGCGTCCGGTACCTGACCGAGAAACAGCACCCGGTCACCGATACCCAGTTCCCGGGCCAGCTCCTTGAGGTCCTGCTCCAGACGGCCCTTGCCGAGAATCACCAGTTGGCTGCTGCCCGGCAAACCCGGCAACGCCGCGGCGAAACCGTGCAGCAAGGTGGCCTGATCCTTGTCCGGGTGCAGCCGTCCGACGTTGCCGACTATGAACGCATCCGCCGCCAGACCGAGGGTCTCGCGGGCTTCGCGGGCCGACACCTGACTGGCCTGCAAGGCCGGCACATCGATGCGGTTGTACAAGGTCTGGATGCGGGTCGACGGCCATTTCGGCAGACAGCGCCGCATGTCGTCGCGCACGGCATCGGAGACGCCGAGCAGACTCAGACGCTTGCGGAAAATGTGCGCGAACAGCTTGCGCGTGCCGCGTTTGTAATCGTCAAACGCGTGGTGCACGCCAATCACCGGCAGTGACGTGCCGAGCAAGGCGATGTAGATCGGCTTGAATCGATGGGCGATGCAGAAACTGAAATTGCGTGAAGCGGCGATCTTGCGCAGATCGCCGATGGCGCCCAGCTTCAGGCCACGAATGGCCTTGGAGCTGTATTCCATGAACAACACTTCATCGGAAGCACACGCTGCGGCCACCTCGCTGTCGGCGGCCCCGGTCAGAAAGACCGTGGTCACCCGATAACCGGTGCCCGCGAACAGGCTGGCGTACTGCCGTGCGCAGTCGAGGAACGGCCCGTCATAGCCGTGACAGAACTGCAGCACATGGCGTTCAGCCGAGCGAGTCATAAGCGTTTGCGCCCTCTTTGACCACCAGAATGTCTTCCATGATCAGGTACTGCAGATCGGAGCCGAAGAACATGTTCAGGGCGTCGGTCGGCGAGCAGATCATCGGTTCACCACGACGGTTCAGCGAGGTGTTCAGCGACACGCCGTTGCCGGTGAGGTTTTCCAGCGCCTTCATCATGTCGTAGTAGCGCGGGTTGTATTCGCGCTTCAGGACCTGGGCGCGGGATGTACCGTCTTCGTGAACGACTTCCGGCACGCGGGTCTTCCACTCTTCCGCCACTTCGAAGGTGAAGGTCATGAACGGCGCCGGGTGATCGATCTTGATCATCTGCGGTGCAACGGTGTCGAGCATCGACGGGCAGAAAGGCCTCCAGCGCTCGCGGAACTTGATCTGGTGGTTGATGCGGTCAGCCACACCGGCCACGCTCGGGCAACCGATGATCGAACGACCGCCCAGTGCACGCGGACCGAACTCCATGCGGCCCTGGAACCAGGCCACCGGGTTGCCATCGACCATGATTTTGGCGATCTGCTCCGGCATGTTGTCGAGCTTGCGCCAGGTCGGCTTGTTCTCGTGACGGGCGCACGCGGCGATCACGTCTTCGTTGCTGTACGACGGGCCGAGGTAGACGTGTTCCATCTTCTCGACCGGCACGCCACGGGCGTGGGACACATAGGCTGCTGCGCCGACCGCGGTGCCGGCATCGCCGGACGCAGGCTGGACGAACAGTTCCTTGATGTCATCGCGGGCGATGATTTTCTGGTTCAGCTTGACGTTCAACGCGCAGCCACCGGCGAAGGCCAGCTTGCCGGTTTCCTTGAGCACGTCGCCCAGGTAGTAATCGATCATCTGCAGCGCCAGTTTCTCGAACAGCGCTTGCATGCTCGCGGCGTAGTGGATGTACGGTTCGTCGGCGATGTCGCCTTCGCGCTTCGGACCCAGCCACTCGATCAGCTTTGGCGAGAAGTAGAAGCCTTTGCCCTTCTCTTTGTAGCGACGCAGGCCGATCACGTTGGCGTAGTCAGTGTTGATCACCAGCTCGCCGTTCTCGAACGAGGCCAGACGCGAGAAATCGTATTTGCTGGCGTCGCCGTACGGCGCCATGCCCATGACCTTGAACTCACCGTCGAGCATCTCGAAACCGAGGAACTCGGTAATCGCGCCGTACAGGCCGCCGAGGGAGTCCGGATCGAAGAATTCCTTGATCTTGTGGATCTTGCCGTTTTCGCCATAACCGAAGAAAGTCGTGGCGTACTCGCCCTTGCCGTCGATGCCGAGGATCGCGGTTTTCTCTTTGAAACCCGAGCAGTGGTAGGCGCTGGAGGCGTGAGCGAGGTGGTGCTCGACCGGCTCGATCTTGATCTTCTTCGGATCAAAACCCAGTTGCTCCAGGCACCAGACGATCTTGTTGCGATAGCGCTTGTAGCGACGGTTGCCCATCAGGATCGCATCGAGGGCGCGATCCGGTGCGTACCAGTAACGCTTGGCATAGTGCCAGCGGGCCTTGCCGAACAGGCTGATCGGGGCGAACGGAATCGCCACCACGTCAACGTCGGACGGCTTGATACCGGCCTGTTCCAGGCAGAACTTCGCCGATTCGTAGGGCATGCGGTTCTTTGCATGCTTATCGCGGACGAAGCGCTCTTCTTCAGCCGCCGCCACCAGCTTGCCGTCGATGTACAAGGCGGCTGAAGGGTCATGGCTAAGGGCGCCGGACAGGCCAAGAATCGTCAATGCCACAGGGTCTAGCCTCTTTAGTCTGCATTCAGGCGCGATGCGCCTCGAAAATTGATGTGCCCTCGCACCGGGCGAGAGACAGCTAAAGGGCGGGATTATAGCGTAAACGTGGCGGGAATGACCCTGTGCGAATTGCCCCAGGTGAATCGGCCCGGTGAAACCTAGCTTTCACCCTCAATAACCGCCCGCGCGCCAATAGATACCGAGATTGCCGTGACTGGCTTGGCGGTAAATCGTATACGGCAACATCACCGTATCCAGCACCCCGGACAACGGCAGGTCCAGCAGCACGAACGGCAGCAGCACGCCGGTAGGGTCAGGTGGGGCATTCAGTACGCAGAAATCGAACGCCAACCCGCTGTAGATCCGTGGAATCGATTGGCAGTAGGTTTTCTGTTTGCGCATGTCGCGGGCGACATCGGCGTCCATTTGCATTACCGAAGCGGCGGTGCCGCAGCCGGATAAAAGCCAGGCGCAGGTGCTGAGTGTTACGGCGTTTTTGATGGTCAAGTCTTGCCCTCCAAAGTGGTCAGGGCAAGCTAGCACCGGGGCTGGAGCGGGCACAGTTCATGGCTTCTGGAGAAGCTGTAGGACAAGTCAGTGGAGTTTGTCCGCTATTGCTCAACGGGAGTTTCTTGGGGCTTGAACGCCCTATCGCGAGCAGGCTCACTCCTACAAGGGAATGCATTTCCATGTGGGAGCCAGCCTGCTGGCGAAGGCGGCTCAGGCCGCGCTGGAGACGTCCTTGGGCAACCGCTGATCGATCACCTGATACAGCGCGCTGCTCTCGGGCCAGTTGCGCATGAACCGCGCCCGATCCCGCGCATAGGCCGGTGCGAAACTTCCGACAGAGCCGTGCTGACACATCGAATCCAGGTCGATCAACGCCCAGCGATCTTCCTGCCAGAACAGGTTATGCCCCTTGAAGTCGCCATGGCTGATGCGCTCGGCAATCAATCGTGCGAACAGTTGATCCAGCGCCTGCAACTCGGATTCCGGCGCCGCACCGCTTTCCACGTACGGCGCGAAGCGCTCAATGATGTCCGGCCCCGGCAGGAACTCGGTCACCAGATAGGCACGACTGCGCAGCCACAGGAAGCGTTTTTCCAGCACCGCCAGCGGTTTCGGCGTGGCGATGCCGAGGAACGCCAGGCGATTGCCTTCACGCCACGAATGCCAGGCGCGGCTCGGGCGCCAGAAGCGCTTGAGCCAGTGCGCAAAGCCTTTGATGTTGTAGCGCTTGATCACCAGTGTGCGCCCGGCCACTTCGACTTTGCCGACGCTCGCCGCGCCGCCGGTCTTGTACAGATGGCCCTGATCGAGCAGCGCATCGGCCTGATCCAGTACCGGGAGCATCGCCGCTTCTTCCTCGCGACGGATCGCCCGCAAGCCAAACGCACCGCGCTGCACACTGAACAACGTGCACTCGCGGCCCACCTTGATCAGGTAATCCTTCAGGCGCCAGGCGCGGACCTTGGCGATCTGCTTCTGCAACGCTTCCAGCGGCAACGCGTGCTCGCTGTTGCTCAGCAGGTAATACACCAGCAATTCTTCGGTGAACGGCTCCAGTGACTTGGGCAACTGGGCGAAAAACACCCCGAGGTTTTCCAGCACTTTCTGCCGTGACAACGGCTGGCCAGCGGTCTCGGCGCAGATCCCGGCGCCATCGATCAGGTACAGCTGACCGCCCTGGCGCAGCAGGTTGTCCAGGTGCAGATCTTCCTGCCACAGGCCTTTGCCATGCAGTTGACCGATCGCACCCAGCGCCTCGGCGAGCACCGCCGATTGCTCGTCCGCCAGCACCGGCAGTGATTCGACTTTCTGCCAGGCATCACCGAGGCTTTCAGCACCTTCGAGGAACTCGAACAGCAGCCAGCCGCCCTCGCCATCCTTCAGGCCATCAGCCAACAACAGCGGCGTGGTCAGACCTTGTTCGGCGAGCAACTTGACGCCCGCCAGTTCGCGCTGAAAATGCCGCGCCGCCTTGCTGCCCACCAGCAATTTGGCCAGCACCGGCCGCCCGCGCCAGACCCCGGCACCGACATAGCGCTGCCCCGGCAGCACCCGCAGCAAGCTCAACAACTGCAAATCCGCAGGACCGGCCGCGTCGGCCAGGCTGATCGTCAGCGGCAGACTCGGCGTACGTCCGGCGTTTTTCAGCTCCGACAAGCGCATCAACGGGTCTCCTTGCGACTGCGCCGTGCAGTCAGGCGCGTCACCCAGCTGTCGACCAGCGAACTATCGACTGGCTGATCGAGATAGGCCGCGAGCAACTCACGCAATTGCGCCTCGCTCCATTCCGGCGCGCGCCGCAGCAGCGGCTCCAGATCCTTGACCCGGTCGCGCATGCCGAACAGCAGGGGCCGGGTCTTTTCCAGGTCGATCAACTGCGCCTTATACGCGTCGCCATCAGCCTGCAAAAAGATGTGTTTCGGATAAAAGCAGCCGTGTACCTGACGCACGCCGTGCAGCTGGCGCGCCAGCTGTCCACAAGCCTTGAGAATGGCCGAGTGCTGCGCGGCGGTCAGCTCGGACCAGCGCTGCAGCAGCGAGTCGAGATCATCCCAGCCGTCGAGGGCACGGGTCAGCAGGATCGCCTGCACATCGCCCTTGACCTTGCGCTCACCGAAGAAAGCCGCCTGTAGCGCCGGAATCCCCAGCTTGTTGTAGCGGCTGATGTTACGAAACTCACGGGCGAAACTCGGCTCGCCAAACGGCGCATGCAGGGTGCGGGTCAGGTAGTTGCTCTGGCGCTTGAGGTAGTAGGCCTGCCCTTCCAGCTCCAGGCGAAACACGCTGCTCCAGCCACCGCCATCGGTGTTCGGTTCGTCCACGGCTTCGAGCTGTTTGGCCCAGAGCGCATCGAAAGTGCCGAGGCCATGGCGCTCAAGCAGCGCCCGGTCTTCAGCGGCCAGAAAATCAGTCATTCGCGTCCCTCGAAAAATCTCACTACGTGGCGAATCCGTTGCTTGTCGGCGGCATTCAGCCGATCACGTCCGCGGTATTGCAGGTAGAAGCGCAGGCGCTGGGTATTCGACAGGTGATATTTGGCCACCTTGTCGAGACAGGCCAGATCCTTGGTGATCCGGTATTTGAGCCAGAAGCCGCGCCAGAAATCGCCGTTCGGGCAGTCGATCAGAAACAGCTGCGCCTGATCGTCGATCAGCAGGTTGCGCCACTTCAGATCGTTATGGGTAAAGCGGTGATCGTGCATGGTTCGGGTGTAGCCGGCCAGTTGCCGGCTGATGCCATCGACCCACAGGCGATCCTTGAGTTTCGGATCGTTGCGTTCGGCCAGCGCCGACAGGTCTTCGGTGCGCGGCAGCTCGCGGGTGATCATGGCGCCACGGGCATAGGCCGCGCCACGTCGCTCCAGACCCCAGGCCACCACTTCGGCGGTGGGAATGCCCCATTTGGCGAAGCGTTTGAGGTTCTGCCACTCCATCTTCACCCGGGGCTTGCCCAGGTAACGACGCAAGCCTTTCCCGGCGCCGACGTAGCGTTTGACGTAGTAATTCACGCCGTGGCGCTGCACGCGGATGACTTCGGACAGCGGATCACGGGTCAGACGTTCGCCCTGCAGGGCAAACACCGCTTCGAGGCTGCCGAAATCTTCGGCCAGTTCGCTGTATTGCGGTTCAAGCGTCCAACCCGCCATCAGAGCGCATCCCCGTAACGCTGTTTGCGCGCATAAAGCTTGTTGGCCTTGCCTTCGAGCCAGCTCAGCAACGGCGCTTCTTCGGCGAGGATCTGCCGTAGCGGCTGCTGGAAGTAGCCCTTGAGGAAACGCAGCTTGTCGCGTCGGGTCAGACCGATGTCCAGCGCCGAGAAATACAGCGCGGCCAGGTCCTTGTTGCGCCAGCGTTGAGTGATCCGAGGACGGGTCTGGGCGCGGTGCAGGTCGATCACCGAGAGTTTGAAATCGCCCGGGGTGATCGGCTTGTCGGTGTGCAGCAGGAAGTGGCAGATGTAGCAGTCGCGGTGGTTGACCCCGGCGCGGTGCATCATGCCGGTCATGCGCGCGACTTCAGCGATCAGCGCGTGCTTGAGTTTCGGCTGCGGCGGGTTCTTGACCCAATCGATGCTGAAATCTTCGAGGCTGATGGTCGGCGCCAGCTCTTCGGTGACGATGAACGAATGCTGATCCGCCGGGTTGCTGCCCTTCTCGCCGTAAGCCACGGCGGTCATGGTCGGCACGCCGACTTCCTGCAGACGCTGGATTGCCTTCCACTCCTGTCCTGCGCCGAGCACCGGCAGCTTGGCAGTCAGCAGGTTCTTGAAGATCTCGCCCCAGCCGATGCCACGGTGGATCTTGACGAAAAATCCGTTGCCGTCGACTTCCGTGCGCAGCGTGCGTCGAGCTTCCAGCTCGCGATAGACCTCGCCCTGCAAGCCTTCGACTTCGGCGAACGGGTCGCGCCCGGCCCAAAGGCTTTTGAACGGTTCAGCCAGCATCAACTTCATTTAAGCGTGCTCCGCCAGAATCACATCGGCCGCGTGCTGCGGCATGCTGTAGAGGTCGGCCGTCTCGGCGAAGGCCAGACCATTGCGGCTCCAGGCCGCGCGTGCAGCGTCGTCATTCAACATGTCAGTCAGGTATTGCGTCAGTTGCGCCTGATCGAACGGTTCGTCCAGCACACGCCCGGCGTCCGCCTCGGCAATGTAATGGGCATAACCGCAGACCGCGCTGACCAGCACCGGCAACCCGGCGACCAGCGCTTCGAGCAGCACGGTGCCGGTGTTTTCGTTGTACGCCGGGTGGATCAGCAGATCGGCGCCGAGCAGGAAACGCGGGATATCGCTGCGGCCCTTGAGGAACGTCACGTTGTCGCCCAGGCCCAAAGTGGCACTCTGCATCTGGAACAATTTGGGGTCATCCTGGCCGATTACAAACAGCCGGGTGCGTTTCTTCAGCTCGGCGGGCAGTGCGGCCAGCGCCTTGAGGCTGCGATCGACGCCCTTGGTCTTGAACCCGGAGCCGATCTGCACCAGCAGCAGTTCGTCGTCCTTGAGGTTGAATTCGGCGCGGAAACCGGCGCGAATCTGGTCGGCATCCGCCGGCCGCCGACGATCCTGAGCAATGCCCGGCGGCAGCAGGTGGAAACGCTCAAGCGGCGTGCCGTAGTGCTTGATGAACAGCGGCTGCTGCACTTCGGAAATCATCAGCACTTCGGTTTTCGCGTCCTTGGCGAACACCGCGCGCTCGTATTCGGCGAAGTGCCGGTAGCGGCCCCAGCGGCGGTACAGCGAATGGCGCAGGTTCTGCGCCTTGTCTTCAAAGCAGCCGTCGGCAGCGTAATAGACGTCCAGCCCCGGCATCTTGTTGAAGCCGATCAGGCGATCCACCGGGCGCTTAGCCAGATCCGCTTCCATCCACGCGCTGAGTTTTTCGTTGCGCCGATGGTTGAAGAACGCCTTGACCGGCGCCACCAGCACTTCGAAACCGGGCGGCACGTCGCCTTCCCAGATCAGGGTGTAGACGCGAATCTGATGGCCGCGCTTCTGGCATTCGAGGGCGATACGCATGAAGTCGCGCTGCAAGCCGCCGAACGGGAAGTATTTGTACAGGACAAAAGCCAATTGCATCAGCGCAGCTCCTCAGCCATTAACAACGTGCTCAGACGGCTGGCGACACGCTCGGGGTTTACACGCGTGAAGCACAGAGGCTGCTCGCGTTTCAGGTCAAACTGACGGGCATCCTGCGCGGTCGGTTGATACGTACATTTCTTTTGCAGGCACGGGGCGCAGGGGAAATCACTGGCCATGTGAATCTGCACCTTGCCGTAGGCGCCGGTCAGGCCCGGATTGGTCGGGCCGAACAGGGAAATCGTCGGCACATCCAGCGCGGCGGCCAGATGACCGAGACCGGTGTCCACCGCGACGCAAGCCTGGGCACCGGCCAACACTTTGCCGACCCCGGCCAGATTCAGCTTCGGCAGCACTTCGGCGTGCTTGAAGCCAGCAGCGATACGCTCGGCGCGCGCCTTCTCCAGCGGGTTGCCCCACGGCAGTTTGACCCCGACGCCCAGATAGCCGACCCGCTCGGTCAGCTCGCGCCAGTAGGCTTCCGGCCAGTGCTTGGTGTCCCACGTGGTGCCGTGCAGGAACACCACGAACGCACTCTTGCGCGGCAATTCCACCAGACGCTCGACGTTGAGGCCGTAGTCGCCCAGCCCTTTGGGCAGGTCATAACCAAGGGCGATGGCGAACAACTGACGCACTCGCTCCACCGCATGCTGCCCACGGGCCACCGCCAGTTTGCGGTCGTAGAACCGCGCGGCGATCGGCTCACGCGCCGAGCCTTTGTCGAGGCCGGCCACCGGGGCTTTGACGTAGCGTGTCAGCCAGGCGCTTTTCAGCAGGCCCTGGGCGTCGATCACCAGGTCATATTTGTTCGCCCGAACGGACTGCTTGAAGCGCTTCCACTCGCCGCTCTTGATCGTCTGCCAGAGGTTCTTGCGCCAGCGGCGGATCGCCACCGGAATCACCTTGCCGACGGCCGGGTGCCAGGTCGGAATCTCGGCGAAGCCTTCTTCCACCACCCAGTCGAACTTGATTCCGGGAATGGCCCGGGCCGCGTCGGTCAGCGCCGGCAACGCGTGAATCACGTCGCCCAGCGATGAAGTCTTGATCAGCAATACCCGCAACTTAATGAACCTCGACCACAGTGCCCTGCAGTTTCTGCAAGGCATCGTTGACCGCGTCCGGCATCAGCTGGCGCAGGCAGTTGTAATGGCCGAACCGGCAGGTACGGTCGAAGCACGGGCTGCAATCCAGACCCAGCCGAACGATTTCCACATGCTCGGCCAGCGGCGGGGTGAAGCCCGGCGACGTCGAGCCGTAGACCGCCACCAGCGGACGGTTCAGCGCCGCCGCGACGTGCATCAGGCCGGAGTCGTTAGACACCACCGAATCGGCACAGGACAGCAGGTCGATGGCCTCGGCCAGCGAGGTACCGCCGCTGAGGTTGACCGATTCTTCACGCAGGCCGGGAATCAGCCGTGCACGAATGTCTTCGCCCACCGCGTGATCGTTCTTCGAGCCGAACAGCCACACCTGCCAGCCTTCGCGAATCCGCGCTTCAGCGACCTTGGCGTAATGCTCGGACGGCCAGCGTTTGGATTCGCCGAACTCGGCGCCGGGGCACAGGGCCAACACCGGGCGGTCGAGGGTCAGGCCGAACTTGGCCAGCGCCGCTTCGCGGGTCACCGGATCGATTTGCAGGCTCGGGCGCGGATAAGGTTGCGGCAGCTCGGCGTTCGGCTCGTAAGCCAGCGCCATGAAGCGCTCGATCATCAGCGGATAACGTTCCTTATCCAGCGTGCGCACGTCATTGAGCAGACCGTAGCGGAATTCGCCACGCCAGCCGGTGCGCTGCTTGATGCCGGCGAAAAACGGCACCAGCGCCGACTTCAGTGAGTTCGGCAGCAGGATCGCCTGATCGTACTGGCCGGCCAGGGACTTGCCGATTCGCCGACGTGTCGCCAGCTCCAGCGCGCCATGGCCGAGCGGAAAGCTCAAGGCCTTGCGCACTTCGGGCATGCGCTCAAGGATCGGCCGGCTCCACTCGGGGGCCAGCACGTCGATTTCGCATTGCGGGTGGCGCTGTTTGAGACACTGAAACAGTGTCTGCGCCATCACCATGTCACCGACCCAACTGGGCCCAACGATCAGAATATTCATGTGGTTTCCATAAACGAACCGGGGAGGCCAATGCCTCCCCGCCTCGAGAATCCAGCACCCACCAGCACTGGCTGGAGGGTCATTTGGACGAGCCGGTAAGGACTCGTCAGATCAATTCGTACATTCAGCATAAACCTCTGTGGCGAGGGAGCTTGCTCCCGCTGGGCTGCGTAGCAGCCCCCAAACGTCACATCACTTTATACCTGACACACCGCGCCGCCTGACTGACGACTGCTTCGCAGCCGAGCGGGAGCAAGCTCCCTCGCCACAAGGGCTAGCCTCCATGCTCGATGAATCAGCTTAGCCCCAACTCTTTCCAGATCCGCAATACCTGCCGGCGCTCCTCGACAAACTGGTCGCCTGCAATCACCCCGGCGTCCTTCTGCAAGGCCTGCCGGTGAGCGGCGGAGCGGTAGGCTTTATAGGCCTCGCGCAACAGGCTGGCGTCTTCGGCAGGCATCAGCCCTTCGTGTTCCAGCTCTTCCAGAATGCGGATGTTATCGGTCCAGCGCAGCAATGGCGGGTGGCTGTGCGACCACGCCAGGGCCGCGTATTGCACCATAAATTCAATATCGACGATACCTCCGGCGTCCTGCTTGAGGTCGAACGGCGCCGTGGCCTCGAAGGCATTTGCCGCGGTACCGGCCGCCGTGCTCTTGCTGCCGAGGTTATCGCGCATCTTGGCGCGCATCTCGCTGACTTCCTGCTGCAGCTTCGCCAGATCCCGCGCCTTGCCCAAAACCTGCGCGCGGACTTTTTCGAACGCCTGGCCGACATCCTGACTGCCGACCAGCACTCGCGCCCGCACCAGGGCCTGATGCTCCCACGTCCAGGCTTCATTTTCCTGATAGCGCTCGAAAGCACCGAGCGAGCTGACCAACAACCCTGACGCACCAGACGGCCGCAGGCGCATGTCCACTTCGTACAACTGGCCGGAGTTGGTCTGCGCCGTCAGCAAGTGAATGATCCGCTGCCCCAACCGGGTGAAGAACTGCGCGCCATCGATCGGCTTCGGCCCGTCGGTTTCCGCCTGCGGATCGCCGTCATGGATGAACACCAGGTCGAGGTCCGAACCATGCCCCAGTTCCAGCCCGCCGACTTTGCCATAACCGACAATGATGAAGCCGGGATCGCACAAGCTGCCGTCAGTGCGCAGCGGCGTGCCGTACTTGGCCACCGTCTGACGCCAGGCCAGCGCCAGCACTTGCTCGAGAATCGCTTCGGCGAGCCAGGTCAGGTAATCGCTGACTTTCATCAACGGCAGGCTGCCGGCGATTTCCGAGGCGGCAACGCGCAAGCGGTGCGCCAGTTTGAAATGCCGCAGCGCTTCCATCTGTTGTTCGAGGTCGTCTTCGGGAATTCGCGTAAGGCGCTCGCGCAGCTCGGCGGCCAGCTCCGGCGCCAAGGGTGGCTTGAACAGCCGGCCTTCATTGAGCAACTCGTCGAGCAGCAGCGGGAAACGGGTGATCTGTTCGGCAATCCACGGACTGGCCGCACACAGCGTCAGCAAGCGCCGCAGGGCGCCGGGGTTTTCCGTCAGCAACACTAAATAAGCCGAACGTCGGGCCACGGCTTCGACCAGCGGCAGCACCCGCTCCAGCACCAGATCCGGGTTGTCATGCTCAACCGCCTGCGCCAGCAGGCGCGGAATAAACGCATCGAGACGCTCGCGACCCAGCCGCTGCATCGCGCGCAACTGCGGGCTGCCACGCAAACTCGCCAGTGCTTTCAGGGCCTTGGTCGCATCGGCAAAGCCACCCTCTTCGAGCTGTCGGCAAGCAGCCTCTTCGTCCTGCTCCTCTTCCCACAGCGGCAACCACTCACCGCCCACCACCACTTCACAGCCGGCGCCCTCTTCTTCATCGGGATCGGCAATTACCTGCGCGAAGTGCCAGGCCACCCGGCCGCGCCAGAACATCAGTTTTTCGTGGAAGGCGTCCCAATCGGCGAAACCGAGCATGAACGCGATCCGTGCCTGATCCTGAGCGCTGTCCGGCAACATCTGGGTCTGGCGATCGGCAATCGCCTGGATCGCGTGCTCGGTGTAACGCAGGAATTCGTAACCTTCGCGCAGCTCGCTGATCACCGCCGGTGGCAGGTAGCCCTGGCCTTCCAGCGTGCTCAGCACCTTTAATAGAGGACGCTGTTGCAGGCTGAGGTCGCGCCCGCCGTGGATCAACTGGAAGGCCTGGGCGATGAACTCGACCTCGCGGATACCGCCGGAGCCGAGTTTGATGTTGTCGGCCATGCCCTTGCGCCGTACTTCCTGCTGGATCAGTTGCTTCATGGTGCGCAGCGCTTCGATCGCCGAGAAGTCCAGATAACGCCGGTAAACGAACGGGCGCAGCATGTCGAGCAACTGCGCGCCGGCCGCTTGATCGCCGGCCACCACCCGCGCCTTGATCATCGCGTAGCGTTCCCAGTCGCGGCCCTGATCCTGGTAATACTGCTCCAGTGCATTGAAGCTCAGCACCAGCGCGCCGGACGAACCGTACGGGCGCAGGCGCATGTCGACGCGGAACACGAAGCCGTCGACGGTCATCGGGTCGAGGGCCTTGATCAGGCGCTGACCGAGACGAATGAAGAATTCCTGATTATCCAGCGCGCGTTTCACGCCGACGGTTTCGCCGCCCTCGGGGTAGGCGAAGATCAGGTCGATGTCCGAAGACAGGTTCAGCTCGACCGCGCCGAGCTTGCCCATGCCGAGAATGACCATCTGCTGCGGCAAACCGCTGCGCCGGCCGGTCGGCGTGCCGAATTGCTGGCAATGGCGGCTGTACAGCCATTGGTAGGCCTGGTCGATGGTGGCGTCGGCCATGTCGGAAAGGTCGCGGCAGGTCTGCACCAGATCGGCCTGACGGTTGAGGTCACGCCAGATGATCCGCACTTGATGGCGGGCGCGCTGGCGGCGCAGGACGCGACTGAGTTCGTCTTCGCTTTGCGCGGTGTTCACGGCGGCGGCAATCTGCGCGCACAATTCACCCGGTGCGAACGGCCGGTCGAGCTCACCGGACTGCACCAGAGACAGCAACATCAAAGGGTCACGAACGCTCTGTTCAATGACGAAATCGCTGGCGGCACTGACGCGGGCGAATTGCGCCCAGCGTTCCGGCGTCCAGTTGGAGAAGCCGAGATCGTCTTCCAGCGCGGCGACGGCCGTACGGAACGACTGCTCGGATCGAGTGACCAACGGCAAGAGAATGGCGGGGAGTTCGGCAAGCACGGGCAGGGTCATGGTCTATCCTTGATCGGCGTGTAAATGGCCGCTTGTAGTGTTTGATGAAAACCCGCTACGCGAAGGACTGTCGAACAAAAGTTAGAAATAGCTGAAATTTCTTCTTCTTTGGCATCCAGCATCAAACTTTCACCTTTTTCGGATGGTAATCGACCAACCTTAACGATTATTCTCACAACGCAGTCGGAGGCCACAAGCCTTTCCTCTGTAGTTTTACTACTCGTCTATACAGGCGAAAGGCTGAAATGCTCAAAGATTTGTAGTAAAACTACACGCCGCCGGAACAACCTGTCGGCAATCCAAGAATTTTAAATCGTCTGCCCACAAGGCCAGTCGCAAACTCAGGCAACCGATTCTGGAAGCCTTTCCGCCCTGGAGCAAGCCATGCAAGACCTCGATCCCGTCGAAACCCAGGAATGGCTGGACGCCCTGGAATCGGTTCTCGACAAAGAAGGCGAAGACCGTGCTCACTATCTGATGACCCGTATGGGTGAACTGGCGACCCGCAGCGGTTCGCAGCTCCCTTACGCCATCACCACGCCTTACCGCAACACCATCCCGGTAACCCACGAAGCACGCATGCCTGGCGACCTGTTCATGGAACGCCGCATTCGCTCGCTGGTGCGCTGGAACGCGATGGCCATGGTAATGCGTACGAACCTGAAAGATTCTGACCTGGGTGGTCACATCTCCAGCTTCGCTTCCAGCGCGACCCTGTATGACATCGGCTTCAACTACTTCTTCCAGGCCCCGACCGACGAACACGGCGGCGACCTGATCTACTTCCAGGGCCACACCTCGCCAGGCGTTTACGCCCGCGCGTTCATGGAAGGCCGCATCACCGAAGACCAGATGAACAACTTCCGCCAGGAAGTCGACGGTCAGGGCCTGTCGTCCTACCCGCACCCTTGGCTGATGCCTGACTTCTGGCAGTTCCCGACTGTATCCATGGGTCTGGGTCCGATCCAGGCGATCTACCAAGCACGTTTCATGAAGTACCTGGAACACCGCGGTTTCATCCAGCCGGGCAAACAGAAAGTCTGGTGCTTCCTGGGCGACGGCGAGTGCGACGAGCCGGAATCCCTGGGCGCGATCTCCCTGGCCGGCCGCGAGAAGCTGGACAACCTGATCTTCGTCATCAACTGCAACCTGCAGCGCCTCGACGGCCCGGTTCGCGGCAACGGCAAGATCATCCAGGAACTCGAAGGCGTGTTCCGCGGTGCACAGTGGAACGTGACCAAAGTCATCTGGGGCCGTTTCTGGGACCCACTGCTGGCCAAAGACGTCGACGGCATCCTGCAACGTCGCATGGACGAAGTCATCGACGGCGAGTATCAGAACTACAAAGCCAAAGACGGCGCGTTCGTTCGTGAGCACTTCTTCAACACGCCTGAACTCAAGGCGATGGTTGCCGATCTGTCCGACGACGAGATCTGGAAACTCAACCGTGGCGGCCACGACCCGTACAAGGTCTATGCGGCGTACCACGAAGCGGTCAACCACAAAGAACAACCAACCGTCATCCTGGCCAAGACCATCAAGGGTTATGGCACCGGTGCCGGCGAAGCGAAAAACACGGCGCACAACACCAAGAAAGTCGACGTCGACAGCCTGAAGTTGTTCCGCGATCGTTTCGACATCCCGGTCAAGGACGAAGAGCTGGAGAACCTGCCGTTCTTCAAGCCAGAGCCAAACAGCGCCGAAGCCCGCTACCTGAGCGAGCGTCGTGCAGCCCTGGGCGGTTTCGTACCGCAGCGCCGCGCGCAGAGCTTCAGCGTACCGACCCCGGACCTGGACACCCTCAAGGCCATCCTCGATGGTTCGGGCGACCGTGAAATTTCCACCACCATGGCCTTCGTGCGGATCCTCGCGCAACTGGTCAAGGACAAGGAAATCGGCCCGCGCATCGTGCCGATCATCCCGGACGAAGCCCGTACCTTCGGTATGGAAGGCATGTTCCGTCAGCTGGGCATCTACTCCTCCGTCGGCCAGCTCTACGAGCCAGTCGATAAAGACCAGGTGATGTTCTACAAGGAAGACCAGAAAGGTCAGATCCTTGAAGAAGGCATCAACGAAGCAGGCGCCATGAGCTCCTTCATCGCTGCCGGTACTTCGTATTCCAGCCACAACCAGCCGATGCTGCCGTTCTACATCTTCTACTCGATGTTCGGCTTCCAGCGTATCGGTGACCTGGCCTGGGCCGCTGGCGACAGCCGTACCCGTGGCTTCCTGATCGGCGGCACCGCCGGCCGTACCACCCTGAACGGCGAAGGCCTGCAGCACGAAGACGGTCACAGCCACCTGCTGGCCGCGACCATCCCGAACTGCCGCACCTACGATCCGACCTACGGCTACGAGCTGGCGGTGATCATTCAGGACGGCATGAAGAAGATGACCGAAGAACAACAGGACATCTTCTACTACATCACCGTGATGAACGAGTCGTACCAGCAGCCAGCCATGCCGGCCGGTGCCGAAGAAGGCATCAAGAAAGGCATGTACCTGCTCGAAGAAGACACCCGCGATGCAGCGCACCATGTACAGCTGATGGGCTCCGGCACCATCCTGCGTGAAGTGCGTGAAGCGGCGAAGATCCTGCGTGAAGAGTTCAACATCGGCGCTGACGTATGGAGCGTCACCAGCTTCAACGAACTGCGTCGCGACGGCCTGGCCGTAGAGCGCAGCAACCGTCTCAAGCCTGGCCAGAAGCCCAAGCAGAGCTATGTTGAAGAGTGCCTGAGCGGCCGTAAGGGGCCGGTCATTGCCTCTACCGACTACATGAAGCTGTTCGCCGAGCAGATCCGTCAGTGGGTACCGTCCAAGGAATTCAAAGTCCTGGGCACCGACGGTTTCGGCCGCAGCGACAGCCGCAAGAAACTGCGTCATTTCTTCGAAGTCGACCGTCATTTCGTGGTGTTGGCAGCCCTGGAAGCACTGGCTGACCGTGGTGATATCGAACCTAAAGTGGTGGCCGAGGCCATCGTCAAGTTCGGCATCGACCCGGAAAAACGCAACCCACTGGACTGCTGAGGAGACATTTTGTGAGCGAACTCATTCGCGTACCTGACATCGGCAGCGGTGAAGGTGAAGTAATTGAACTGTTTGTGAAGGTCGGCGACCGTATCGAAGCCGACCAGAGCATCCTGACCCTGGAATCGGACAAGGCCAGCATGGAAGTGCCGGCCCCGAAAGCCGGCGTCATCAAGAGCCTGAAAGTCAAGCTGGGCGACCGCCTGAAAGAAGGCGACGAACTGCTCGAGCTGGAAGTCGAGGGCGCCGCGCAAGCGGCTCCTGCGCCTGCCGCTGCACCGGCGGCAAAAGCTGAAGCCAAACCGGCTGCCGCGCCTGCTGCCGCTGCTCCTGCGCCAGCCGCTGCCCCTGCTGCCGCTTCGGTGCAGCAAGTGCACGTGCCGGACATCGGTTCCTCGGGCAAGGCGCAGATCATCGAGATCCAGGTCAAGGTCGGCGACACCGTCGAGGCTGATCAATCTTTGATCACCCTCGAATCCGACAAGGCCAGCATGGAAATCCCGTCGCCTGCCGCGGGCGTGGTCAAGGCCATCAGCGTCAAGCTCAACGACGAAGTCGGCACTGGCGACCTGATTCTGGACCTGGAAGTGGCGGGTGCTGCGGCCCCTGCTGCGGCCGCTCCGGCTCAGGCTGCTGCGCCAGCCGCTGCCGCTGCGCCTGCTCCTGCGGCAGCCCCGGCTGCTCCAGTGGCTGACAGCGTTCAGGACATCCACGTTCCGGACATCGGTTCGGCCGGCAAGGCCAAGATCATCGAAGTCCTGGTCAAGGCTGGTGACAGCGTTGAAGCCGACCAGTCGCTGATCACCTTGGAATCCGACAAGGCGAGCATGGAAATTCCATCGCCTGCCGCTGGCGTGGTGGAAAGCATTTCCATCAAGCTGGACGACGAAGTCGGTACCGGCGACCTGATCCTCAAGCTGAAAGTCAAAGGCGCGGCCCCCGCTGCTGCCCCGGCTCCAGCCGCTGCTGCTGCACCAAGCGCTCCGGCACCGGCCGCTGCTGCTCCGGCTGCCGCTGCACCTGCTGCTACCGCTCCAGTTGCTGCTCCGGCCAAGCCTGGCGCGAAAGTTCACGCCGGCCCTGCCGTGCGTCAACTGGCCCGCGAATTCGGCGTCGAGCTGAGCGCTGTTGGCGCCAGCGGTCCGCACGGTCGCATCCTCAAGGAAGACGTGCAGGTTTACGTCAAGGCGATGATGCAGAAGGCCAAGGAAGCGCCGGCTGCTGGCGGCGCAACCGGTGGCGCGGGCATCCCGCCGATCCCGGTCGTGGACTTCAGCCGCTTCGGTGAAATCGAAGAAGTGCCGATGACCCGTCTGATGCAGGTCGGCGCTGCCAACCTGCACCGCAGCTGGCTGAACGTGCCGCACGTGACGCAATTCGACTCGGCGGACATCACCGAGCTGGAAGCCTTCCGTGTTGCGCAGAAGGCCGTCGCCGAGAAGGCCGGCGTCAAGCTGACCATCCTGCCACTGCTGCTCAAGACCTGCGCGCACCTGCTCAAGGAACTGCCGGACTTCAACAGTTCGCTGGCGCCAAGCGGCAAGGCGATCATTCGCAAGAAGTACGTCAACATCGGTTTCGCGGTCGACACTCCGGATGGCCTGCTGGTCCCGGTGATCAAGAACGTCGACCAGAAGAGCCTGCTGCAACTGGCTGCAGAAGCGGCTTCGCTGGCTGAAAAAGCCCGCACCAAGAAGCTCTCTTCGGACGAGATGCAAGGCGCCTGCTTCACCATTTCCAGCCTCGGCCACATTGGCGGCACCGGCTTCACGCCGATCGTCAACGCGCCGGAAGTGGCGATCCTCGGTGTTTCCAAGGCAACCATCCAGCCAGTCTGGGACGGCAAAGCCTTCCAGCCGAAACTGATGCTGCCACTGTCGCTGTCCTACGATCACCGCGTGATCAACGGCGCTGCTGCTGCACGCTTCACCCAGCGTCTGGGCAGCCTGCTGGGCGACATCCGCACCATCCTGCTGTAAAGCGTTCGGCCCTCCGGCAACGGAGGGCCGATTGCGTTCCACGTTTTCGAGCGCCACACGCTCGTACCTCAACCCCGTCAGTTTGACGGGGCTTTTTTTTGCCCGCAGAAAAGTTACAACACTTTTATTCCTACAACGTCGGTCTACTTAAGCCACGAGTCCAGTCCACTTTGTGCCGATATTTTTTATCCACCGACAACTAACCTTGGCGCCACAAGTTAAACGAACAACTTGTTTAAAACCAACCGTCATTCAAGTAATCAATTCGAATGGATTCGAACATGTTAAAACCAACTGTCGGCCCGATTATTGGCCATGTAACAACTAATCATGCACGCATCTTCATGCGCGGCGACTCGCAAAACAATGCCACGGTATTTGCCGGCCTGCGTTATCGAAAACCGGGCAGCACACAATGGTCAAGGGGCCGTTTTGCCCGTTTGAGTGCATTACGCGATCTCTGCCACGTCTTTTCTTTGAATGACCTGGACAGTCATTGTGAGTACGAATACCAGACGGGCTGGTTCAGTCCCATGAGCCCGGTGCATACCGTCGAAAGCATCGCCGAATTGCCTTTGCAATGGCCGCGCGAGATCTACCGCTTTCGCACCCGTGCCAGCGACGCCGTGCAGCCACGCGCTTACATCATCGGCTCCTGTCGCTACCTGCGCATGACCGCCGGCATTGCTTCCCTGCCCCAATTTGGCGACCGCATATTCGCCTCGATCAATCAGTTGATCGAAGGCGCCGAGCCGCCGATCAGCGCTACCCTGATGACCGGAGACCAGATCTATGTCGACGACCTCAACCTGATTGCCCCGGATCGCGAATACCAGGACATCCTCGATAAATATCGCGCGGCGTTCTCGCAACCGAATATTCAGCGACTGATGTCCGGCACTTCGACTTACATGATCCTCGACGATCACGAAATTGAAGACAACTGGCCGGCTAACGCCAGCAAGTCCGATCATGAGTTATATCGCAATGCAATGGCGGCGTATGAGGTATATCAAGCCAGTCATAGTCCGGCGCATGAACTAGCCGTTGATGGCGAGATTAATCATTCGAAACTGGCGCATTACTGGTATCAGTTCAGCGATGGCGATATTGAATGGTTTGTCACTGATAGCCGTACTCGGCGCAACCTGGCTGCTGATGATCGACGCATCCTGGACAGCGAGCAGGAACAGGCCTTGGTCGCCTGGCTGAGCACCAGCAAAGCACGGGTCAAATTCGTGGTCACCAGCGTGATGTTTTACCCGGATCGCAAACTGCACGGCGACGATGCGTGGAAAGCCTTCCCGGAGCAGCGCCTGCGCCTGCTGGAAACCATCCGCACCCAGCGGATCAGGAATGTGGTGTTTGTCTCGGGCGATGTGCATGGCTCGCTGACCTCGCGCCTGACCCACAGCGAAGACCCGGATTTCGAAGTCCACACCATCGTTTCCTCGCCGCTGTGCAACAGCAAGCTGTTGCCCTATGCCAAGGCGTCGACGTTCATCCTCGATCAACCGCTCGCGCGCACGGCCGCGGGCGATTATCAACATGAGTTGACCAGTGCGGTGGTCAGCGAGGACAACTTCGCGCATGTGGTGGTTGAGACTGATCAGATTTTGGTCAATTACCATGATCGGGATGGCAAGCAGCTGCAATCGATCAGCCTGAAATTACGTTGAAATCTTAAAAGATCGCAGCCTGCGGCAGCTCCTACATCGGTATGCATCCCCTGTAGGAGCTGCCGTAGGCTGCGATCTTTTGCTCTTTTCAATCACCCACTGGAGAAATGCCCCGAGCAGCCGACATATTCTTATAGCACTTGGCCTTCATCACTCTTGTCAGTCGGTGCCGCAATGATGCAACCTTGCCGCAGGCAACAGTAAAGAGGGCGAGAGCCCGGCGCGTTCAGCATATTTCCAAGCGAGTTCCTTCATGAAGAGCCAACCCGATGCCGCCAGCCGTATGGCGGCCGAGGTAGTGACGCAGTTGCCTGTGCCCTCGCGGCTCGGCATGCTGCGTTTCGAGCGCTTGAATGAAGCCAGCTGGGCGATGCTGTTTCTTGACCCCAACTGCGAACGCCAGTTCGGCCAGCCGGCCGTCGAGCTCTGTGCGCTGGTCGGCTCGCCCTACGCCAGTCTGATGGAACCTGAAGCGCGCTATCAGTTGCACGACACCATCCAGCAACAACTGCGCGACAGCCCGCATTATCTGGTGCGCTACACCCTGCACACCGCCGCCGGCGTGCTGAGCATCCTCGAACTCGGCGAAGCCTACAAACAGCACAATCGGCACCTGTTGCGCGGCTACCTGCTGGCAGTCGATGACGTGTTCGACGAAGCCCCCGCGCTGCCGTCCGTCGACCTCGAAACCCAGAATTCGCGCCTGCAGATCGCCCTCGAACTGAACCAGCGCGCCCAGCAGGAACAACTGCAGCACCTCGATCGGGTGCGCGCCCAGCAGGATCTGATTCTGCTGCTGGCCCGCCAGCGCTACAGCAGCCACAACTCGTTGCAAGAAGCTGCCGAACTGATCACCCGCTGCGCCTGCGATATCTATGAAATCGACTGCGCCAGCCTGTGGAACCTCGAAGGCAATCTGCTGGTACCGATTTCGGCGTATCACCGCGCGACCCAGGAATACATCCTGCCCGAGGTGATCGACATCAGCGGCTTCCCCGACTACATGGAAGCGCTGCACGGCAGCCGCGCCATCGACGCGCATAATGCGATGCGCGACCCGCGAACCCGCGAGATGGCCGAAGCCCTGCGCCCGCGCGACGTCAACGCCATGCTCGACGCCAGTATCCGCGTCGACGGCCAGGTGGTCGGCGTGCTCTGCCTGGAGCAGACCGGCGTCACCCGCGCCTGGCAGTCCGACGAAATCGCCTTTGCCGGTGAGCTAGCCGACCAGTTCGCCCAGGTCATCAACAACCACAACCGGCGCACCGCCACCAGCGCCCTGCACCTGTTCCAGCGTGCGGTGGAGCAAAGTGCCAACGCCTTTCTGCTGGTCAATTGCGACGGCGTGGTCGAGTACGTCAACCCGAGTTTCACCGCGATCACCCAGTACTCCACCGAGGAAGTCCACGGCCAGCGTCTGTCGGAACTGCCGGCCCTGGAGAACCTCAGCGAGCTGCTGTTCGACGCGCCCTCGGCGCTGGCCAAGAGCAACAGCTGGCAGGGCGAATTCAAGAGCCGTCGGAAAAACCTCGAACCGTACTGGGGCCAGTTGTCGATCTCCAAGGTGTATGGCGACAACCGCGAGCTGACGCACTACATCGGCATCTACGAAGACATCACCCAGACCAAACTGGCGCAGCAGCGCATCGAACGTCTGGCGTACACCGATAACCTGACCAACCTCGGCAACCGCCCGGCGTTTATCCGCAATCTGGACGAACGCTTCGCCCGCGACAGCGATACGCCGATCAGCCTGCTGCTGGTGGACATCGACAACTTCAAGCGGATCAACGACAGCCTCGGTCACCAGACCGGCGACAAACTGCTGATCAGCCTGGCCCGGCGTCTGCGCAACAGTCTGAGCCCGAGCGGCAGCCTCGCGCGCTTCGCCAGTAATGAATTTGCGGTGCTGCTCGACGACACCGACCTCGCCACCGGCCAGCAGATCGCCAACCAACTGCTGGCAACCCTCGACAAACCGATGTTCGTCGACAACCAACTGATCAGCGTCACCGGCTCCGTAGGCCTGGCTTGCGCGCCGCTGCACGGCCGCGATCCGCAGACTCTGATGCGCAACGCCGGGCTGGCCCTGCACAAGGCCAAGGCCAACGGCAAACATCAGGTGCAAGTCTTCACCGAAGCACTCAACGCCGAGGCCAGCTACAAGCTGTTCGTCGAGAACAACCTGCGCCGCGCCCTGACCCAGAACGAGCTGGACGTGTTCTACCAGCCCAAGCTGTGCCTGCGCAGCGGGCGCCTGCTGGGCATGGAAGCGCTGCTGCGCTGGAACCACCCGGAGCGCGGCATGATCCGCCCGGACCAGTTCATCAGCGTCGCCGAAGAAACCGGCCTGATCATCCCGATCGGCAAGTGGATTGCGCGCCAGGCCTGCCGCATGAGCAAGGCGCTGACCGCCGCCGGTCTGGGCAATCTGCAGGTGGCGATCAATCTTTCGCCGAAGCAGTTCTCCGACCCGGATCTGGTCGCGTCCATCGCCAACATCCTCAAGGAAGAAGCGCTGCCGGCCAATCTGCTCGAACTGGAGCTGACCGAAGGACTGCTGCTGGAAGCCACCGAAGACACCCACTTGCAGCTCGACCAGCTCAAGCGCCTGGGCCTGACCCTGGCCATGGACGATTTCGGTACCGGTTATTCGTCGCTCAGCTACCTGAAGAAATTCCCGATCGACATCATCAAGATCGATCGAAGCTTCATCCACGAAATCCCCGACAACCAGGACGACATGGAAATCACCTCCGCGGTGATCGCCATGGCCCACAACCTGAAACTCAAAGTCGTGGCCGAAGGCATCGAGACCGCCGAGCAACTGGCGTTCCTGCGTCGCCACCGCTGCGACGTCGGCCAGGGCTACCTGTTCGACCGGCCGATCCCCGGCGCCGAGCTGATCCAGGCGCTCAAGCGCTACCCGCGCGGGCCGCTCTGCCTTTAAAACACCGCTGATTCCTTGTAGGAGTGAGCCTGCTCGCGATAGCGGTATTTCAGTAACAAATAAGTTGATTGACCTACCGCTATCGCGAGCAGGCTCACTCCTACAGTGGGGGCGAGTACCCGCACATTTTGGGTAGTGATTAAACGGGCATCATTGGGCACACTGGCGGTCTGACTTTTTACATCCCATCCTGACTGAGAGGAACGATCATGGTTCTGCGCTCGGAAATTCTGGTGAACAAAAACGTGCTACCGACCAAAGATCAAGCTCTGCCCGGCCGCGAAACCGCGATGACCCTGCCTGAGAAGCACTTCGTCTTCGAAGAAACCCCATTGCTCGGCCCGTTCTTCCAGGACGTCGACTTCGCCATTTTCGGTCTGGGTTGCTTCTGGGGCGCTGAACGCCGCTTCTGGCAGCGCGAAGGCGTGGTCAGCACGGTGGTCGGCTACGCCGGCGGCTACACGCCGAACCCGACCTACGAAGAAGTCTGCTCGGGCCTGACCGGCCACGCTGAAGTGGTTTTGGTGGTGTACGACAAGGCCAAGGTCAGCTATGAAGAGCTGCTGGCGATGTTCTGGGAACTGCACAACCCGACACAGGGCATGCGCCAGGGCAATGACATCGGCACCCAGTACCGTTCGGTGATCTACGCCACCTCGCCAGAGCAACTGGACGCGGCGCTCAAGAGCAAGGCGGTGTATCAGGCTGAACTGTCGAAGGCGGGTCTGGGCGACATCAGCACCGAGATCGAGCAGGCGCCGACCGTGTACTTCGCTGAGGCGTATCACCAGCAGTATCTGGCGAAGAACCCTGAGGGTTATTGCGGGATTGGCGGCACCGGTGTGTGCATGCCAGCGAGTCTGGCGGGTAACTGACTTAAAACTGTGGCGAGGGAGCTTGCTCCCGCTGGGGTGCGAAGCGCCCCCAAAACTGGTGAACGCGTTCTTCAGGAAGAACCGGCTCTCCGATTTTACGACTGCTGCGCAGCCGAGCGGGAGCAAGCTCCCTCGCCACAAGTTCTGCGACTCAGCTCTCGGCAATCAACCAATCCATCTGCCACCCACCCTGAGTCTGCCCAAGCTTCTTCGACAACCACGGCAGCAGTTCACGCAATTCTTCCTCCAGCCCCCACGGCGGATTGGCAATCGCCATCCCGGAGCCGTTCAAGCTGTTCGGCGTATCCAGCGGATGCACCAGCAGCTCCACGCGCAACAACTTCGGCGCGCCGGTACCGGCCAGATCCTGATAGAACCGGCGCAACGCACGCTGATCCTTCACCGGGTACCAGATCGCCGCCACGGTTTGACGCATGCGGCCAATCGCTTCTTTCAGCGACGCCGCACACTTTTGCATCTCATCAAGCTGCTCGAACGGCGGATCAATCAGCATCACCGCGCGTTTCTCCTGCACCGGCAACATCGCCCGCGCCACATGCCAGCCCTCGCCCAGATGCACCTTGACCCGACGGTCGCCGGCCATGTTGTCCTTGAGCAGCACGCCGTCTTGCGGGTGCTTCTCGTTGAGCATCACCCGGTCCTGCGGCCGGGTCAGACGCCGCGCCAACTCCGGCGAACCCGGGTAGTAGCGCAACTGGCCATCCGGGTTCATCTCGTGCAGCACCTTCATGTAGTCGGCAGTCAGCGCCGGCAGATCCGGCTGATCCCACAACCGCGCGATGCCCTCCAGGTACTCGCCGGTACGGTTGGCCTGATCGCCCTGCAGGTCATACAGACCGATACCGGCGTGCGTGTCGAGATAGGCAAACGGCTGCTCCTTGCGCGACATCAGGGCGATGAGGCGGGTCAAGGTCAGGTGTTTGAACACATCGGCGTGATTGCCGGCATGGAAGGCGTGACGATAATTCATGGCTGCTCCTGCGAAGGGCGCAAAGTTTACCTTTTACCGGGCGGCAAGTCAGGGGTTGGCGGCCGAGCGGGCCTCAGCAGCAAAGATCGCAGCCTTCGGCAGCTCCTACACGGGATTGGCGTACACCCTGTAGGAGCTGCCGAAGGCTGCGATCTTTTGCCCTTGCCTTGTGGCGATGGGATTCATCCCCGATGGGCTGCGAAGCGGCCCCAGCACCTCAATCCGCCATTTCATCTGACACCGCGACAACCGGGTTGCGGCTGCTACGCAGCCGAGCGGGAGCAAGCTCCCTCGCCACAAAAACGCTCTCAGGCTTAAAGGGACAGGTTGCCGAGGCGCTTGCCGATGACATCCAGCACATCGCAGCCGTCACGCAGCGGAATGGCGCAGAGCATGGCGAAGTCGCTGAGGATGATCGAGTCGCATTCGACCGAGCCGCGCATGCACATGTTTTCCAGCACCTGAATCACGGCGCGGATGCGGTGGTTGGCGGCGTCCATGAGGATGTCGAGGGGGACTTGGGTGTCGATGAACAGGGTGGGCATGTCGCTGCAATTGCCGGTCAGGGCCATGAAGCGGTTGTCGGGATGGGGGATGATTTTCTCGTAGGGTGGGTCGGGTTTAAGCATCGTCATATTTGAGCATTCTCGAAGTTCTAAATTGAGACTGCCATCGACCTTCCTACGGGTTTGGGTGGCAGCCATGCGCGGGAGTAGGAACTGAGGAACTTCAAATCAGCCACGTCGAAACGTGTCCCGCACACAGCCGCCATGAAAGGCGTTGTGGACACTAGTCAAGTGTCGCAACCAATCAACGGTACTGATGCACATTTGAAGTTCGGGTTCCTACACCCTGCCACCACTCTCGCAGTGACAACGAAAAGACTATCCCCGCAATCCACCGCCCACCAGTTCATGAAATCCGCCGCAACTCGCGGGAAATTTCCGAAGCCTTCGCCCGGAAATTTCACTCCGCTTCGTCCTGCAAATACGCCAATAACGCCGATTGCGACGATTCTTCCGACGCTGAAACCTGAAAAAACTGCCGAACCTTGCAGCGCAACACAGCCTCGGGAAACGCCTCGTTCAGCGCCGGATGCTCCTCGCTCAGCCACTGCAGCGCATTGCCGATCCGGACTGCATTCCCTGCTGAAGCCAGTACCGACTCAGGCACCTTCCACCAGGGAAACACCCGCCCCGAAACCTGCGCCCTGCCCCCGATATCCACGGCCTGTCCATTGATCAAGCCGCGCGAGATCACCGGTATCAACTGCGCAGATTGCACTTCGTCGGACTGCAGGATCGGCAACAAAAACCGTCCATCCCAAAACCGGAAAAACACCGCTGTGCCGTCCGGCATCAGCACTTGAGTCAGGCTGCGAAAGTGCTCGACCAGCACTTCAAGGCTCGCGGAAGACACTGCCAGCCAACCCCAGTCGCGAGACTCGGTAGAGGCCACCCAATCGAGAAGCTCACTGCCCGCCGCGACAATTCCCACGAAGGGCATCACCGCGTCCCACTCGGCGTAGATCGTGTCCGCCCAGATCGGGCTCGGTGCAACCAACGGAGGCCTGGCGTCGCTGGCATTACTGAAAATCGCGAACAGTTGCTCCGCAGGTTTCAGCGGCTCACGCGCCAGCCACGCTGAAGGCGTCAGGCACTCAGGCCGCACAGACACCGTCCTTGCAACGCTCACACTCTTCGCAGAATGGCGCATCACCTTTGAAGCTCATGATTTGTGCTGCGGTGAGCATGGCCGCCGGTGCCGCTGCAAGTTTCGCCGGCAATCCCGGCACACTCGGTGCCGCGCTCATCGCGGCCATCGGCGCACCACCGAGCTGAATCGGTACGCTGCTGAAGATCCCGCCGGGGCCGATGTTGATCCACTGCCCGCCGGCCTGAATGGTCGCGCTCGCGCCGCCGTCGATCACCACTTGCTGGCCGGCACTGAGGTGAATTTGCGCGCTGGCGCTGGTCGCCTGACTGCTCACCCGAATATGCCGGTCACCTGCAACCGTCAGGTGATCGTCCTGCTTCACTTCGGTCTGGCGCTGGCCGTGGGTGATGCGCTGTTCGTCAGCCTTCAACTCATGTCTCGCCAGGCCCGTGACGACGACGCTGCGCTGGTTGTCGACCTGCAGTTGTTGGTCGTGCAGCACATGCTGGGTCCAGTTGCGTTGGGCACGCAGGTAGATTTCCTCGGCGCCTTTCTTGTCCTCGATGCGCAGTTCGTTGTAACCGCCGCCACCGGGGCTGCTCTGGCTGCGCCAGATGCTGCGGGTCTTGTCCGCCGGCAGGTCCAGCGGCACCGGGGTCGATGCATTGGGCAGGCAGCCCATCACCAGCGGTTTGTCGGCATCGGCGTCGATGAAACCGACCAGCACCTCCATGCCGACCCGCGGGATCAACACACTGCCGTAATGGTCATGCGCCCAACCGGTGGCGACACGCAGCCAGCAGCTGGAATGCTCGTTGAGTTCGCCGTCACGGTCCCAGGCCAGTTGCACCTTGACCCGGCCATATTCGTCGCAGTGGATTTCCGTGTCTTGCGGCCCGGTGACGACGGCAGGTTGATAGCCGAGCATCCGTGGTTTTTCCGGGCCGAGGGCCGGGCGGAAGAATATGTCCCACGGCGTGGCGAGAAAGGTATTACGGTAACCCTGGAAGCCTTCACCATCACTGGTGACCGATTCCTCCAGCACTTGCGGCTGTCGCCCACGGTGTTCGATGGCGGTGAGCAGCCACAGGTCATTCCAGTCCTTGCGCGGATGCTCGGTCAGTTGCAGGAAATGTCCGCAAACCAGTGCGGATACGTCGCTGATGCCCTCAGCCTGACGGTAGTCGGCAACATGTCGCTCAAGCGCGCGCTGCGCCAGGTGCTTGCCGGTCTCCCGGTCGTTGAACTGGCCGGGAAAGTGATAATCCTCGAGCACCGGACGTTGCTCGCTTTCGCTGCGGTTTTGCAGTTGCAGGCGCGGCTTTTCAAAGTTGTAGTCACACCGGGTGACCACGCTGGTGCGGGTTTCCACCCGGACATTGAAGCGCTGGATGGCCGGCGCCGCAGACGCCATGCCGCTGCCCGGCAAGTACAGCGTCGGTTCGGCCAGGCGCGGGAACACCGTCTGATCGTCGCCGAACACCAGCACATGCCCGGCGGGACTGTGCTGAAAGTGGTAATGAATGCCGACCTCGGCACACAGGCGCTGAATGAACGCCAGATCACTCTCGGCGTACTGCACGCAATATTCACGCACCGGGTAATCACTGCCGAGGCGAAACTCGAAGGCATCACGCAGGATCGCGTGGTCCTTGAGGATCCTTGCAACGATCTGCGGAACCGTCTGATGCTGAAAAATCCGCTGATTGATGCGATGCCCGAGGTAGGTCAGACGCGGCACCAGACTCAGGTGATAGCGCGTCAGACGTTTCCCGGAATCGCCCTGCCCGACCCGATAAATCTGACCATGGACGCCGGAACCATCGGCATCAAAACTCAGAAACGCCTGACGGTGCAACAGGCTTTCGAGATCCAGATCGGGCCGTTCACTGACCAGTTCCAGCTCGAAACGAAAGGGTTGGCTGATGGCTTCCTTGCCCGTGAACTCAAGGACCTTGAGGTCAGTTTGGGCGCCTTCGAGGGTCAACGTGAAACGCGGTTGATTGGCAGGCGCGAACATCCGGTGTGTCTCTGCAGATTGAGGGCGGGCGATTCTGCATGAGGGGCAAGGGATGTTGGGTGGGTGACAGAAAAATCAGATTTGCCCTACTTTTGCTGTCGAAAGCCCCTTCAGAAATCGACGTTTTCGACTACAGACACATCTCTGAAACTCATTGCTGAACCTGTGGGAGCTGGCTTGCCAGCGATGAGGCCGGCACATTCAACTTATTCGCTCACTGACACACCGCCATCGCTGGCAAGCCAGCTCCCACAGGGTTCTCCATGTTCTTGAGAAATCACAGACATAAAAAACGGCCCGCCTCCTTGTAGGAAACGGGCCGTTTTTCTGTGAGCCGCAGCTCAGTGCATCACTTGTTCAGGTGGAAATCTTTTTCCGCCGCTTCGAAGCGCTGCACCATGCCTTTGGTTGGCTCGCCCATTTTGCTGACGATGTAGATCGCCAGGCTGGCGAAGATGAAGCCCGGGATGATTTCGTACAGACCCATCACCTCGAAATGCTTCCACACCACCACGGTGATCGCGCCGACCAGGATGCCGGCCAGTGCGCCGTTGCGGGTCATGTCTTTCCAGATCACCGAGATCAGCACCACTGGGCCGAACGCGGCACCGAAACCGGCCCAGGCGTAGGACACCAGGCCCAGTACGCGGTTTTCCGGGTTGGCGGCCATGGCGATAGCGATCAGCGCCACCAGCAATACCATCGCGCGACCGACCCACACCAGTTCCACCTGGGAAGCGGATTTGCGCAGGAAGGTTTTGTAGAAGTCTTCGGTCAGGGCGCTCGAGCACACCAGCAACTGGCAGCTCAGGGTGCTCATCACAGCGGCGAGAATCGCCGACAGCAGGACACCGGCCACCCATGGGTTGAAGAGGATTTTCGCCAGCTCGATGAATACCCGCTCGTGGTTCTCGGTCACCGGACCGGCCACTTCCGGGTGCGCCGAGAAGTAGGCGATACCGAAGAAGCCCACGGCGACGGTGCCGCCCAGGCACAGGATCATCCAGGTCATGGAGATGCGACGGGCGTTGGCAATCGACTTCACCGAGTCAGCAGCCATGAAGCGCGCAAGGATGTGCGGTTGACCGAAGTAACCCAGACCCCAGCCCATCAGCGAGATGATGCCGATGAAGGTGGTGCCCTTGAGCATGTCGAAGTTGCTCGGGTCCTGAGCTTCGATGGCCAGGAACGTGGTATCGACGCCACCGGTGGCCAGTAGCACGATGATCGGCGTCAGCAGCAGGGCGAAGATCATCAGCGTGGCTTGTACGGTGTCAGTCCAGCTCACCGCGAGGAAACCGCCGACGAAGGTGTAGGCAATCGTCGCCGCAGCACCGGCCCACAGCGCCGTCTCGTAGGACATGCCGAAGGTGCTTTCGAACAGACGGGCGCCGGCCACGATGCCGGAAGCGCAGTAAATGGTGAAGAACACCAGAATCACCACCGCCGAGATGATGCGCAGCAGGCCGCTCTTGTCTTCGAAACGGCTGGAGAAATAGTCCGGCAGGGTCAGCGCATCACCGTTGTGCTCGGTCTGCACGCGCAGACGGCCGGCGACGAACAGCCAGTTCAGGTAGGCGCCGACGATCAGGCCGATGGCGATCCAGCTTTCGGACAGACCGGACATGTAGATGGCACCCGGCAGGCCCATCAACAACCAGCCACTCATGTCGGAAGCACCGGCAGACAGAGCCGTGACGACGCTGCCGAGGCTGCGGCCGCCAAGAATGTAGTCGGAAAGGTTGTTGGTGGAGCGATAGGCCATGAAGCCGATCAGCACCATTGCTGCGATGTAGATCACGAACGTGATCAGTGTTGGATTGCTTACGCTCATTAAGTTACGCCCTGGCTTTGTTTTTATGTTGCAGCGGTGATTGATCGTCCACAAACGACGACGTTTGGCAGACGAAACGGGATCCCGCGCATTTAGGACTGATGTTTCCCCAGGAAAGCCACCAGCCGATGCACCGGTTATTCCCGGTTGCACCTTGGGCGCGAATGCTATGCAACAAAGTAAAAAAGGTGCAACCAGTTTCTGGCGATTAAGTTGCACCTAGTCGGATATACCGATAAATACGCCGTTTTTGCTCCCTTTTAGCGCAGTTGCGTTGCTCTGCTAGAAGTAAAAGCACCAAGCAGGAGCGGCACTTCAGTACCAGAAAATAATTCCTGACGAAGCGTTTATTTTTCCGACAAAAAAAGGGTTGCACCCGGTTGCACCTCTTCCGGCGCACGGCTAATCTTGCCGCCAGCTGATGCCACGCAACTGTGGCAACCATGAGGATAAAAATATGGCTACCACCACCCTTGGGGTCAAACTCGATGACCCGACCCGCGAGCGCCTGAAGGCTGCCGCGACCTCGATTGATCGCACACCGCACTGGCTGATCAAGCAGGCAATTTTCAATTACCTGGAAAAACTCGAGGGTGGTGCAACCCTGACCGAGCTGAACGGCTTGACCGCCAAAGACACCGACGATGCCGGTGAAGTCCATACCGATCACGCCCACCAGTGCTTCCTTGAATTCGCTGAAAGCATCCTGCCGCAATCGGTACTGCGCGCCTCGATCACCGCTGCCTACCGTCGCCCTGAGCCGGAAGTGGTGCCAATGCTGATCGAGCAGGCGCGCCTGCCGTCACCGATGGCCGACGCCACCAACAAACTCGCTGCGACCATCGCGGAAAAACTGCGTAACCAGAAAAGTGCCGGCGGTCGTGCAGGCATTGTTCAGGGTCTCCTGCAGGAATTTTCGCTGTCGTCCCAGGAAGGCGTGGCACTGATGTGCCTGGCCGAAGCACTGCTGCGTATCCCGGACAAAGGCACTCGCGATGCACTGATCCGCGACAAGATCAGCACCGGCAACTGGCAGCCACACCTGGGCAACAGCCCGTCGCTGTTCGTCAACGCCGCCACTTGGGGTCTGCTGCTGACAGGCAAACTGGTGTCGACCCACAACGAAGCCGGCCTGACTTCGTCGCTGAGCCGAATCATCGGCAAGAGCGGCGAGCCGATGATCCGCAAGGGCGTCGACATGGCCATGCGTCTGATGGGCGAGCAGTTCGTCACCGGCGAAACCATCGCCGAAGCACTGGCCAACGCGAGCAAGTTCGAAGCCAAGGGCTTCCGCTATTCCTACGACATGCTCGGTGAAGCGGCACTCACCGAACACGACGCGCAGAAGTACCTGGCGTCGTACGAACAAGCCATCCACTCGATCGGCAAAGCCTCCCACGGCCGTGGGATTTATGAAGGCCCGGGCATTTCCATCAAGCTCTCGGCCCTGCACCCGCGTTACAGCCGTGCGCAGTACGAGCGCGTGATGGACGAGCTGTACCCGCGTCTGCTGTCGCTGACCCTGCTGGCCAAGCAATACGACATCGGCCTGAACATCGACGCCGAAGAAGCCGACCGTCTGGAGCTGTCGCTGGACCTGCTCGAGCGCCTGTGCTTCGAACCGCAACTGACCGGCTGGAACGGCATCGGCTTCGTGATTCAGGCTTACCAGAAGCGCTGCCCGTACGTGATCGACTACGTGATCGATCTGGCCCGCCGCAGCCGTCATCGCCTGATGATCCGTCTGGTGAAAGGTGCATACTGGGACAGCGAAATCAAACGCGCCCAGGTCGAAGGCCTGGAGGGCTATCCGGTCTACACCCGCAAGGTGTACACCGACGTTTCCTACATCGCCTGCGCGCGCAAACTGCTGTCGGTGCCGGAAGTCATCTACCCGCAATTCGCCACGCACAACGCCCACACCCTGTCGGCGATTTATCACATTGCCGGTCAGAACTATTACCCGGGCCAGTACGAATTCCAGTGCCTGCACGGCATGGGCGAACCGCTCTACGAGCAGGTTGTAGGTAAAGTTTCCGAAGGCAAGCTGAACCGTCCGTGCCGCGTGTACGCACCGGTCGGCACCCACGAAACCCTGCTGGCGTACCTGGTACGTCGTCTGCTGGAAAACGGCGCGAACACCTCGTTCGTCAACCGCATCGCCGACCAGTCGATTTCGATTCAGGAGCTGGTGGCCGATCCGGTGGCGCAGATCGAGCAGATGGCGACCGTAGAAGGTGGTTTCGGCCTGCCGCACCCACGCATTCCGCTGCCGCGTGACCTGTACGGCGCCGAGCGCGCCAACTCCGCCGGTATCGACATGGCCAACGAACATCGTCTGGCCTCGCTGTCCTGCGCCCTGCTCGCCACTGCGCACAACAACTGGAAAGCCGCGCCGATGCTCGGTTGCGATTCCAGCAACGAAGCCCCGGCGCCAGTGCTGAACCCGGCGGATCACCGCGACGTGGTCGGCCATGTGCAGGAAGCTACCGTCGAAGACGTCGACAACGCGATCCAGTGCGCACTCAATGCTGCGCCAATCTGGCAGGCCACCCCGCCAGCCGAGCGCGCGGCGATTCTGGAGCGTGCCGCCGACCTGATGGAAGGCGAGATCCAGCCGCTGATGGGCCTGCTGGCCCGTGAAGCCGGCAAGACCTTCGCCAACGCCATCGCCGAAGTGCGTGAAGCGGTCGATTTCCTGCGTTACTACGCGGTGCAGGCGCGCAATGATTTCAGCAATGACGCCCACCGCCCACTGGGCCCGGTGGTGTGCATCAGCCCGTGGAACTTCCCGCTGGCCATCTTCAGTGGTCAGGTCGCTGCCGCACTGGCCGCCGGTAACCCGGTACTGGCCAAACCGGCTGAGCAGACTCCGCTAGTCGCCGCGCAAGCCGTGCGCTTGCTGCTGGAAGCCGGGATTCCCGAAGGCGTGCTGCAACTGCTGCCGGGTCGCGGTGAAACCGTCGGTGCCGGTCTGGTCGGTGATGAGCGCGTCAAAGGCGTGATGTTCACCGGTTCCACCGAAGTCGCGCGCCTGCTGCAACGCAACATCGCTGGCCGTCTCGACAGCCAGGGCCGTCCGATTCCGCTGATCGCCGAAACCGGCGGGCAGAACGCGATGATCGTCGATTCTTCGGCGCTGACCGAACAAGTGGTAATCGACGTGGTGTCCTCGGCCTTCGACAGCGCCGGTCAGCGTTGCTCGGCCCTGCGCGTACTGTGCCTGCAGGAAGATTCCGCAGACCGTGTCATCGAAATGCTCAAAGGCGCGATGGCTGAAAGCCGCCTCGGCAACCCTGAGCGCCTGTCCGTGGACATTGGCCCGGTGATCGACGCCGAAGCCAAGGCCGGCATCGACAAGCACATCCAGGGCATGCGCGATAAAGGTCGCAGCGTCTATCAGGTGGCTATCGCTGACAGCGAAGAAGTCAAACGCGGCACCTTCGTCATGCCGACCCTGATCGAGCTGGAAAGCTTCGACGAGCTGCAACGCGAGATCTTCGGCCCGGTGTTGCACGTGGTGCGCTACAAGCGCAAGGACATCGACCAGTTGATCGGCCAGATCAATGCGTCCGGTTATGGCCTGACCCTCGGCGTGCACACCCGTATCGACGAGACCATCGCCAAGGTGATCGACAACGTCAACGCCGGTAACGTCTACGTCAACCGCAACATCGTCGGTGCCGTGGTCGGCGTGCAGCCATTCGGCGGCGAAGGCCTGTCGGGTACTGGTCCGAAGGCCGGTGGTCCGCTGTACCTGTACCGTTTGCTGTCGACGCGTCCTACTGACGCCATCGAACAATCCTTCGCTCGCGGTGATGCGCTCGTCGCCCCGGACGTGCGTCTGCGTGAGGCCATGAGCAAACCGCTGAACGCTTTCAAGGCCTGGGCCGAGAGCAACCAGTACGCCGAACTGAGCGCCCTGTGCGTGCAGTACGCCGCCCAGTCGCAAAGCGGCATCACCCGTGTGCTGGCCGGCCCGACCGGCGAGAAGAACAGCTACGCGATCCTGCCGCGTGAACACGTGCTGTGCCTGGCGGAAGTAGAAGGCGATCTGCTGACCCAACTGGCGGCGGTATTGGCGGTCGGTGGTTCGGCGGTATGGCCGGAGTCCGACATCAGCAAGGCATTGTTCGCACGCCTGCCGAAGGACGTTCAGGCGCGGATCAAACGGGTTGCCGACTGGCACAAGGATGAAGTGGTGTTTGATGCGGTGCTGCATCACGGCCATTCCGACCAGTTGCGTGGCGTGTGCCAGCAGATTGCCAAGCGTGCCGGTGCGATTGTCGGGGTTCAGGGCCTGTCCCAGGGCGAGACCAACATTGCGCTGGAGCGTCTGGTGATCGAGCGGGCGTTGAGCGTCAACACGGCGGCGGCGGGTGGTAATGCCAGCCTGATGACTATCGGTTAATACCGATACCCGGGCAGCCGCAATGGCTGCCCGGTACGCCAGACCCTGTGGGAGCTGGCTTGCCAGCGATAGCGATGTGTCAGCCAGCATTAATGCTAACTGATCTGCCGCCATCGCTGGCAAGCCAGCTCCCACAGTGGTTTTGGTGTTTGCAAAGTTCTTGATGGGCCCCAACATCACCGTCATCAATCATCGTATTCAGCCTTTATCAGGCAGCCTAGACTCGGCCCAACCCCAAATTTCAGGTAGGCCGCCATGTCCGAGACGTTGCTCAGTTCCCGTAATCTGGCTTTCGAGCTGTACGAAGTCCTCGATGCCGAGGGCCTGACCCGGCGTGAGCGCTTTGCCGAACACAACCGCGAGACTTTCGACGCGGCCATTGGCACTGCGCGCAGCATTGCCGAGAAATACTTCGCGCCGCACAACCGCAAGGGCGACGAGAACGAGCCGCGCTACGAAAATAGTCAGGCGGTTCTGATCCCGGAAGTGAAACCGGCGGTGGACGCATTCCTCGAGGCCGGCTTCCTCAATGCCGCGCGCAGCTTCGAAGCCGGCGGCATGCAACTGCCGACGTTGCTGTCGCAAGCGTGCTTCGCGCACTTTCAAGCGGCGAACGCGGCGACCACGTCCTACCCGTTCCTGACCATGGGCGCGGCCAACCTGATCGAAAGTTTTGGCAGCGCCGAGCAGAAACAGCGCTTCCTGCAACCGATGATCGACGGCCGCTTCTTCGGCACCATGGCCCTCACCGAACCCCACGCCGGCTCCTCGCTGTCGGATATCCGTACCCGCGCCGAGCCGGCGCCCGACGGCACTTATCGCCTCAAGGGCAACAAGATCTTCATTTCCGGCGGCGATCACCCGCTGTCGGAAAACATCGTGCACATGGTTCTGGCCAAGCTGCCGGACGCTCCGCCGGGGGTGAAGGGAATTTCGCTGTTCATCGTGCCGAAGTTTCTGGTCAACGCTGACGGCAGCCTCGGCCAGCGCAACGATGTGCTGCTGGCCGGTTTGTTCCACAAGATGGGCTGGCGCGGCACCACCTCCACGGCACTGAACTTCGGCGATAACGGCGAGTGTGTCGGCTATCTGGTGGGCAAGCCGCACCATGGCTTGAGCTATATGTTCCAGATGATGAATGAGGCGCGGATCGGCGTCGGCATGGGCGCGGTGATGCTCGGTTACGCCGGCTACCTGTACTCGCTGGAATATGCCCGCGAACGCCCGCAAGGCCGAGTGCCGGACAGCAAGGATCCGAGCACGGCGCCGGTAGCGATCATTCAGCACGCCGATGTCAGACGCATGCTGCTGACGCAAAAGTCCTACGTCGAGGGTGCCTTCGATCTCGGTTTGTACGCGGCGCGGCTGTTCGATGACACCACCACGCTGGAAACCGAAGCCGAGCGCAAACAGGCCCATGAGCTGCTGGACTTGCTGACGCCGATCGTCAAATCCTGGCCGTCGGAGTTCTGCCTGAAGGCCAACGAACTGGCGATCCAGATTCTCGGCGGTCACGGTTACACCCGTGAGTATCCGGTGGAGCAGTATTACCGCGACAACCGTTTGAACCCGATCCACGAAGGCACCCACGGTATCCAGTCGCTGGACTTGCTTGGGCGCAAACTGGCGCAGAACGGCGGCGCGGGTCTCAAGCAATTGATCCGTCTGATCGCCAACACCGCCGAGCGCGCGACCGCGTACGAATCGTTAACGGCATTGCGTGAGCCACTGGAGCAACTGGTGGCGCGCCTGCAAACGGTGACCATTGGTTTGCTGACCGATCTGGCGCAGGGCAAGGTCAACAGCAGCCTGGCGAATTCGGCGCTGTACCTGAAAGTGTTCGGGCACACGGTGATTGGCTGGCGCTGGCTGGAGCAGGCGATTCGGGCTGAGGAAGGCTTGGCCAAAGGCAATGCGGTGGATGCTGACTTCTATAAGGGCAAGTTGCAGGCAGCGCGGTACTTCCTGACGTGGGAAGTGCCGGGTTGTCATCATGAATTGGCGTTGCTGGAGGCGCGGGATGATACGTGCCTGGCGATGCGGGATGGGTGGTTCTAAAAGCAAAAGATCGCAGCCTTCGGCAGCTCCTACAGGGAACGCATTCCCATGTAGGAGCTGCCGAAGGCTGCGATCTTTTGATCTTGATCCTTTAGCTCAGCTTGAACCCACCCATCTGCCTTGCCAGATCATCCGCCAACCGCTGCAACATCTGACAATCCTCACGACAGGCGCGAACCTCCCCCGCCGTGGCCCGGGCCAGATCGGAAATCCCCTGCACGTTGCGGTTGATCTCTTCAGTCACCGCCGACTGTTCTTCCGTCGCGGTCGCAACCTGATGGTTCATGTCACTGATGCGTTCGACCTGCCCGGTGATCGCGGTCAGGGAGGCGCCGGTACGCTGGCTCGATTCAACCCCGGTGCCGGTCGCCGCCTGCCCGGTGCGCATCGATGACACGGCATTCTCGGCGCCTTGTTTGAGGCTGCCGATCATTTGCTGGATTTCATCGGTAGACGCCTGAGTCCTGCGCGCCAAAGTGCGCACTTCATCCGCCACCACGGCAAACCCGCGCCCCATATCTCCGGCGCGCGCCGCTTCAATCGCCGCGTTGAGCGCCAGCAAGTTGGTCTGCTCGGATACCCCGCGAATCACCGCCAGCACCGAATCGATCGACGCCACCTGATGCGCCAGCTCACCGACCGCGCCGGCCGCCACGCCAATCTCATCGGACATGCTTTCTATATGACGGATCGAGCCGCCGACCACTTCCCGTGCCTGCAGCGCTTCATCCCGCGCGGTTTGCGAAGCCAGCGCGGCGTTGCCGGCGTTCTGCGCAATTTCCTGCACGGTCAGGCCCATCTCATGCACCGCCGTGGCGACCATGTCGGTCATTTCCTGCTGGCGCCCGGAGCGTTCGGCGGTGTTTTCCACCACTTTCGCCACTTGGCCGACTGCTGTGCGCAGACGCTCGCTGGTGGTCAGCACTTCGCCAATCAGCCCGCGCTGGCTGTCGAGGAAACGGTTGAATCCCCGGGCCAGATCGCCCAGTTCATCGGCGCGGCTGGAATCTAACCGATGGGTCAAATCTCCACCGCCGCTACCGATTGCTACCAGCGCGGCTGTTACCTGACGAATCGGGCGCACCAGCCCCTGGGCCAGCCACACCACCAGCGCCAGGCAGACAAGCGCCACCGCCAGACCGATGCCACCGCTCATCCACATCGCCTTGCGGGCTTCGGCGTAGATTTGCGACTGCGGCACTTCGGCCACCAGCGTCCAGCCCAGATCGCGCAGCGGCAGGCTGAAGGCGAGGAAGTCTTCGCCATCGCGCTGGAAGGAACTGCTGGTGGCAACTTTTTGACCCATGACCGCTTGCGCCGCTGACGCACCGATCTGCTCCGTGAGGGTGCGCTTGCCACTGAACTGCGCCTCGGGATGGACCTGGATCAAACCGTCGGAACGCACGAGATAGACCTTGCCGCGCTCGCCAAAGCTGAAATTGTGGATCAGCTCCGACAGCTCGTTCATGCTCAGGCCCAGCCCGGCCACGCCGACCACTTTGCCGGCCTGTTCGACCTTCAAGTCGATGAACAGCGCCAATTCTCCGGTGGCGCCATCGTTGTCGATATTCAGGGTGCGCGGCTGATGGCTGTCGAGGAAGGAATAGAACCAGGCATCCGCCGGTTTGGCCCGACTGAGGGTGCGGTCGAGGCCTTTTTCGGTGATGTAGTGATTGGATTCGGTGCCGATGATCAGCGCGGTGAAAGCTTTATGTTCGGCGCGGATGCCTTCCAGATACTGCGCGAAGGCCGCTGTTTTGCTGCTGTCTTCACCCGAGGCCAGCCAGTCGCGCACCATGCTGTTGCTGGCGATGTCTTTGGCGGCGGTCAGCGGCTGGACGAGGATGCGTTCGATGTCGTTGCGCGTCGCTTCGATGCTCGACGGCAGCGCTTGTTCGACCAGATAGCTCTGGGCGAGGCGGTTGACCACCAGGGTATAAATGCCAACCACGATCAGGATGCTGACCAGCAGGGCGGTGCCCATGCTGAGAATCAGCTGCCATTGAATACTGCGTCGCCACAACTGCATGGAGCACCCCCAAAGAATAAGTGGCCGAAACAATGCAACAGCCGTGCCGATTGTATACAACCTGATCGACAATCTATTCTTTGGTTGTGCGCAACCCCATCAGCCCTGATTGATGGTCTTGGCGATGGTGTCGACCGTGGCGCTGACTTGCTCTTGGTAACGGTCGAGTTCTTCCTGATGCTGCTTCTTCATTTCGATCTGCTGCGAGCACAGGTTCATCGCAGCCAGCACCAGCAAGCGGTCACCGATCAGCGTCGGGTATTTGCGTTTGGTGTCGGCCAGTGCGGCCTTGAGCATCAGTGCGGCGTCCAGCAGGGTCTGTTCTTCCCCGGCCGGTGCCTTGATCGAATAGTCCTCCCCGAGAATGGAGATGACTTTTACCCCTGCGGTGCCATGGTTCATGCGCTGACAGGACCTGCGTTGACGCGATCAACCAGAGCCTGGATGCGCGCTGCGGTGGCGCCGTGCTTCTCTTCCTGTTCCATCAGGCTCAGTTGCAGGCTTTCGTTTTCATCCTTGGCCTGGGCCAGTTCCGTGGACAGGGTCTGGTTGGTTTGCGCAAGGGTCTGGTTCTGTTGCACCAGGTCGCTGACGAGCTGTTCCAATTGGCTGAGGGATGCTTCCAACATTTTGATCTTCCAAGCGTTTTTCAAAGGGCGCGTACGATAAAGAAAAGTCACTGCGGATGCCAGGGTTATACCGGCGCAAGGCCTTGATTTTCCTGGCGGCCGACCGTTCTCGCGAGTTTAAAAGACTGTGATCTGCCGATCTGGTTCCTGCACTTCGTCGCCCCGGGCCCCATGCGACAAATACGCACAGCGCCTCAAGACTTTAGTCGTATGACCGATAAGTCATCCATTCAGCCGTCTCAGCCCGCATGGATGCGGCCCTTTCTGGTATCCGCGCCATGTCCCTTCGCAATATGAATATCGCCCCCCGGGCGTTCACCGGTTTCGCCCTGATCGGCGGCCTGATGCTGATTCTCGGTGTGTTCGCCCTGAACCAGATGAGCAAAATCCGTGCAGCTGGCGAAGACATCGCCACTGCCAGCGTGCCATCGGTCAAGGCCGTTGATGAATTCACTCAACTGACGCTGCGCCTACGGGTGCTGTCGTATCGGTTGCTGATCAACCGCGAACCGGACGTGCAGCAGAAAACCATCGAGCTGTTCGAGTTGCGCAACCGGCAGATCGCCGACGCTCAGCGTGCCTATGAGCCATTGATCGATGGCCCGCAGGAGCGCGCGGCCTACGACCAGTACGTGCAGCTCCTGGCTCAGTACCGTCAACTCGAAGAGCGGATGAAAACCCTGTCGCGCAACAATCAGATCGATGAGCTGCGGCAGATGCTCAACTCGGACCTGCTGAGTAACTCGGAAGCGGTGAACACCGCCCTGGCGCGCCTGCTTGAAATCAACACCCAGCAAATCGCCGAGACGAATCAAGGTGCAGCCAACCAGTACTCGATGTCCTTCAATCTGGTCGTGACGCTTCTGCTGATCGCCACCGGCCTGACCTTCCTGTTCGCCTGGCTGCTGACCATCAGCATCACCAAGCCGATCTCCAAAGCACTGGACGCGGCGGAAACCATTGCCGAAGGCAACCTGACCCAGCCGATCCACGTCGACGGCAGCGACGAAGCCGGGCGTCTGCTGGCGGCCATGGCCAAGATGCAATCGAAGCTGCGCGACACCTTGCAGCGCATCTCCGGCTCGGCCACCCAGCTTGCGTCTGCGGCGGAAGAACTGAACAGCGTCACCGACGAAAGCGCCCGTGGCCTGACCCAGCAGAACAACGAAATCGAACAGGCCGCCACCGCCGTCAATGAAATGACCAGCGCCGTGGAAGAAGTCGCCCGCAACGCGGTCAGCACTTCGGAAGCCTCGAAGAACGCCACCACCTCGGCGGGCGATGGCCGCGATCTGGTGCAGGAAACCGTCAGCGCCATCGAACGCATGAGCGCCGATGTGCAGAGCACGGCGAGCCTGATCGGTGATCTGGCGAATGAATCCCGCGACATCGGCAAGGTGCTGGACGTGATTCGTGGCCTGGCCGATCAGACCAACCTGCTGGCCCTGAACGCAGCGATTGAAGCGGCGCGTGCCGGTGAAGCCGGCCGTGGTTTTGCCGTGGTGGCCGATGAGGTTCGTGCCCTGGCGCATCGTACCCAGCAGTCGACCAGCGAAATCGAACGGATGATCGGCAGCATCCAGAGCGGCACCGAACACGCCGTGGATTCGATGCGCAACAGCACCGAGCGCGCCGAATCGACCCTGAACATCGCCCGTGGCGCCGGGATGTCGCTGGACACCATCAACACCGCGATTGTCGAAATCAACGAGCGCAACCTGGTGATCGCCAGCGCCGCCGAAGAGCAGGCGCAAGTGGCCCGCGAAGTGGATCGCAACCTGGTGAACATCCGCGACCTGTCGGTGCAATCGGCCACCGGCGCGAATCAGACCAGTGCGGCGAGCAACGAGCTGTCGCGCCTGGCACTGGATCTGAACAATATGGTCGGGCGCTTCAGCCTGTAACGACATATACCTTGAAGTAAATGAACTTTCTGTGGCGAGGGAGCTTGTCGAGTCGTCGCACCGTCCCGCTCGGCTGCGCAGCAGTCGCAATCCAGCCATCGCGTCTGCTCTGAAAAAACCGTAGCGCCTGATTTTTTGGGGCGCTGCGCACCCCAGCGGGAGCAAGCTCCTTCGCCACAGTCATCACATGCCGCACCTTCTGTGTGATCACGCGGTAAAAAGCTTTTTGACAGCATCACATTTCAACAGGTTAGAATCGCTGGCACGCAGACTGCATGGTCAGTTTGTGCCCGTCTTTACGCTTCTGGAGTACTGCCTTTGAATGCGACGACCATCAACAGCCTGTTCTTGATCGGCGCGTTGCTGGTAGGTGCGAGCATTCTTGTCAGCTCACTTTCCTCCCGTCTCGGCATCCCCATTCTGGTGATCATTCTCGCGGTCGGCATGACCGCCGGGGTCGATGGCGGCGGGATCATTTTCGATAACTACCCGACGGCCTATCTGGTCGGCAACCTCGCACTGGCGGTGATCCTCCTCGACGGTGGCTTGCGCACTCGCGTTTCGAGTTTCCGCGTGGCCCTGTGGCCGGCACTGTCGCTGGCGACGGTCGGGGTGCTGATCACCACGGGGCTGACCGGCATGGCCGCCGCCTGGCTGTTCGACCTGAACCTGATTCAGGGCCTGCTGATCGGCGCGATTGTCGGTTCCACGGACGCCGCCGCGGTGTTCTCGCTGCTCGGCGGCAAGGGCCTCAACGAACGGGTGACCGCCAGCCTGGAAATCGAATCCGGCAGTAACGACCCGATGGCGGTGTTCCTCACCGTAACCCTGATCGACATGCTCGCCAGCGGCCAGACCGGCCTGCACTGGAGCCTGCTGACTCACCTGATCCGCGAGTTCGGCATCGGCGGCGTGATCGGTCTGGGTGGCGGCTGGCTGATGCTGCAACTGGTCAACCGGATCAACCTCGCCACCGGCCTGTACCCGATTCTGGTGATCGCCGGCGGCCTGGTGGTGTTCGCTTTGACCAACGCCCTGCACGGCAGCGGCTTCCTCGCGGTGTACCTGTGCGGTCTGGTGATCGGCAACCGCCCGGTGCGCAGCCGTCACGGCATTCTGCACATGCTCGACGGCATGGCGTGGCTGGCGCAGATCGGCATGTTCCTCGTGCTGGGACTGCTGGTCACCCCGCATGATTTGCTGCCGATTGCCCTGCCCGCTCTCGGTCTGGCGTTATGGATGATTCTGTTCGCCCGGCCGCTGTCGGTGCTGGTCGGCCTGCTGCCGTTCAAGGCGTTCCACGGCCGCGAGAAAGCCTTTATTTCCTGGGTCGGCCTGCGCGGCGCGGTACCGATCATTCTCGCAGTGTTTCCGTTGATGGCCGGGCTGCCGAATGCGCAGCTGTACTTCAACCTCGCGTTCTTCATCGTGCTGGTGTCGCTGCTGGTGCAGGGCACAAGCCTGCCGTGGGTCGCCAAACTGCTCAAGGTGACGGTGCCGCCGGAGCCTGCGCCGATCTCCCGTTCGGCGCTGGAAGTGCACATCACCAGTGAGTGGGAGCTGTTCGTCTACAAGCTCGGCGCGGAGAAATGGTGCATCGGTTCGCCCCTGCGCGAGCTGAAAATGCCCGAAGGCACCCGTATCGCCGCGCTGTTTCGTGGTCAGCAACTGCTCCATCCGTCGGGTAGTACGGTGCTGGAAGTCGATGATTTACTGTGTGTTATCGGCCATGAACACAACTTGCCGGCGCTCGGAAAACTGTTCAGCCAGGCGCCGCAACGCGGTCTGGATCTGCGCTTCTTCGGCGACTTCGTGCTCGAAGGAAACGCCCAGCTTAAAGCGGTTGCAGCGCTTTACGGGTTGCCGGCCGAGGGCATCGATCCGGACATGACCCTGGGCGAGTTCATTGCGCACAAAGTCGGTGGCGCACCGATCGTGGGTGACCAGGTGGAATGGAACAACACCCACTGGACGGTTGCGGTCATGGACGGGAACAAGATCGGCAAAGTGGGCGTCAGATTCCCCGAAGGAAGTCGCCCGGGCCCCGGGCTCTTCCTCTAAACTGCGTCCACTCTCACTTGCTTGACCGGTCTCTATGCCTACCCTGCGCTCCTTCTTTTTTGCGGCCCTGCTGGGCCTGAGTCTTTCCGTCGGCCCGCTGTACGCCGCCGAACCGCCATCCAGCGAAGCCGTGCAGGCCAGCCTGGACAAATTGGCCGACAGCAAACTGCCGGATGCCGATAAAAAGAGCCTGCAAACGGTCCTGCAAAACACGCTCAATCAGCTCAACAGCCGGCGTGATTACGACCAGAAACTGATCGACCTCAAGCAGCAACTGGCCTCTGCCCCTCGGCAGACCATTGAGAACACCCGCGAACTGGCACGCCTCAAGGCCACGGCGGTAGTGCCGGTGGCGCAGCGCTTCAGCAAAGAGTCGATCCAGCAGCTGGAGCAGATCCTCACGGATCGCTCGACCCAGCAAAGCGATCTGCAAAAAGCCCTGGCCGATGCCAACAGCCTGATCATCACCGCGCAGACCCGCCCCGAGCGTGCGCAGGCGGAAATCTCCGCCAGCCAGACGCGCATCCAGCAGATCAATAACATCCTCAAGTCCGGCAAGGACAGCGGCAAGACTGTCAGTGCCGAACAGCGCGACCAGCTGAATGCGGAACTCGCCGCGCTGAACGCGTTGATCCCGCTGCGCCGTCAGGAACTGGCCGGCAACAGCCAGTTGCAGGATCTGGGCAACAGCCAGCATGACCTGCTCTCGGAGAAAGCCGACCGCCTCGACCGCGAGATCCAGGAACTGCAGACGCTGATCAACCAGAAGCGTCTGGCGCAGTCGCAGGAAACCGTCACCCAGCAATCGATCGAAGCGCAAAAGGCCGGCGGCAGCAGCCTGCTCGCCACTGAGAGCGCCGCCAACCTCAAGCTTTCCGACTACCTGCTCAAGAGCACCGACCGCCTCAACGAAGTCACCCAGCAGAACCTGCAGACCAAACAGCAACTCGACAGCCTGACCCAGAGCGACTCCGCCCTCGACGAGCAGATCAACGTGCTCAAGGGCAGCCTGCTGCTGTCGAAGATTCTCTATAAGCAGAAGCAGGCTTTGCCGCGACTCAAGGTCGACCGCGATCTGGCGGACCAGATCGCCGATATTCGTCTGTATCAGTTCGAAGTCAGCCAGCAACGCGAACTGCTGAGCAACCCGGCGACCTACGTCGACAACCTGCTTTCCACTCAACCGCCGGAGCAAGTCACCCCGCAACTGCGCAAAAGCCTGCTGGATCTGGCCAACACCCGCGCCGACCTGCTGGAGCGTCTGAATCGCGAACTGAGTGCGGTGCTCAACGAGTCGATCACCCTGCAGCTCAACCAGAAGCAACTGCTGAGCACTGCGCAAAGCCTGCGCGCGACCCTCGACGAGCAGATGTTCTGGATTCCCAGCAACAAGCCACTGGACGCTGAATGGATTCGCAGCGTGCCGGAGCGCCTCAAGCGCCAGATCGACACCCTGCCGCTGGCCTCGAGCCTGAGCGAGCTGACCGATGGCCTGACCCAGCGCCCGTTGCTGTTCCTGCCACTGGCCCTGCTGATCGGCGCTCTGCTGTGGCGGCGCAAGGCGCTGTACGCGCGGTTGAACAAGGTTCACCAGGACATCGGGCACTTCAAGCGTGACAGCCAGTGGCACACGCCGCAGGCGATCCTGATCAACATTCTGCTGGCGATGCCGGTGGCGCTGGGTCTGGGCCTGTGCGGTCTGGCCCTGCAGATCGATGCCCGCGGGCAGAACGCCAACATGGGCGCGGCGTTGCTGCAAATGGGTCAGGCGTGGCTGGTGTTCTACACCGCCTACCGGATTCTCTCGCCGGGCGGCGTGGCCGAGTTGCATTTCCGCTGGGACAAGCCGCAGGTCGAGTTCCTGCAGGGCTGGATCCGTCGCCTCGGGCTGGTGGTGATGGCGCTGGTGACCGTGGTGGCCGTCGCCGAGCTGCAACCGGCGGCGCTGGCTGACGACGTGCTCGGCATGCCGGTGGTATTGACCTGCTACGCCCTGATGGCGTGGCTGCTCAGCCGTCTGCTGATCAGCAGCCCGGCGCACGAAAACACCTCGCTGTTCCGCAAGGCCGTCGGCGTGATGTTCACCCTGCTGCCGATCGCCCTGTTCGTCGCGGTGTGCTTCGGCTACTACTACACCGCGCTGAAACTCAGCGACCGGTTGATCAACACCCTGTACCTGCTGATGTTCTGGCTGGTGATCGAAGCCACCTTCGTCCGTGGCTTGGCGGTCGCCGCACGGCGTCTGGCCTACCAGCGCGCCCTGGCCAAGCGTCAGGCGGCCAAAGAGGCCGGCGACGGCGAAGCGGTGATCGAAGAGCCGACGCTGGATATCGAAAAGGTCAACGAACAGTCCCTGCGCCTGATCCGTCTGGCCCTGCTCGGCGGCTTCATCGCCGCGCTGTACTGGGTCTGGGCTGACCTGATTTCGGTGTTCTCGTACCTCGACAACATTACCCTTTACGAATACACCAGCGGCACCGGCGCCAACATGAGCATGGTGCCGATCAGCATCGGCGACATGCTCGGCGCGCTGATCATCATCGGCATCACGTTCGCCCTGGCGCGCAACCTGCCGGGTCTGCTGGAAGTGTTCGTGCTGTCGAAACTCAATCTGGCCCAGGGCAGCGCCTACGCGACCACCACGCTGCTGTCGTACGTGATCGCCGGCGTCGGTTTCGTCTCGGCCCTGTCGACCCTCGGCGTCAGCTGGGACAAGCTGCAGTGGCTGGTGGCGGCGCTGTCGGTGGGCCTCGGTTTCGGTATGCAGGAGATCTTCGCCAACTTCATCTCCGGCATCATGATCCTGTTCGAACGCCCGGTGCGGATCGGCGACACCATCACCATCGGCAACCTGTCGGGCACGGTGAGCAAGATCCGCATCCGCGCCACGACCATCACCGACTTCGACCGCAAGGACATCATTGTCCCGAACAAGACGTTCATCACCGGGCAACTGATCAACTGGTCGCTGACCGACACCATCACCCGGGTCACCCTGAAACTCGGCGTGGACTACGGCTCCGACCTCGATCTGGTCAAGGAACTGCTGCTCAAGGCTGCCCGGGAAAACCCGCGCGTGCTCAAAGAGCCCGAGCCGCACGTGTACTTCCTCAACTTCGGCGAAAGCACCCTCGACCACGAACTGCGCATGCACGTGCGTGACCTTGGCGACCGTAACCCGGTGATCGACGAAGTGAACCGCTTCATCAACCGCGAGTTCAAGAAGCAGCACATCAACATCTCGTTCCGGCAGATGGAGGTGTACCTGAAAAACCTTCATGGCCAGGAATACAAATTGGTGCCGATCGAGGACGAGAGCAAAACCACCGTGCCGATCAGTGGCGAGCAAAAGCCGCTGCAAGAGCCGCCGCCGGCCAAACTCGACTAACCGGTCTGATCCCAGCAGAATGCTCGGACATTCTGCTGGAGCCGGCCCGTGAAAGCCCTCGACGAACTGACCTTCGACAATCGCTTCGCCCGCCTGGGCGATGCGTTCTCCGCCCACGTGCTGCCCGAGCCGATCGACAACCCGCGTCTGGTCGTCGCCAGCCCCGCCGCGCTGGCCCTGCTCGATCTCGACCCGACAACGGCTGACACTCAAGAATTTGCCGAGCTGTTCGGCGGCCACAAGTTGTGGGCCGATGCCGAGCCACGGGCGATGGTTTATTCCGGGCACCAGTTTGGCGGCTACACCCCGCAACTGGGCGATGGTCGCGGGTTGCTGCTCGGCGAGGTCTACAACAACGCCGGCGAACACTGGGACCTGCATCTGAAGGGCGCCGGACAGACGCCGTTTTCGCGCATGGGCGATGGCCGCGCGGTATTGCGCTCGTCGATCCGTGAATTCCTCGCCTCCGAGGCGCTGCACGCGCTGAACATCCCGTCTTCCCGGGCCACCTGCGTGATTGGCTCCGACACTCCGGTATGGCGTGAAAAGCAGGAACGCGCGGCGATGGTGCTGCGTCTGGCGCCGAGCCACATCCGCTTCGGCCACTTCGAATACTTCTACTACACCAAGCGTCCCGAGCAGCAGAAGCAGCTCGGCGAACATGTATTGGCGATGCACTTCCCCGAATGCCTGGAGCAGCCGGAACCGTATCTGGCGATGTTCCGCGAGATCGTCGAGCGCAATGCCAAACTGATCGCCAAGTGGCAGGCCTACGGCTTCTGTCACGGGGTGATGAACACCGACAACATGTCGATCCTCGGCATCACCTTCGACTTCGGCCCGTTCGCTTTCCTCGACGATTTCGACGCCCACTTCATCTGCAACCACTCGGATGATCAGGGCCGTTACTCGTTCAGCAACCAAGTGCCGATCGGCCAGTGGAACCTCAGCGCACTGGCCCAGGCCCTGACGCCGTTCATCAGCGTCGAAGCCCTGCGCGAAACCCTCGGTTTGTACCTGCCGCTGTTCCAGGCGCACTACCTGGACCTGATGCGCCGCCGCCTCGGTTTCACCAGCGCCGAAGATGACGACCAGAAACTGCTCGAAGACCTGCTGCAACTGATGCAGAACAGCGGCGTCGACTACACGCTGTTCTTCCGCCATCTCGGCGAAGAGTCAGCAGAACAGGCTGTCGCCCGCTTGCGCGATGACTTCGTCGACATCAAAGGCTTCGATGCCTGGGGCGAGCGCTACGTGGCGCGGGTTGCCCGCGATGGTGACAGCGATCAGGAACAACGCCGCACACGGATGCACGCGGTCAATCCGCTGTACATCCTGCGCAACTACCTGGCGCAAAAAGCCATCGACGCCGCCGAACAAGGCGACTACTCCGAGGTGCGCCGGCTGCATGCGGTGCTAAGCAAACCGTTCGACGAACAGCCGGGGATGGAAGGTTACGCCGAGCGGCCGCCGGAGTGGGGCAAGCATCTGGAGATCAGTTGTTCGTCTTGAAGCAGACTAGATGAACACCTCTACAGGCACCTTGAAGTAGTCGGCCAACCAGCGAACCTGCCGCAGGTTCAATTTGCGCTTGCCGTTCAGAATTTCTGAAACAACGGATTGAGTACCCACACCCGGCAGATCGCTTTGAGTCAGACCATGTTCGCGCATCATGTAGCCGAGGACCTCTTCGCCGCTCGCATCGGCCATCGGATGGTGTGTGCGATCCCACTCGGCAATCCAGTCACTGATGATGTCCAGCAGACTCGCGAGTGGATGCGAGCCATCATCACCGGTTATCTCAAGGATCTCGTCGACGGCCTGAACCAAGGCGTCGTAATCCTCTTCATTTTTCGGTTTGCGCAACAACGGAGAGACAAACTCCCAGTGCTCGGCAACTGTCTTGATCAAACTACTCATACCTTTCTCTCCTTCCATTTGCCCCGATCGTATTCGCGGTGGTCGAGCACATGCTTGATGTAGAGCCTTTGTGACCGATAACTGACAAAAGCGATTAGCCTCAGTTTGTTGCCACCAATGTCGAAAACGTGGAGATCACCCACTTTGTCGATGGCAGGAAATATCGACTTCATTGCCGCAAAGTCCTTTGGATAACTCCTGCTTGCCAGACGAAACCATTGCGCTAGCGCGCTTGCTGCCTGTGGCCACTGCTCCTTGGCCTCTCGAATGGGTTTTTCACTGAACACATGCATGCAACATCCTTATCGCATTCTGCTATGGGGAGTTAATCACAAAATAAAATTATCGCAACTTGCGATAGACCCATGCAGACCAACGGTCTGCATCGGTACGACTCAGCCTAGATCCAACATTGAAATCCGCATGATTGAAAATATGAGCAAAAGTCTCCAACTAGGGTTTATCGCCCTTCCCTGGACCTCTCTCATGACCACTCCACTGCTGATCCCCTGCCCCGCCTGCAACGGCCTCAACCGCATCCCCGCCGAACGCCTCGCCGACCAGCCAAAATGCGGGCGCTGCAAATCCGCGGTGCTGTTGAGCAAGCCGTTCGAACTCAAGCAAGGTGACTACGCCAGCCAGATCAAAGGCGATCTGCCGTTGTTGGTGGATGTGTGGGCGGACTGGTGTGGGCCGTGCAAGTCCTTTGCGCCGGTGTTCGAGCAGGCGGCGGCGCAGTTGGCGGGTAAGTGCCGGCTGGCCAAGCTCGACAGCGAAGCCAATCAGCAGTTGTCGGCGCAGTTGGGGATTCGTTCGATTCCGAGCTTGATTCTGTTCAAGGACGGTCGGGAAGTGGCGCGCCAGAGCGGGGCGTTTCCGTTGCCGCAGTTGATGGCGTGGCTGCGTAGCCAGGGCATCTGACCCAACACAAATTCAATTGTAGGCCTTCGCCTGCTCGCGATGGCGTCTTTTCAGGCAACTCAGGTGCTCGCAGACAGGATGCCATCGCGAGCAGGCGAAGGCCTACAGGGGATCTGAATAGCTCAGGGGTCAGTGATCTTCGAGCAGGTTGTGCAGCTCAACGAACTGCTGCGTCAGCTTGTGCCGAGGGTCGAGGTGGATCAGCGGGGTGCTGGCCTGGTGCGACTCGCGCATGCGCACCGAGCTGGTCAGATACACCGGCAGCACCGGCAAGCCCTCGGCAATCAGCTCATCGAGAATCTGCTGCGGCAGGCTGGCCCGGGCCTGGAACTGGTTGACCACGATGCCTTCAACTTCCAGACCATCGTTGTGGTCTTCCTTCAGCTCTTCGATCTCCGCCAGTAGCCCGTATAGCGCCTGGCGCGAGAAGCTGTCGCAATCGAAGGGAATAAGCACACGATCGGCGGCAATCAGCGCCGACACCGCATAAAAGTTCAGCGCTGGCGGCGTATCCAGATAAATCCGGTCGTATTCGCCGTCCAGTTCATCGAGCAATTTGCGCAGCTTGTTGATCTTGTGTTTGGCCTCAAGCTTGGGCTGCAGATCGGCCAGCTCCGCGGTAGCGGTGATGATGTGCAGGTTGTCGAACGGGGTTTCGTAGATGTCGGCCTGGTTTTTTTTCGAGAACGGCCCGGAAGACAGGGTCTGCTTGAAGAAGTCGGCAATGCCCATCGGAATGTCATTGCCGGTGAGCCCCGTCAGATACTGGGTGGAGTTGGCCTGGGCATCAAGGTCGACCAATAGCGTGCGATAGCCTTCGCTGGCGCTGACCGCCGCCAGATTGCAGGCAATGCTTGACTTGCCCACGCCACCTTTCTGATTGAACACCACGCGCCGCATGACAAAACCTCCGTGTATCAAAGAATGACCGAGTGTAGTTGCCTGCGCGTGCGCTTCGCTAGCTTCAACGACGCGGACTACAGAGTCAGACGCAAAAATCAGCGGGCACAGCGAGCAAAAACCTTCCTGATGCGCTGATATGCCCGACAGACGAATCCCGCACGATCTGGATAATGGCCAAGTGACAGTTTTTTCGCGAACCACTCAGTACATTTCGTTGCGCAAAACGTAACCAACATTTGCTACACACTCGTCGCACCGGGATAATGCGCGCCACCCGGCGCCCAGCGCCACGTCAAGTCAGCCGCGGCTTTGGCGACTCAAAGCGTCATAAAAGCCCGCAGGGGCGGGATGAACATCCGTGATCAACTTCAACATCGCCCAATGGCGCGCGTGGGCCCCGGGGCTCGACAGCGTGGACGCGTGGCAGGCCTGGAGCCGACAACCGGTCGTGCTCCCGGACAGCGATGCCGCGCCCGATGTGTCGTTTCTGCCAGCCATGCAGCGCCGACGACTCAGCCGTCTGGCGCGGATGGCGTTCAGTGTCGGCTGGCCGCTGGCCGACGGACGGGAGAACCTGCCGCTGGTGTTTGTTTCACGACACGGCGAAACCCCGCGCACCTTCGAGATCCTCAGTGATCTGGCCAAGGACGAGCCGTTGTCGCCGACCCAGTTCAGCCTGTCGGTGCACAACGCGATCATCGGTCTGTGGTCGATCATGCGCGGCGAAACCAGCGAAATGACGGCCCTGGCGGCCGCAGGCGATGGCCTGGAACACGGCATCCTCGAAGCCGCCGCCCTGCTCGACGAAGGCGCGCCGGCGGTGTTGCTGATCATCACCGAAGAACAGCCGCCCGAGGCCTATTCGCAGTGGGTCGATGACGTGCCGTTCCCTTATGCGCTAGGTCTGCTGCTCACCCCCGGTACCGACTGGCGGCTGACCCTGAACAGCGGCCAGAAAGCTGTGTCCAAAGCGCACTGGCCGCACGCGCTGAATCTGTTGCGCACCCTGCTCGGTCAGCAAACCCATTGCCAACATGCCTGGAAAAATCGTGTATGGACCTGGCAACGCAACCCGTGACCGAGAAGAACCGCGACGCCTATTACTGGCGCTTGCTGGCCACCGCCGCCAGTTTCACCCTGTTCGGGTTCGGCGGGCTGTGCCTGCGCTTGCTGGTATTTCCGCTGCTCGGCTGTCTGCCGGGTGACGCGCTCAGGCATCGTCAGCGCGCGCGGCAGACCGTCAGTCGGCTGTTCTGGTTTTTCGTGCGATTCATGGCCCGCACCGGCGTGCTGACTTACGACATTCAAGGGGCCGAACGCCTCGGCCGACCGGGGCAGATGATCATCGCCAACCACCCGTCGCTGATCGACGTGGTGTTCCTGATCGGCCTGGTGCGCCAGGCCAATTGCGTGGTGAAGAAAGCCCTCTGGGAAAACCCCTTCACCCGTGGCCCGCTGCGCCGTACCGAATACATCAGCAACGACGGCAGCATGGACATGCTCGATGCCGCCGCCGAGTGCCTGCAAAACGGCCAGACCCTGATCATCTTTCCCGAGGGCACGCGCACTCAACCCGGTCAGGCGCCAGCCTTTCATCGGGGGGCTGCGGCGATTGCCCTGCGTGGTGCGAAAATCCTTACACCAGTGGTTATCAAGGTCAGCCCGACTACCCTGACCAAGGCCGAACCCTGGTATCGCATCCCCCGCCGTCGCGTGCACTTCAGTTTCCGTGTCGGGGCCGATATAGATCCACAGACTTTCGCCACGCAAGGCCCGGCCCCGCAGGCCTCGCGCAAGCTCAACGATTATTTGCACTCTTACTACATCAAGGAGCTCGCCGAAGATGAGCGATCTGCACCGTGAAATAAAACTGCTGATCATCGACGCCCTGGGCCTCGAAGACATCAGCGTCGACGACATCGGCGACGAGCAGACGCTGTTTGGCGAAGGCCTGGGCCTGGACTCCGTCGACGCATTGGAGCTGGGTCTGGCGATCCAGAAAAAGTACGGCATCAAGATCGACGCCGACGCCAAAGACACCCGTAACCACTTCACCAATGTGGCGAGCCTTGCGGCGTTCGTCACGGCAAAACAGGCAGCTTGAGACCGGACCATGCAAACTCGTGACGACATTTTCAACACCCTGCGCGATGCCTTGGTCGAGCTGTTCGAACTGGATCCGGCGCGGATCAGCCTGGAGTCCAACCTGTATCAGGATCTGGAGATCGACAGCATCGACGCGGTCGACCTGATCGATCACATCAAACGCCAGACCGGCAAGAAAATCGCCGCCGAAGAATTCAAATCGGTGCGCACCGTCGGTGACGTGGTCGAGGCGGTCTACCGCCTGGTTCAACCGGCCGCATGAGCCGATTGATCGGCCTCGGCCTGCTGCTGGCGGGCCTGCTGTACCCCTTTGCGGTGTATTTCGGCATGGAGCACTTCGCCCCGTGGCAGTTCGGACTGCTGCTGGGCGGGTTATGGCTGGCGCGCGCGCTGACCGGCGAGCGCAAGCCCGGCAGCCTGTGGATGGCCTGCGTGGCGATCGGGTTCTGCCTGCTGCTGGCGCTGTTCGACAGTCCGCTGTTGCTGCGCTGGTATCCGGTGCTGATCAGCGGCTTCATGCTGGTGCTGTTCAGCCTGAGCCTGAAATACGGACCGCCGATGGTCGAGCGCCTGGCGCGGCTGCGCGAGCCGCAACTGCCGCCCGAAGCCATCCGCTACACCCGCCAGGTAACCGTGGCTTGGAGCGTGTTTTTCTTCTGCAACGGTTTGTGCGCCGCGCTCCTGACCCTGTGGGCGCCGCTGCATTGGTGGATGTTGTACACCGGCCTGATTTCCTATGGATTGATCGGCCTGATGTTTGCCATTGAATGGCTGATACGACAACGGGTAAGAGGCCGTAAATGAACTGGATAAAACTTGAGCAACTGTTGCTCAAGGCCCTGCCGGAGCGCGCGATCAGCGCCGCCCCGGCGCTCGACCACACGCAATTGCGTGAGCAGGCGCTGAGTGTTGCCGCCGGCCTGCAGGCTCGCGGCGTGCGGCGCATGGCGGTGCATCTGGAAGATGCCGCCGACCTCGCCATCGCCCTGCTCGGGGCCTGGCGTGCCGGTGTCAGTGTGCTGTTGCCCTCGGACCTGCAAGCGCAGACCCGCCAGCGCTGGTCGAGTGAAGTCGATCTGTGGTTGAGCGATCACCCCGATGATGCTCACTTGAGCGATCTGCTGCAGCCGGCCCTGTCCGGTGCTGAGCTCGATCTCGAGCAGTGCCGCCTGAGTCTGTGCACCTCCGGCTCCAGCGGCGAGCCCAAGCGTATCGACAAGACTCTGCGCCAACTGGCCAACGAGGTCGAAGCCCTGGAGCAACTGTGGGGTGCGGATCTTGGTGAGGCCTGGATCATCGGCAGCGTCGCCACCCAGCACATCTACGGTTTGCTGTTCCGCGTGCTGTGGCCGCTGTGCGCCGGGCGTCCGTTCGTGCGCAAGCAACTGGCGTTCCCGGAAGATCTGCAACGCGCCAGCCGCGAACATCCGGCCTTCGCCTGGGTCGGCAGCCCCGCCCTGCTCAAACGCATGGGCGACAACCTCGACTGGCCGGCCCTGAGCGCCGTGCGTCGGGTGTTTTCTTCCGGCGGCGCATTGCCGACAGAGGCGGCGCAGAGCCTGCAGCAACGCCTGCAGCAGTGGCCGACGGAAATCCTTGGCAGCTCGGAAACCGGCGGCATCGCTTGGCGTCAGGGCGCCAGCCTGTGGCAGCCCTTCGCTGGGGTTGAACTGAGTCAGGACCGCGACGGCGCCCTGCTGATCGCATCCCCCTATCTGCCGGCCGGGCATGTCGAACACACCGCCGACGCCGCACGCATCGCCGCCGACGGCCGCTTTGAATTGCTGGGGCGGCTGGACCGCATCGTCAAACTCGAAGAGAAGCGCATTTCCCTGCCGATGCTGGAGCAGGCGCTGGTCGCCCACGCCTGGGTCGCCGAGGCACGGTTGGGCGTGGTCCAGGAAAACCGCGCAATGCTCGGGGCGCTGCTGGTGCTCAGTGAGCAAGGTCTGTTCGCCTTGCGCGAACACGGCCGCCGCAGCCTGACCGAAGCGCTGCGCAAACATCTGAGCGAGCATTGCGAAGCCCTGGCCTTGCCCCGGCGCTGGCGTCTGGTGCGGCAACTGCCGCTGAACAGCCAGGGCAAGCTGCCGCAGGCCGACATCGAAGCGCTGCTGCTGGCGCCACGGCCGAAAGCCCCGGAAGTGCTGGAGCAAGTCGAAACCGACGGCGAGTGGAGCCTGCAATTGAGTGTTCCACCGGACCTTGCCTATTTCAGCGGTCACTTCCCCAAGGCCCCGGTGCTGCCCGGCGTAGTGCAGGTCGAATGGGCACTGAACCTCGGCCGACAACTGCTGAACCTGCCCGGCAAATTTGCCGGCATGGAAGTGCTGAAATTCCAGCAACTGGTGCGCCCCGGCGATGAAATCCAGCTGCACCTGCGTTTCGATCCCGAGCGCGGCAAACTGTATTTCGCCTACCGTAACGACACCGCGACCTGCTCCAGCGGGCGAATCCTGCTAGGAGCCGCCGATGCATAACCTGTGGCGAGGGAGCTTGCTCCCGCTCGAGTGCGAAGCGCTCGCCAGCAATTTTATGTCGACTGGATTTGGGGCCGCTTCGCAGCCCAGCGGGAGCAAGCTCCCTCGCCACAATGGGTGCGTGAATCATGCATAACCCTTGCGCGGTAATTCCGGTCTACAACCATGAAGCCGCGATCGGCAGCGTGGTCGACGCGCTGCTCGCCCAAGGACTGTCGTGCATTCTGGTGGACGACGCCAGCACCCCGTCCTGCGCGCGAGTGCTGGATGCGCTGGCCGAACGCGACCACGTGCATCTGGTGCGTCTGACCCTCAATCAGGGCAAGGGCGGCGCGGTGATGACCGGGCTGCGCGAAGCGGCGCGCCTGGGTTTCACCCATGCCCTGCAGGTTGACGCCGACGGCCAGCACGACCTGCACGACGTCGCCCGTTTCGTCGAGGAATCCCGCGCCCACCCGGACGCGATGATCTGCGGTTATCCGCTGTTCGACGAGAGCGTGCCCAAGGGCCGCTTGTACGCACGTTATCTGACCCACGTGATGGTCTGGATAAATACGCTGTCGCTGCAGATCCGCGATTCGATGTGCGGTTTTCGCGTGTATCCGCTGGCCCCGACGCTGGCGGTGATCGACTCGGCGCGGGTCGGCAAGCGCATGGATTTCGACTCGGACATCCTCGTGCGTCTGGCGTGGCGCAACCAGCCGATGCGCTGGCTGCAGACCAGCGTGCATTACCCGCTGGACGGCGTCTCGCACTTCCGTCTGTTGCATGACAACGCACTGATTTCCAGCATGCATACCCGGTTGTTCTTCGGCATGCTGCTGCGCCTGCCCGTCATCCTCTGGCGCCGGTGGCGCCCATGAGCGTCGAGACCGACAAGAAGCATTGGGCCGACCGCGAAGAACGCGGCAGCTTCCTGCTGATGAAGTTCACCGCGTTCGCCGCCAAGGTGCTTGGCCGGCGTCTGCTCAGTCCCTTGCTGTACGGCATCGTCCTGTACTTTTTCCTGTTCGGCCGCACCGCGCGCAACAGTGCCTGGCAATACCAGCAACGGCTGGCCGACTGGAGCAACCGCACCGAATTGCGCCCGAGTTACTGGCGCGTGTTCCGCCAGTTCATGGCGTTCGCCGATTCGCTGCTCGACAAGCTCGACGTGTGGAACGGCAAGCTGCGCATCGAGCAGATCGAAATCATCGACCCGGCATTGCTGCGCAATCAGTTGCGCGGCAGTCGCGGGCAACTGTTGGTCGGCGCGCACCTGGGCAACCTGGAAGTGTGCCGGGCGCTGGCGGAGATCGGCGAAAAGGTCACCATGAACGTGTTGGTGCACACCAAGCACGCCGAGCAGTTCAACCGCTTGCTGGGCGAGGCCGGGGCGACCAATCTGCGCCTGATCCAGGTCAGCGAGCTGGACCCGGTGATCATGCTGCAACTGCACGAACGCCTGGAGCGCGGTGAATGGCTGGCGATTGCCGGCGACCGCGTGCCGTTACATGGCGGGCGCAGCGTCAGCGTGGACTTTCTCGGCCACCCGGCAGCGTTCCCGCAGGGGCCGTGGTTGCTGGCCGGTTTGCTCAAATGCCCGGTCAATCTGCTGATGTGCCTGAAACAACCGGACGGCCACTATCGCCTGACCCTCGAGCCGTTCGCCGACAGCGTGACGTGGACGCGCCGCGAGCGCGAGCAGGTCATTCATCAGTGGGCCACCCGCTATGCGCAGCGCCTGAGTCACTATTGCCTCGAAGCCCCGCACCAATGGTTCAACTTTTACCCTTTCTGGAAGACCGATGACGACGCCAACCCATGAGCCGGTAACCTTCGGCGAACGCCCTTTGCGCATCGAAGACGTGCTGACCCTGGCCAACCGTCAGGCGCCCGTGCAGTTGCAGAGCGACGCCGCTTACCGCGAACGCATCGCCAAAGGCGCACGGTTTCTCGATTCGTTGCTCGACAAGGAAGGCGTGATCTATGGCGTGACCACCGGTTACGGCGACTCCTGCGTGGTCGCGGTGCCGCTGCATCACGTCGAGGCACTGCCGCGTCATCTCTACACCTTCCACGGTTGCGGACTCGGCAAACTGCTCGACCCGCAAGCCACCCGCGCCGTGCTGGCGGCGCGTTTGCAGTCGCTGTGTCACGGCGTGTCCGGGGTGCGCATCGAACTGCTGGAGCGCCTGCACGCCTTCCTCGAACACGACATCCTGCCGCTGATCCCCGAAGAGGGTTCGGTCGGCGCCAGCGGTGATCTGACGCCGCTGTCCTACGTCGCCGCGACCCTGTCCGGCGAGCGCGAAGTGCTGTTCCGTGGCGAGCGTCGCCAGGCTGCCGACGTGCATCGCGAACTCGGCTGGACGCCGCTGGTGCTGCGCCCGAAAGAAGCGCTGGCCCTGATGAACGGCACCGCAGTGATGACCGGCCTCGCCTGCCTGGCCTTCGCCCGCGCCGACTATCTGCTGCAACTGGCCACGCGCATCACCGCGCTCAACGTGGTCGCGCTGCAAGGCAATCCGGAACACTTCGACGAGCGTCTTTTCGCTGCCAAGCCGCATCCGGGGCAGATGCAGGTTGCCGCGTGGTTGCGCAAGGATCTAGCGATTGACGCGCCGACCGCGCCGCTGCATCGTCTGCAGGATCGCTACTCGCTGCGCTGCGCCCCGCACGTGCTCGGGGTGCTGGCCGACAGCCTGAACTGGCTACGCTCGTTTATCGAGACCGAACTCAACAGCGCCAACGACAACCCGATCATCGACGCCGAAGCCGAGCGCGTGTTGCACGGCGGGCACTTCTACGGCGGGCACATCGCGTTCGCCATGGACAGCCTGAAAAATCTGGTGGCCAACGTCGCCGACCTGCTCGACCGGCAACTCGCGCTGCTGGTGGACGAGCGCTACAACCATGGTTTGCCGAGCAATCTTTCCGGCGCCCCGGCGGATCGCGCAATGATCAATCACGGCTTCAAGGCCGTGCAGATCGGCACCAGTGCCTGGACCGCCGAAGCGCTGAAAAATACTATGCCGGCCAGCGTGTTCTCGCGCTCCACCGAGTGCCACAACCAGGACAAGGTGAGCATGGGCACCATCGCCGCCCGTGACGCGATCCGCGTGCTGGAACTGACCGAGCAAGTCGCCGCCGCCACGTTGCTCGCGGCCAATCAGGGCGTCTGGTTGCGCGGTCGCGATGAAGACGCGCGTGCGCTGCCACCTTCGCTGGCCGCCATGCACGAAGAGCTAGGCAAGGACTTCCCGCCGGTCATCGAAGACCGCGCGCTGGAAGGCGAACTGCGCCTGTGCCTGCAACGCATCGCCGAGCAACACTGGAGGCTGCATGCGTAGCGCCGGAGTGCTGCACGCCGACACGGAAATCCTCGTGCCGTTTTTTGACATCGACACTATGCACGTGGTCTGGCACGGGCATTACGTCAAATACCTGGAAGTCGCGCGCTGCGCGCTGCTCGACCAGATCGGCCACAACTACACGCAGATGTCCGAGTCGGGTTACGCGTGGCCGATCATCGACCTGCAACTGCGTTATGTGCGTGGCGCGGTGTTCGGCCAGCGCTTGAACGTGCGCGCCAGTCTGGTGGAGTGGGAGAACCGCTTGAAGATCAATTATCTGATCACCGACCTGCAGACCGGCGAACGCCTGACCCGTGCCAGCTCGGTGCAGGTAGCGGTCGAGATCAGCAGCCGCGAGATGCAACTGGCCTCACCCAAAGTGTTCACCGATGCGGTGGAAAGGATGCTGCGATGAACCTGTTGCGCAAATGCCTTGGCGCCTTGGCGCTGCTCGCTGTATCAGGCCTGGCCAACGCCTTCGACCTGCAGCAATTGAGCGAACAACTGGCGAAACCGGACGTTATCCACGGCCAGTTCATCCAGGAAAAACACCTGCGCGCTCTGCCCCAGCCGTTGATCAGCAAGGGCAGCTTCGTCCTGGCGAAAAACCACGGCCTGCTCTGGTTGCTCAAGACCCCGCTGCAACAGGACTACCGCATCACCGCCAACGGCATCGCGCGACGCGATGGCAACGCTTGGCAACTGCTGCCGAACAAGAGCGCCGGGGCCGAACAGAACCGTTTGTTCCTCGCTGTGCTGCAAGGCGACAGCAGCGGCTTGCAACGGGATTTCGAGCTGGCCCTGAGCGGCGATGCACAGAAGTGGAAGCTCACCCTGACCCCGCGCTCGGTACTGCTCAAGCAAGTGTTCAATCAGATCAAAATCGACGGCGGTGAACTGGTGCAGACCATCGAACTGCTGGAAACCCAGGGCGACAGCACTGTGCTGCGCATGCAGGACAGCACTGCAAGCCAGCCGTTGAGCGAAGCGGAGCAACATGACTTTGCCGAGTGAACGCAGGCTGCCGTGGCTGTTCCTGATCCTGCTGCTGGCGGTCATCGCGCTGGCCGGGTGGCAGTGGCGCGACGGTGCGCCGCTGTCGGCCAACCTCATGGAACTGGTGCCCGGAACCAACCCTGACGCCCTCGAACTGCGCGCCGAACAGCGCATGCAGGAGCCGCTCAATCGGGAAATGCTGGTGCTGGTCGGCCACGCCGATCGCCAGCAGGCGGTGGCCATGGCGCAGACCCTCGGCGAGCAATGGCAGGCCAGCGGTCTGTTCGAAAAGGTCCAGTGGAACCTGCAGGCGGATCTGCCAGCGCTGCGCTCGCAATTGCTGCAAGGGCGGCTGGCGATGCTCTCGGAGGACGATCGGCAGCTGTTGATCGAACACCCAGACGCGTTCATTCAGCAACGGGTGCAGGCACTGTTCGACCCGTTCAACGGTTTCACCCTGGTGCCGAGCCAGGACGACTGGCTGGGCCTGACCGGACGCATCCAGAACAGCCAGCCGAAACACGGCGCGGTGCAACTGGACATCGGCAGCGGCGCACTGGTCGCCGATGCCGACGGCAAGCGCTGGGTGCTGCTGCGCGCACGCACCACCGGCAATGCCTTCGACATGAACCTGCCGCTGAAAGTCGCCGATCTGCTGCAGCACAGTCGCGAGCAAGCGGCGAAATCTGACGTGCAACTGCTGGCTGCCAGCGGCCTGCTGTACGCCGCCAACGGTCAACAACAAGCTACCCGCGAAATGACCTGGGTTGGCGGCGGCGCCACGCTCGGGATTCTGTTGTTGCTGCTGTTGGCGTTTCGCCGCTGGCGGGTGCTGCTGGCGTTCGTGCCGGTGCTGGTGGGCATGCTGTTCGGCGCGGTGGCCTGCGTGGCGCTGTTCGGCCACATGCACGTGATGACCCTGGTACTCGGCTCCAGCCTGATCGGCGTGGCGGTGGATTACCCGCTGCACTATCTGTCGAAAAGCTGGAGCCTCAAGCCGTGGCGCAGTTGGCCGGCGCTGCGCCTGACCCTCTCCGGGCTGACGCTGAGCCTGATTACCAGCGCCATCGGTTACCTGGCGCTGGCCTGGACGCCCTTCCCGGCGCTGACGCAAATCGCGGTGTTCTCTGCCGCCGGCTTGCTCGGTGCGTATCTGTCGGCGGTGTGCTTGTTGCCGGCCCTGCTGAAAAACGTGGAACTGCAGCCGGCGCAATGGCCGCTGCGCCTGGCCGAGCGTCTGGTAAAGCTGCGCGAAAACCTGCTCGAACATGTGCGTACGCCGGTGCTACTGGCGCTGGTGATCGCCTTCTGCGCCGGCGGTCTGGTGCAGCTGCAAAGCAGGAACGACATTCGCCAGTGGGTCGGTGCGCCACAACGCCTGACCGATGAGGCGCAGACCATCGCACGCATCACCGGCTATCAGCCGACCAGCCAGTTCTTCCTCGTGCGCGGCGCCAATCAGCAGCAACTGCTGGAGCGTCAGGCCGCACTGAGCGAACGCCTGCAGCAACTGGTCAACCTCGACAAACTGCAAGGCTATCTGGCCCTCGATCAACTGCTCAGCCCGCCGAGCCAGCAACAGCAGGTTCGCGAAGCGCTGAGCAAACTGCCGCAATACTGGCAGCCATTGCTCGACCTCGGCGTACCGCTCGCGGCGCTGCAAACCGAGTTGCAGCAATTGCAGAGCCTGCCTGCCGAAGACATCGACGCGGCGCTGGCCGGGCCTTTGGGCGAGCCTTACCGCACACTGTGGCTTGGCCCGACCGCTGACGGCGTGGCGGCAATGACCAGCCTGCAAGGGCTGAACAATCCGTCACTGCTGCGGGTCCAGGCCCTGGACTTGCCGGGGGTGATGCTGGTGGATCGTCTCGGCGAATTGAACAACGTGTTCGCCGCAACCCAGATCAGCGCCGCCGAACTGAAACTCGCCTCCTGCGTGTTGATCGTGCTGGTGCTGACCGTGCCGTTCGGCTTCGGCGGCGCCTTGCGCATCGTCGCCCTGCCGTTGCTGGCGGCGCTGTGCAGCCTGGCCAGTCTCGGTTGGCTCGGTCAGCCGCTGACCCTGTTCAGTCTGTTCGGCCTGCTGCTGGTGACGGCGATCAGCGTCGATTACGCGATCCTCATGCGTGAGCAGGTTGGCGGTGCGGCGGTCAGCCTGCTGGGCACCTTGCTGGCGGCGCTGACGACCTGGTTGTCGTTCGGTCTGCTGGCGGTGTCGAGCACGCCGGCGGTGAGCAACTTCGGCCTGGCGGTAAGCCTGGGGCTGGCGTTCAGTTTCATTCTGGCGCCGTGGGCCGGACGTCACGTCCACCGCGCCGCCGTCGTGGAGCCGGCAGCGTGATGGTCGTCGGTTTCTGGCTGATGGCCCTGGTGCTGTTTGCTGTGGCGACCCGTATCGGCCGGCATTTCGGCCTGATCCCGATCGTCAGCCAGTTGCTGCTGGCCAGCTTCGGTTTGCCGCTGTTGATGTATTTCTGGATCGAACCGGGCTGGCAGCTCAGCGGAGCCCAACTGATTGCGCCGGTGTGGCTGAAAGACCTCTACAGCCTGAGTTTCGCGCTGCTGCTCGGGCACATCCTCAGCGATGTGATCGATCTGCGTCTGGATCGTCAGAGCGTGAAAATCGCCGTGCCGAGTTTTGCCGTGCCGTTCGCCTGCGGTCTGGCCGTCGCCTGCTGGCTGCTGCCGGCGCAGCCGTGGCTGAACTCGCTGGCCATTGGGCTGGTGTTCGCGATCACCGCAATCCCGGTGCTGTACCTGTACCTGCGCCACATCGATTACCCGCCCGCCGCTACCCGGCGTCTGGTGCAAACCGCAATCCTCATCGACCTGACCTGCTGGACGCTGTTCGGCCTCGCTCAGGGCAGTCTGCACTTGAGCAGCCTGTTGCTGCCGCTGGGTCTGGCTTGCGTGCCGCTGCTGCTGCATCTGCTGCGCGTGCGTCGACCGCTGACCTACAGCCTCGGCTTCTTCGCGCTGCTGGTGCTGGCCGAGCACTACAAACTCAACGCACTGATTTTCGGCATCGGTTATCTGCTGTGCATGGCGCTGCTGAAAGTGCCGTTGGTAATGCCATTGCCGGCACGGTGGATGAGCCGTTTGCAGACGTGGATCGCGATCCCGCTGATCCTCACCTTCGGCATCGTGCAGATCGACGTGCACAGCGCCCTCGCCAGCCTCGGCGCGGTGCAATGGGCGGCGCTGCTGCTGTTGCCGATTGCCAGTAAACTGCTCGGCAACTGGCTCGGCCTGGGCTGGGCCGGTGCGTCGTTCGAAGGCGCCAGCCGCTGGCGTGAAAGCGTCCTGCTGAACATTCGCGGGCTGAGCGAAATCGTCTTTCTCAACCTGTTGCTGCAACAACAGCTGATCAGCCCGGCGCTGTACTTCGCGCTGATGCTGATGGGCCTGATCGCGACGCTGTTGCCGGCCCTGATCGGCCTGCACCGCGCGCCCATGAAAACCACCGCCACCGCGCCCGGGAGTTCACGTGCCAACCGTTGAAATGCAACGTCGTCAGGTAGTGATCATCGGTGCCGGCCCGTCCGGCGCCATCGCCGCTGCGCTACTCACGCGCAAGGGCCACGATGTGCTGGTGCTCGAGCGCCAGCACTTTCCGCGTTTTTCCATCGGTGAAAGCCTGCTCAGCCATTGCCTGGACTTCGTCGAAGAAGCCGGCATGCTCGAAGCCGTCAACGCCGCCGGCTTCCAGCGCAAGACCGGTGCCGCGTTCGCCTGGGGCGAGCGCTACAGCGCCTTCGATTTCGGCGATACCTTCACCGCAGGCAAACCGACCACGTTTCAGGTGCAGCGCGCCGATTTCGACAAGCTGCTGGCCGATCAGGCTGCACTGCAAGGTGCCGAAATCCGCTACGGCGACGCCATCGTCCGCGTCGATTTCGAGCGGGCCAAACCACTGCTAGAAGTACTGCGCGAGGATGGCAGCGAATACCGCGTCGAAGCGGATTTCGTACTGGATGCCAGCGGTTACGGACGCGTGCTGTCGCGCCTGCTCGAGCTGGAAGCGCCATCGAATTTCCCGGTGCGCCAGGCGGTGTTCACCCACGTTGAAGATCACATCGACAACCCGGCCTTCGACCGCGAGAAAATCCTCGTCACCACCCATCCCGAGCACCGCGACATCTGGTTCTGGACGATCCCGTTCAGCAATGGGCGCTGCTCGGTGGGCGTGGTCGCTGCCGCCGAACACTTCAAGGGGCGCGACAGCGATCTGGATGCCTGCCTGCGCGGTTTCATCGGCGAAACCCCGAGCCTTGCCGGCGTATTGAACAACGCGGTGTGGGACACCCCGGCGCGCACCCTCGGCGGTTATGCGGCCAATGTGAAAACCCTGCACGGACCGGGCTTCGCCCTGCTTGGCAACGCCGCAGAATTTCTCGACCCGGTGTTCTCTTCCGGCGTGACCATCGCCATGCGCTCGGCGAGCATGGCCGCGGCGGTCCTGCACCGACAGTTGCAGGGCGAAACCGTCGACTGGCAGCGCGAGTTCGCCGACCCGCTCAAGCGTGGCGTCGATACCTTCCGCTGCTACGTCGAGGGTTGGTACGCCGGCACCTTTCAGGACGTGATTTTTTACCAAGACAGTCAGGCGGAGATTCGCCGGATGATCTGCTCGATCCTCGCCGGTTACGCCTGGGATGAACGCAATCCGTTCGTCAGCGAAGCGCGCCGCCGGTTGAAGATGATTTCCGAACTCTGTGCAAAGGACGCCCCATGAATTACTTGAGCGACAGCTACGTCGAGGAAACCCGCTTCGGTTTCTGGTTCCTGCGCAGCCACACTTGGCAGCACCATGTGTTGCGCGTGGCGATCAACGATTTGCGCGGGCTGTTCAGCGAGTCGCTGCCGGTCGATCCGGTGCTGCTGGATGCCGGCTGCGGTCAGGGCAAATCGTTCCGCCACCTGCGCCAGACTTTCGCCCCGCAACGCTTGATCGGCGTCGATGCCGATCCGCACAGCCTTGAGTTGAGTGCCGAGGAAGCGGCGCGGCAGGGCTTCGATGTGGAGCTGAACGGCAGCGATTGCGCGACACTCAACATCGCCGATGCCAGTGTCGACCTGCTGTTCTGCCACCAGACCTTTCATCATCTGGTCGAACAGGAAAAAGCCCTCGCCGAGTTCTATCGCGTGCTCAAACCGGGCGGTTATCTGCTGTTCGCCGAGTCCACCGAGGCTTACATTGATACCTGGGTGATCCGTTGGCTGTTCCGTCATCCGATGCATGTGCAGAAGAGCGCCGCGCAGTACCTGGAGATGATTCGCCAGCAGGGTTTCCAATTCAGTGAGCGCAACGTTTCGTACCCGTATCTGTGGTGGAGCCGGTCGAAGGATTTCGGCCTGCTGGAACGGTTCGGGTTGCGCCGGCCGAAGCCGTTTGGCGAGCGTGAGGAAACGTTGGTGAATGTCGTCGCGCGCAAGCCATTGCAAGGTGATATCTGATGCACCGCTATCGACCTGCACACCTGTCCCCCTGTGGGAGCTGGCTTGCCAGCGATAGCGGTGGGTCAGTCGGACTCAATTTTGGATGTGCCAAAGCCATCGCTGGCAAGCCAGCTCCCACAGGGATTCTGGGGTGGCTGATATTGGCGCTCTGCTCTCTGCTGCTGAGTGGTTGCGCCAGCCAGGCGCCGTTGCCCGCGAGCAGCCCGACGCTGCCATTGCCGCTGCAACTGCACATCGAACGCCAACAGGCCGATCAGCGTCAGGACTGGCTGTTGGTGATCCAGCGCGAAGGCCCTGGCATCCGCTGGTCGATGATGGATCCGCTGGGCATTCCCCAGGCCCGTCAGCAACTGATCGATGGGCACTGGCAGGCCGACGGGCTGCTGCCGCCCAACCCGGAAGCCCGGGAGCTGTTTGCCGCGTTGCTGTTCGCCCTGACCCCGTCCGGCGAGCTGGTGCGCAATTACCCCGCCGCGCAGCAGCAGGGCAAGCAACGCACGCTGGCGCCGCGCTGGACGATCCGATATGCACAACCGTTGAGCTTTGAATTGAACCTGCCCCAAGGCCCGCACTATCGGGTTTCTCCCCTCGGTGAACCGACGCCATGACTGCCTACCTCAATGCCCTCGGCGTGATCTGCGCGCTGGGCCGCGACAAGCACCAGGTCGCGCACAACCTGTTTGCCGGTGACTGCTCGGGCATGCGCCGCGAGTCTGGCTGGGTGGCCGGGCGTGAGTTGCCGGTAGCGGCGGTGCACGGTGAGCTGGCGGCGATTCCGGCCGAACTGGCCGAGCAGAGCAGCCGCAACAATCAACTGCTGCTGGAAGCCGCGCTGCAGATTCGCGAGGACATCGACCGGGCGATTCAGACCTACGGTCGTGAGCGTATTGGCGTGGTGCTCGGCACCAGCACCTCGGGGATCGACGAAGCCAGTCGCGGGTTGGCGCATTACCTTCGCGAGCAGCAGTTCCCCACCGAGTACGACTATCGGCAACAGGAACTCGGCGCCCCGGCGAATTTTCTCGCCGACTGGCTGCAACTCAGCGGCCCGGCCTATGTGATTTCCACCGCCTGCACGTCCAGCGCTCGGGCGTTGATGAGCGCCCAGCGCCTGCTCGCTCTGGGCCTGTGCGATGCGGTGCTGTGCGGCGGCGTCGACAGCCTGTGCAAACTGACACTCAACGGTTTCAGCGCACTGGAAGCGGTGTCCGACGAGCGCTGCAATCCGTTCTCGGCCAACCGCAATGGCATCAATATCGGCGAAGCGGCGGTGCTGTTTCTGATGAGCAAGCAACGCGGCGACGGCGCGGGCATCGCCCTGCTCGGCAGCGGCGCCAGCTCCGACGCGCACCACATTTCCGCGCCGGAACCGAGCGGCCGCGGCGCCCTGCAAGCGATGCAGAAAGCCTTGAGCCGCGCACAGTTGCAAGCGGCGCAAATCAGCTACCTGAACCTGCACGGCACCGCGACCCAGCACAACGATGCGATGGAAAGTCTGGCGGTCGCCACGCTGTTTCCTGAAGGCGTGGCCTGCTCGTCGACCAAGCCGATGACCGGCCACACCCTCGGCGCGGCCGGCGCCCTCGAAGCGGCGTTCTGCTGGCTGAGCCTGAGCACCGACAACCCGCAACACGCCTTGCCGCCACACGTCTGGGATGCCCAGCCCGACCCCGATTTGCCGGCGTTGAAGTGGGTGACCGCGAGCGAACGCCTGTCGTCCATTGCACCGCGCTACCTGATGAGCAACTCGTTTGCCTTCGGCGGCAACAACGTCAGCCTGATTATCGGAGACGCACCATGAACGACTGGCCGCTCGCCGAACTGCTGCCCCACGCTGGCGACATGATTCTGATCGACCGCATCCTCAGTTTCGACGAGGAACAGATCCACACCCGCCTCACGGTCAAGCCCGACGGTTTGTTCAACCTGCCCGACGGCAGCCTGCCGGCGTGGGTCGGTGTCGAGCTGATGGCGCAAAGCGTTGCCGCGTTCGCCGGTTGCCATGCGCGGCAGAAGGGCAATCCGGTGGAGCTGGGTTTCCTCCTCGGCACGCGCAAATTCGAGTGCAACGTCGAGGCGTTTGCGGCCGGCAGCGAACTGACCATCCACGGCATCCGTTCGCTGGAAGACGACAACGGCATGGGTGTTTTCGAATGCCACATCCACGGGCTCGGCATCGAGGCCAGCGCACGCTTGAACGTGTTCCGCCCGCCGCAGCCCAGCCAATACCTTGAACAAACCAGAGAGTCGAACGATGACTGAATCCGTACTGGTCACCGGCTCCAGCCGTGGCATCGGCCGCGCCATTGCCTTGCGTCTGGCGCAGGCCGGGCACGACATCGTCCTGCACTGCCGCAGCGGCGTGGCTGAAGCCCAAGCGGTGAAAGCCGAAGTCGAAGCGCTGGGGCGCCACGCGCGCATCCTGCAATTCGACGTCGCCGACCGCGAAACCTGCAAAACCATCCTCGAAGCCGACGTCGAAACCCACGGTGCCTATTACGGCGTGGTGCTCAACGCCGGCCTGACCCGCGATGGCGCTTTTCCGGCGCTGAGCGATGACGATTGGGACGTGGTGCTGCGCACCAATCTCGACGGTTTCTACAACGTCCTGCACCCGGTGATGATGCCGATGATCCGTCGTCGCGCCGCCGGTCGGATCGTCTGCATCACTTCGGTGTCGGGTTTGATCGGCAACCGTGGCCAGGTCAACTACAGCGCCTCCAAGGCCGGGGTGATCGGTGCGGCGAAAGCGTTGGCGATTGAACTGGGCAAGCGCAAAATCACGGTTAACTGCGTCGCGCCGGGCCTGATCGACACGGCGATGCTCGACGAAAACGTGCCGGTGGAAGAGCTGATGAAAATGATCCCCGCACAACGCATGGGCACCCCGCAAGAGGTTGCCGCTGCGGTGAATTTCCTGATGTCGGCGGAAGCCTCGTACATCACCCGCCAGGTCCTGGCGGTCAACGGAGGCTTGTGCTGATGAAGCGCGTCGTCGTCACCGGCATGGCCGGCATCACCTCGCTGGGGAGCGACTGGCAGACCATCGCCGGCAACTTCGCGGCCAACCGCAGCGGCATCCGCCGGATGGACGAGTGGGACCGCTTCAGCGAACTCAACACCCGCCTGGCCGGGCCGATCGATGATTTTGTCGTGCCGCCGCACTGGACCCGCAAGCAACTGCGCAGCATGGGCCGGGTCTCGCGGCTGGCCGTAGGCGCGGCGGAACAGGCACTGGCCGACGCCGGCCTGCTCGGTGACGAAACCATCAAGGACGGGCGCATGGGCGTGGCCTGCGGCTCATCCACCGGCAGCACCGACGAGATCAAGGCGTTCGGCAACATGCTGCTCAACTCGGTGGCCGAGGGGCTCAATGCCAACTCCTATGTGCGGATGATGCCGCACACCACCGCGGCCAATATCAGCATTTTTTTCGGCCTCACCGGACGCCTGATCCCGACGTCCAGCGCCTGCACCAGCGGCAGTCAGGGCATTGGCTACGCGTATGAAGCGATCAAGTTCGGACGGCTGCCGCTGATGCTCGCCGGCGGTGCCGAAGAGCTGTGCCCGACCGAAGCCATGGTGTTCGACGCGCTGTACGCCACCAGCCTGAAAAACGACGCGCCACAGACCAGCCCACGTCCGTACGACAAGGGCCGCGACGGTCTGGTGATCGGCGAAGGCGGCGGCATGCTGGTGCTCGAAGAGCTGGAGCATGCGCTGGCGCGCGGTGCGCGCATCCATGCGGAGATTGTCGGTTTCGGCAGCAACGCCGACGGCCAGCACACCACCCGCCCGGAGCAGATAACCATGCGCCGCGCCATGGAACTGGCGCTGGAGGACGCCGGGCTGACGCCGGACGCCATCGGTTACGTCAATGGTCACGGTACCGCTACAGAACAGGGCGACATTGCCGAAACACTGGCAACCAGCAGTCTGTTCGGCGAACACATGCCGATCAGCTCGCAGAAGAGTTTCCTCGGCCACACGCTGGGGGCCTGCGGCGCGCTGGAGTCGTGGTTCAGCATCGAAATGCTCAATCGCGATCTGTACGTGCACACGCTCAACCTCGACGAGGTCGATCCGCACTGCGGCAAGCTCGACTACCTGCGCGGCGAATTCCGCCAGATGCATCACGAGTACGTGATGAACAACAATTTCGCTTTTGGTGGCGTCAACACCTCGTTGATTTTCCGCCGCTGGCACTGACCGCAATACGTTTGGAGTGAAGGGAATGACTCAGTTTCACCGCATCGCCGCCCTGCTGGCCCTGGCCTTTGTGCTCGGCGGTTGCACCAGCAAACCGGTTTACAACGCCAAGGAAGAGTTCTCGCCCAACCTCGGCTTCACCCAGCAACAGATGAGCCGCGCCATCGTCACCGCGCTCAATGATCGCCAGTGGGTGGTGCAGTCGGTGCGTCCGGGCATGATCAAGGCAGCGATTACCGTGCGCGGCCGTCACCACGCCGAAGTCGACATCCCGTTCAGCCCGACCTCGTTCGAAATCGACTACCGCAGCAGCTACGGCCTCGACGCCAAGGACGGCAAGATCCACGGCAACTACAACCGCTGGGTCAACCGCCTGCGCGATAACGTACTCAAGGAGCTGTCGATCAACCCGGACATCGAATTCGTCAACGACCTGGGCATCGTCAAGCAAGGCGCCGACGAGCCGACCTACCTGAGCTTTCGCGAGGGCGTCAAACGCGCCACCGACGCCGGCCTGCTGGACGGCAGCGTGAAGTTCTACCTGGCCGGCGAAGCCCTGCCAAAACAGGTGCGCAAACTCGACACCGTGAGCAGCAGCCGCAAAACCAACGGCTCGAACAAATCCGACACCGACGCCTGCTTCTGGGCCCTGCAATCGGCCCTCGCGACCCTGCAGAACGCCGCGAAAAAAGCCGACGCCAACGCCGTGATCAACATCGCCAGCGTCGACCAGCGCGACCTGTACAAAGACACCGAGAAATTCCAGTGCCGTGCGGGCCTCGTAGTGTCGAGCGTGGCGTTGCGTGGGGATTTGGCACACGTTGATTGATTGACTGTAGAAACGACAAAGGACGCCTTACGGCGCCCTTTCACAAACAGGTTGGCTTGTCATCGCCGTTCACCTGTCTGGCTCTGTGATGGCTGGTTGCCCAGGATCCTCAGAGTCTCACAAGCCCCTTGGGGGAACATTTTTGGGCATCGCCCAACATCTTGAGGCGGGCACGGGCAATCGTCTCTTGCACTTTGGCGATGAACCGAAGATCTCCCCCGGCTTCATCCAAGCAAACCTCAAGATAGCTCACCAAGTCCTCTTCATTTTTCAAATAATCGATAGAGTCCCAGTTCGTGAATTTTTCGATCATGTTTTTTCTTGATGATTTCTGGCGTTATGAAAATTAGCGTCCTTAGGTTATTCACACAAGGCACATCACTTCTGATGTTTTTGTAGGGAATGCACTGACCTTGTGTAGTCCAGATCGCAATCACCTTAAAATCCGCGATAACGCGAGGATAAATTTTCTCGCCATAAGGGCACTATTCGGCGCCCTGCTCATTTCAGCTCTACACTCGTCCTGACAGGCCGTCGCACCGCGCCTGCTTGAACGGCGAGCCTATCAGCCCTGCACTCGCGGTTCTCTTTCACCGTCAAGGAGATGACCATGCAAGTGAAAGCCCTGATCGCCGCCACGCTCCTCGGGCTATTGCCCGGCGCCAGCCACGCCACCAACCTGATGTACATGCCGTTCGAGACGGTGCTCTCGGACGCGATTCGCGCCGGGCGGCTGGATGGCAGTGTGAAGTTCTATCTGATCGGCAACGGGCCGCAGGGCACGCAGCAGTTGTTGCGTCGGGATGTGGTCAGTGATCTGAAGACCAACGGCTTCAACAAGAGCGATCACGACTCCTGCGAATGGGTGCTGCAGTCGAACCTGATCAAGTTGCAGGCCGACGCCAAGCGGGTCGGGGCGAATGCGGTGGTCAATATCGTCAGTTATTACGACCAGCATGTGCGCAAGGATTTGAATACCTACGAGTGCCGGGCCGGGGTGTTTGTGACGCGGGTGGCGTTGAAGGGGGATCTGGTGCGGTTGCCCTGACGGCAAGATCAAAAGATCGCAGCCTGCGGCAGCTCCTACATTGGAATGCTTACCTGTAGGAGCTGCCGCAGACTGCGATCTTTTAAGCGGACTCAACCTTGCGTGTCAGCAGTTCGACAAACGCCTTGGCCATCGGCGATTTCTGATCCTTGCGCTGCACCAGCCACACCGCCGACACCGCCTCCGGATCGAGCAGTGGTCGATAGACCACACCATCAATACGCATCCGCTGATACGACGCCGGCAACACCGAAACTCCCAGCCCCGCTGCGACCAGTCCGATGATGGTCATCGCCTCCCCCGCCTCCTGGGCGAAGTGCGGACTGAATCCGGCATCGCGGGCCAGACTGAGCAGTTGCGCATACAAACCGCTGCCATAGCTGCGTGGAAAGAACACGAACGGCTCCAGCGCCAGCGCCGAGAGGAACAAGCCTTCCTCGCTGCCCTGCGCCAACGGATGTTTGGAGCCGAGCACCGCCACCAGCGGCTCACGCATCAGCTCCACCACACTCAGCGAATCCGGCAGGCCCAGCGGGCGCATGATGCCGACTTCGATCGACTCATCCACCAGCGCGTCCGCGACCATGGTGCTGCTCATCTCCCGCAGGTTCAGGTGGACTGCCGGGAAACGCTGACGAAAAGCAAAAATCGCCTGGGGAATGGTCGAGTTGAACGGCGCCGATGAGGTGAAGCCTATCTTCAATTCACCCAATTCGCCGAGTTGCGCACGCCGGGCGACATCCGCGGCTTTGTCGACCTGCGCCAGCACCAGCCGCGCCTCCTGCAGAAACAATCGGCCGGCCTCACTCAGTTCGACCCGACGATTGGTGCGCTCGAACAACCGCGCGCCGACCTCTTGCTCCAACGCCTGAATCTGCTGACTCAGCGGTGGCTGAGAGATCCCCAGCACCTGTGCGGCGCGGCCGAAATGCAGTTCTTCGGCGACGGCGATGAAGTAGCGCAGATGACGCAATTCCATGGAAACCCCATTAGGTCGTTAAAGCTATCAAACAGGTCGAACAATATATTGGATAGAAACATTAGCCAGCTATATGATTTTTTCATTGCCTGCCTGGCCGTGCCCTCCGAGGTCTGATGTGAAAACCGCCGCCGCCCCTCTTGCCCATGAAGTTCCGCCTGCCGCGACGGACGATGTCATCGCCGAGCTGCATGAGATCTACATCGAAAAAGGCACGCCGATGTTCATGCGCACGGTGCTCGCGCTGTTCAGCGGTGGCTTCGCGACCTTCGCTTTGCTGTATTGCGTGCAGCCGATGATGCCGCTGCTGTCTCACGAGTATTCGATCAACGCCGCGCAGAGCAGCCTGATTCTGTCGGTGGCGACCGGCATGCTGGCCTTCGGTCTGCTGATCACCGGACCGATCTCCGACCGCGTCGGGCGCAAACCGGTGATGGTCGCCGCGCTGTTCGCTGCCGCGCTGTGCACCATCGCCAGTTCGATGATGCCGAGCTGGCACGGTGTGCTGATCATGCGTGCGCTGATCGGGCTGTCGTTGAGTGGTCTGGCGGCGGTGGCGATGACGTATCTGAGCGAGGAAATCCATCCACAGCACATCGGTCTGGCGATGGGCCTGTACATCGGCGGCAACGCGATTGGCGGGATGAGCGGGCGGTTGATCACCGGGGTGTTGATCGATTTTGTCAGCTGGCACACGGCGATGCTGGTGATTGGCGGTCTGGCGCTGGTCGCAGCGACGGTGTTCTGGAAGATCCTTCCCGAATCGCGCAACTTCCGCTCACGCTCGCTGCACCCACGCAGCCTGCTTGATGGCTTCACCATGCACTTTCGCGACGCCGGCCTGCCGCTGCTGTTTCTTGAAGCGTTCGTGCTGATGGGCGCCTTCGTCACCCTGTTCAACTACATCGGCTATCGTCTGCTCGCCGCGCCGTACAACCTCGATCAGGTGTTCGTCGGTTTGCTATCGGTGGTGTACCTGTCGGGCATCTACAGCTCGGCGAAGATCGGTTCGCTGGCGGACAAACTGGGGCGGCGCAAAGTGCTGTGGGCAACCATCGCGCTGATGTTCGCCGGCCTTGCGCTCACCATGTTTACGCCGCTGTTGCTGGTGATCGTCGGCATGCTGATCTTCACCTTCGGCTTCTTCGGCGCGCACTCGGTGGCGAGCAGCTGGATCGGCCGGCGGGCGCTGAAGGCCAAGGGCCAGGCGTCGTCGTTGTACCTGTTCAGCTATTACGCCGGGTCGAGTATTGCCGGCACGGCAGGCGGGGTGTTCTGGCATATGGGCGGCTGGAACGGGATTGGGTTGTTCATTGGTGCGCTGTTGCTGGTGGCGCTGCTGGTGGCGTTGAAACTGGCGAAGTTGCCGCCGTTGCAGGGTGTCAAAGCCTGATACAAAACCCTGTAGGAGTGAGCCTGCTCGCGATAGCGGTGTGTCAGCCAACACATCGGGCGACTGACTTACCGCTATCGCGAGCAGGCTCACTCCTACAATTGATCCGCGTCCGACGTTGAATTGTGGAAACAAAAACGCCCGGCATTGGCCGGGCGTTTTCTATTGCGCGTCGATCACTCGTGGTACTGCGCCGACAACTCATGCACCGCGCGCAGGAACGCGCCGGCATGCTCCGGATCGACCTCAGGGGTGATGCCGTGGCCGAGGTTGAACACGTGGCCGCTGCCCTTGCCGTAGCTGGCCAGAATGCGCCCGACTTCGGTGCGGATCGCTTCCGGTTTGGCGTAGAGCACGGTCGGGTCCATGTTGCCTTGCAGCGCGACCTTGTCACCGACACGGGCGCGGGCGTTGCCGATGTCGCAGGTCCAGTCCAGGCCCAGTGCGTCGGCGCCGGCCTCGGCGATGCTTTCCAGCCACAGGCCACCGTTCTTGGTGAAGAGGATCACCGGCACCTTGCGCCCGTCGTGCTCGCGGATCAGACCACTGACGATTTTCTTCATGTACGCCAGGGAGAATTCCTGATACGCCGCCGCCGACAGGTTGCCGCCCCAGGTATCGAAGATCTGCACCGCTTGCGCACCGGCCTGGATCTGGCCGTTGAGGTACGAGGTCACCGACTGCGCCAGTTTATCCAGCAGCAGGTGCATGGCCTGCGGGTTGTCGTAGAGCATCGCCTTGGTCTTGCGGAAGTCTTTCGACGAGCCGCCTTCAACCATGTAAGTGGCGAGGGTCCACGGGCTGCCGGAGAAGCCGATCAGCGGCACACGGCCATTCAGCTCGCGGCGGATGGTGCTGACCGCGTCCATCACGTAGCCGAGGTCTTTGTGTGGATCAGGAATCGGCAACGCTTCGATGTCGGCCAGGGTGCTGACGACTTTCTTGAAGCGCGGACCTTCACCGGTCTCGAAGTACAGGCCCTGGCCCATGGCATCGGGGATGGTGAGAATGTCGGAGAACAGGATCGCCGCGTCCAGTTGCGGGTAGCGGTCGAGCGGTTGCAACGTGACTTCGCAAGCGAATTCCGGATTCATGCACAGGCTCATGAAATCACCGGCCTGGGCACGGCTGGCGCGGTATTCAGGCAGGTAGCGGCCGGCCTGGCGCATCATCCACACCGGGGTGACGTCTACAGGTTGCTTGAGCAGGGCGCGGAGGAAACGGTCGTTCTTCAGGGCAGTCATGTCGGCATCCGGAAAAAAAGTGCGGGCATTTTCTCAGAGCGCGACGCAAAAGGCACGGATGCAGGTCAGCCTTTTGTCTATCGGGTCAATTTATTGCGTTGGAATGCTGATTTTGCAACACCGCTAAACACTGTGGGAGCTGGCTTGCCAGCGATGCGAACACCTCGGTGTGCCAGATTAACCGAGGTGATGCTATCGCTGGCAAGCCAGCTCCCACAGGTATTGCATTGCAGTCAGCTAGACGGGTTTAAACACCCAGGTAATCAAGGATCCCTTCGGCGGCATTGCGCCCTTCGAAGATCGCCGTCACCACCAGGTCGGACCCGCGCACCATGTCGCCACCGGCGAAGATTTTCGGGTTGCTGGTCTGGTGCTTGTACTGACCTTGCTCAGGCGCGACGACGCGGCCCTGGCTGTCGGTCTGGATTTCGAACTGTTCGAACCACGGCGCCGGGCTTGGACGGAAACCGAACGCGATGACCACGGCGTCGGCCGGGATGATCTCTTCGGAGCCCGGGATCGGCTCGGGGCTGCGGCGGCCACGGGCGTCCGGTTCGCCGAGACGGGTCTCGACCACCTTCACGCCTTCGACCTTGTCTTCACCAACGATCGCGATCGGCTGGCGGTTGTAGAGGAATTTCACGCCTTCTTCCTTGGCGTTCTTCACCTCTTTGCGCGAGCCAGGCATGTTCGCTTCGTCACGACGATAGGCGCAGGTCACCGACTTGGCGCCCTGACGAATCGAGGTGCGGTTGCAGTCCATCGCCGTGTCTCCGCCGCCGAGTACCACGACCTTCTTGCCTTTCATGTCGACGAAATCTTCCGGCGACTTTTCAAAACCCAGGTTGCGGTTGACGTTGGCGATCAGGAAGTCCAGCGCGTCATAGACGCCCGGCAGATCCTCACCGGCAAAACCGCCCTTCATGTAGGTGTAGGTGCCCATGCCCATGAATACCGCATCGTATTCGGCGAGCAGTTGCTCCATGGTCACGTCCTTGCCGACCTCGGTGTTGAGGCGGAACTCGATGCCCATGCCGGTGAAGACTTCGCGACGATTGCTCAGCACGGTCTTCTCAAGCTTGAACTCGGGAATGCCGAAGGTCAGCAGACCGCCGATTTCCGGGTTCTTGTCGAACACCACCGGGGTCACGCCGCCACGCACCAGCACGTCGGCACAACCCAGCCCCGCCGGGCCGGCACCGATGATCGCGACGCGCTTGCCGGTCGGTTTGACCTTGGACATGTCCGGGCGCCAGCCCATGGCGAACGCGGTGTCGGTGATGTACTTCTCGACCGAACCGATGGTCACCGCGCCGAAGCCGTCGTTGAGGGTGCAGGCACCCTCGCACAGACGATCCTGCGGGCACACCCGGCCGCAGACTTCCGGCAGGGTGTTGGTCTGGTGCGACAGCTCGGCGGCCTGGAGGATGTTGCCCTCGGCCACCAGCTTCAGCCAGTTGGGAATGAAGTTGTGCACCGGACACTTCCATTCGCAATACGGGTTGCCGCAACCCAGGCAGCGGTGGGCCTGATCGGCCGACTGCTGGGGTTTGAACGGTTCGTAAATCTCGACGAACTCTTTCTTGCGTTGACGCAACAGTTTCTTCTTCGGATCCTTGCGCCCGACATCGATGAACTGGAAGTCGTTATTCAGACGTTCAGCCATTGTTAAAACCTCATCAAACTCTTCAGGCGCATATCACTGCGGGTTGGCACGAGTGCTGGAAAGCAACGATTTCAGGTTGGCAGCCTTAGGCTTGACCAGCCAGAAACGACGCAGGTAGTCATCAAGGTTTTCGGCGAGTTCACGACCCCACTCGCTTTCGGTTTCCTTGACGTACTCGTTCAGCACGTTCTGCAGGTGGCTGCGGTAGGCTTCCATCGCCTCGCCGCTGATCCGCTGGATTTCCACCAGTTCGTGGTTGACCCGGTCAACGAAGGTGTTGTCCTGATCGAGCACGTAGGCGAAACCGCCGGTCATGCCAGAGCCGAAGTTGTAACCGGTCTTGCCCAGGACGCAGACGAAACCACCGGTCATGTACTCGCAGCAGTGATCGCCAGTGCCTTCCACAACGGTGTGGGCACCGGAGTTGCGCACAGCGAAACGCTCGCCCGCGGTGCCAGCGGCGAACAGCTTGCCGCCGGTGGCGCCGTACAGGCAGGTGTTGCCGATGATGGCGCTGTTTTGAGTCTGATAGACGCTGCCCTTCGGCGGCACGATGACCAGTTTGCCGCCGGTCATGCCCTTGCCGACGTAGTCGTTGGCGTCGCCTTCCAGGTACATGTTCAGACCGCCGGCGTTCCACACGCCGAAGCTCTGACCGGCCGTGCCTTTGAAGCGGAAGGTGATCGGCGCATTGGCCATGCCCTGATTGCCGTGCTTGCGTGCGATTTCGCCGGAGATCCGCGCGCCGATCGAACGGTCGCAGTTGCAGATGTCCAGTTCGAACTCGGCACCGCTGAGGTCGTTGATCGCCGAGGTCGCCATGTCGACCATTTTTTCGGCCAGCAGGCCCTGGTCGAACGGCGGGTTGCGCTCAACGCCGCAGAATTGCGGTTTGTCGGCCGGGATGTGATCGCTGCCCAGCAGCGGGGTCAGATCCAGATGGTGTTGCTTGGCGGTCTGGCCTTCGAGGACTTCCAGCAGATCGGTGCGGCCGATCAGTTCTTCGAGGGAGCGCACGCCGAGTTTGGCCAGCCACTCACGGGTTTCTTCGGCGACGTAGGTGAAGAAATTCACCACCATGTCGACGGTGCCGATGTAGTGATCCTTGCGCAGCTTCTCGTTCTGCGTCGCAACGCCGGTGGCGCAGTTGTTCAGGTGGCAGATGCGCAGGTATTTGCAGCCCAGGGCGATCATCGGTGCCGTACCGAAGCCGAAACTTTCGGCGCCGAGGATCGCCGCCTTGATCACGTCGAGGCCGGTTTTCAGGCCGCCGTCGGTCTGCACCCGGACTTTGCCGCGCAGGTCGTTGCCGCGCAGGGTCTGGTGGGTTTCAGCCAGGCCGAGTTCCCACGGTGCGCCCGCGTATTTGATCGAGGTCAGCGGCGATGCACCGGTGCCACCATCGTAACCGGAGATGGTGATCAAGTCCGCATAGGCCTTGGCCACACCGGCGGCGATGGTGCCGACGCCTGCTTCCGCAACCAGTTTCACCGAGACCAGCGCCTTCGGGTTGACCTGCTTGAGGTCGAAGATCAACTGCGACAAGTCTTCGATCGAATAGATGTCGTGGTGCGGCGGTGGCGAAATCAGGGTCACGCCCGGCACTGCGTAACGCAGCTTGGCGATCAGCCCGTTGACTTTGCCGCCCGGCAGTTGCCCGCCCTCGCCCGGCTTGGCGCCTTGGGCGACCTTGATCTGCAGCACTTCGGCGTTGACCAGGTATTCCGGGGTGACACCGAAACGGCCGGTCGCGACCTGCTTGATTTTCGAGCTCTTGATGGTGCCGTAACGTGCTGGATCCTCACCACCTTCGCCGGAGTTGGAACGCGCACCGAGGCGGTTCATGGCTTCGGCCAGGGCTTCGTGGGCTTCCGGCGACAGGGCGCCCAGCGAGATACCGGCGGAGTCGAAGCGCTTGAGCACCGATTCCAGCGGTTCGACTTCACTGATGTCCAGCGGCGTGTCGAGGGTCTTGACCTTGAACAGGTCGCGGATCATCGACACCGGACGGTTGTCCACCAGCGAGGTGTATTCCTTGAACTTGGCATAGTCGCCCTGCTGCACGGCGGCTTGCAGGGTGTTGACCACGTCCGGGTTGTACGCGTGGTATTCGCCACCGTGGACGAACTTCAGCAGACCGCCCTGCTGGATTGGCTTGCGCGGACTCCAGGCTTCAACGGCCAAGGCTTTCTGCTCGGCTTCGATGTCGACGAAACGCGCACCCTTGATGCGGCTCGGCACGCCACGGAAGCTCAGTTCGCACACTTCTTCGGACAGGCCGATGGCTTCGAACAGTTGCGCACCACGGTACGAGGCGATGGTCGAGATGCCCATCTTCGACAGGATCTTCAGCAGACCTTTGGTGATGCCCTTGCGGTAGTTCTTGAACACCTCGTAGAGGTCGCCCAGCACTTCACCGGTACGGATCAGGTCGCCCAGCACTTCGTAGGCCAGGAACGGATAGACCGCCGAGGCGCCGAAACCGATCAGCACCGCAAAGTGGTGCGGATCGCGGGCGGTGGCGGTTTCCACGAGGATGTTGGAGTCGCAGCGCAGGCCTTTTTCGGTCAGGCGATGGTGCACCGCGCCGGTGGCCAGCGAAGCGTGGATCGGCAGTTTGCCCGGCGCGATATGACGGTCGCTCAGGACGATCTGGGTACGACCGGCACGCACGGCTTCTTCAGCCTGATCGGCAACGTTGCGGATCGCCGCTTCGAGGCCGACGCTTTCGTCGTAATTGAGGTCGATGATCTGCCGCTCGAAACCCGGGCGGTCGAGGTTCATCAGCGAGCGCCACTTGGCCGGCGAAATCACTGGCGAGCTGAGAATCACGCGCGAGGCGTGCTCCGGCGATTCCTGGAAGATGTTGCGCTCGGCCCCGAGGCAGATTTCCAGCGACATCACGATCGCTTCACGCAGCGGGTCGATCGGCGGGTTGGTGACCTGGGCGAACTGCTGGCGGAAATAGTCGTACGGCGTGCGCACACGCTGCGACAGCACGGCCATCGGCGTGTCGTCGCCCATCGAACCGACGGCTTCGTAGCCTTGTTCACCAAGCGGACGCAGCACCTGATCGCGCTCTTCGAACGTGACCTGATACATCTTCATGTATTGCTTGAGCTGATCCACGTCGTAGAACGCCGAACCGTGGTCGTTGTCTTCCATGGTCGCCTGGATGCGCAGGGCATTCTTGCGCAGCCATTGCTTGTACGGATGACGGGATTTCAGACGGTTGTCGATCGCGTCGGTGTCGAGGATTTGCCCGGTTTCGGTGTCCACGGCGAGAATCTGGCCCGGGCCGACACGGCCCTTGGCGATCACGTCTTGCGGCTGGTAGTTCCAGACGCCGATTTCCGACGCAACGGTGATGAAACCGTTGGTAGTGGTGACCCAGCGCGCCGGGCGCAGACCGTTACGGTCGAGCAGGCACACCGCGTAACGACCATCGGTCATCACCACGCCGGCCGGGCCGTCCCACGGTTCCATGTGCATCGAGTTGTACTCGTAGAACGCCCGCAGATCCGGGTCCATGGTTTCAACGTTCTGCCACGCCGGCGGAATGATCATCCGCACGCCACGGAACAGGTCGATGCCACCGGTGACCATCAGTTCGAGCATGTTGTCCATGCTCGAAGAGTCGGAACCGACACGGTTGACCAGCGGGCCGAGCTCTTCCAGATCCATCAGATCGTTGGTGAACTTGGTCCGACGGGCCTGCGCCCAGTTGCGGTTACCAGTGATGGTGTTGATCTCGCCGTTGTGGGCGAGGAAGCGGAATGGCTGGGCCAGCGGCCATTTCGGCAGGGTGTTGGTGGAGAAGCGCTGGTGGAACACGCAGATCGCGGTTTGCAGGCGCTGGTCACCGAGGTCCGGATAGAACGCGGCCAGGTCGGCCGGCATCATCAGGCCTTTATAGATGATGGTCTTGTGCGAAAAGCTGCAGATGTAGTGGTCGGTGTCGGCGGCGTTGGCCACCGACGAACGACGCCGGGCGCTGAACAGCTTGACCGCCATGTCCTGATCGCTCAGGCCTTCACCGCCGATGTACACCTGCTCGATTTGCGGCAGGCGCTCGAGGGCCAAACGGCCGAGGACGCTGGTGTCGATCGGCACTTTGCGCCAGCCGATCAGTTGCAGGCCTTCAGCGAGGATCTCGCGGTTCATGTTCTCGCGAGCGGCTGCGGCTTTGGCCGGATCCTGGTTGAAGAAGACCATGCCCACGGCATATTGCTTGGGCAGTTCGACGCTGAAGTTTTCCTGGGCCATCGCCCGCAGGAACGCATCAGGCTTTTGAATCAGCAGACCGCAACCGTCACCGGTCTTGCCGTCGGCATTAATCCCACCGCGGTGGGTCATGCAGGTCAGGGCCTCGATGGCCGTTTGCAAAAGGGTATGACTGGGCTCGCCCTGCATATGGGCTATCAGGCCGAAACCGCAGTTATCCTTGAATTCATCTGGTTGGTACAGACCTGCTTTCATAGACACTTTCTCACCAGGCTGCCTCTTTACGAGGCAAATTTCTTTTCAATTCAACCACTTGCTTGCCGCGCCGAACGTACGCCGGCTTTGCGGGGGCAAAAGGGTGGTCATTGTACACAGCGACACAGACGCTCACAAATTTGACGACGAAATGTCGCAAATCTATGTCGCATTTGTGAAAGGTTTAAAGCGATATGCTGTGCTAGTCAAAACTTTTTTAATTCTGACCGCAACGACTCAAAGACTACTGTGACGCAGACACCACAAGGCACGCGACCTGGAAGGAAGCGCGCACTCGTAGAAATTTTGAGGTGCTTGGAGAGGCGGCCTGGGTAAGGCCGCCGAATCTTCAGCGAGTTGTTGCCAGTTCCTGTTGGACGCTGGCGACAGTGCGAGGCCAAGGTTTACCAGCCTGAACCTTCGCTGGCAAGGCCTTGATGGCAGAAACGGCTGCATCACGATTGGCGAAGTTGCCGTAGGTGATCACGTAAAGCGGCTTGCCGTTGAGGACTTTCTTGAAATAACGGTACTCGCCGCCCTGCTCCTTGACGAAGTTCTGTGCGGTCGCTTCGGAGCTGGTACCGAGGATCTGCACCACGTAGTTGCTGGTCGGCTGACCGGCGTACCAGCTGCCACCGGCGGCTTTGGCGACGGTAACCGGCTTCTCGGCCGGTTTGGCGGCTGCAACTGGCTTGGCCGGGGCAGGAGCCGGTTTGGCCGCTGGCGCTGCCGGAGCAGGCTTGGCGGTGGCGACCTGAGTCGGAGCCGGGGTCGGCTTGGCGGCGGGCACCGGAACCGGGGTTGGCGCCGGACTGGCCGGAACACCTGCCGGTGGCGCGGAAGTGGTGACGGTCGGCGGCGTTGCGCTGGAGCCTTCAACCGGCACGCCGTCGTCACCTTCAGTGATGCCGCCAGCGGCTTCAGCCAACGGGCCGCGCATCACCGGTTGCGAGTTGCCGACCAGCGGCAGCGGCATCGGCTGGGTATTGCCGGCGAACTCGACGTTCGGCGCGCCACCCTTGGCGCCCTGGCCCAACGGCAGTTGTGCCTGTTCGTTGGCGGGAGCGCCAGTGGTTGGCGCCTTGTTGCGACCCGGCATCAGCCAGGCGGCGGCGACCGCGACCACAACGACCGCGGATATCGCCAATACGTGTTTCTTCGGCATGTTGAACCCCATACTTGGACGCTTGACCGCAGAGCGGCTGGCAATCATGACTTCGATCAGTGCATCGCGAGCGACCTGGTTGATGTTGCCAGGCCAACCCTCGGCGCTTTCGTGAATCTCAGAGATCTGATCCGCGGTGAAAAGTTCGACACCCCGGCCCGCACCTTCCAGCCGTTGGTCGAGATATTCGCGGGTCTCTTCCTCGGTGTACGGCTGCAGTTCGATGACGTGGAAGCGCTCTTCCTCGAGGTGCAAGGCCTCCAGTTGCGCGATCAGCGACGACTCACCGAACAGGAACACGTGCGGACGACCTTCCGGCGCACCGGCGCCCAGCGCCATCAGCGCCTCGAGGGCGGATTCGTCGAGCTGCTCGGCATCATCCACCAGCAGATAGACTTCCTGCCCGGTCAGTGCCAGCTGCACCACTTGCGCCAGAATCGCGCCGACTTCCGCCTGCGCCACGTCCAGCGCCTGCGCCACCTGACGCAGCACGCCAGCGGCATCGCCGGCGCCACGGGCCGACACGACAACGCTTTGCACCGATTGCTTGTTGGTGCTGGCCACCAGCGCCTGACGCAGCAAGGTCTTGCCGCTGCCCTGCGGCCCGGTGACCACCAGCAGCAACTGGCTGTAACGCGCCAGGTGATGCAGTTGCCCCAGCACCGGCTTGCGCTGGGCCGGGAAAAATTTGAAGCCCGGCACCCGCGGCGCGAAAGGGTCGTGACTTAACTGGAAATGGCCGAGGAACGCCTCGTCGGCATGCAAACTAGTCATCGGAATCTTATTAACCTTTAAGCTGAGCCAGAGCGCGGTAATCCGCTCCCAGCGTGGCCTGTAGAACCTCTTTCGGATAATCGGCGGTCACCACCGCTTCGCCCATCCGGCGCAAAAGCACCAGGCGCAGACGACCGTCGATCACTTTTTTATCAATTGCCATATGTTCGAGAAAATCGGCTTCGGTCATTTCTTCCGGCGGAATCACCGGCAGACCGGCACGCTGGAACAGACGAATGCCGCGATCACGCTCCTGTTCGCTGATACAGCCCAGACGCGCGGACATTTCCAGCGCCATCACGGTGCCAGCGGCCACCGCCTCACCATGCAACCAGACACCATAGCCCATGTGGGTCTCAATGGCGTGGCCGAAGGTGTGGCCGAGGTTGAGCGTGGCGCGCACGCCGGTTTCCTTCTCATCGGCGCCGACCACCGCAGCCTTGGCTGCGCAGGAGCGCTCGATGGCGTAGGTCAGGGCCTTCTGGTCCAGCGCGCGCAGGGCGTCGATGTTGTCTTCAAGCCAGGTGAGGAACGGCTCGTCGCAAATCAGACCGTACTTGATGACTTCAGCCAGACCGGCGGACAGTTCGCGCTCCGGCAGGGTTTTCAGGGACGCGGTATCGATCAGCACGACGTTCGGCTGATAGAACGCGCCGACCATGTTCTTGCCCAGCGGATGGTTGATGCCGGTCTTGCCGCCCACCGACGAATCGACCTGGGACAGCAGCGTGGTAGGAATCTGGATGAAGTCGACGCCGCGCTGGTAGCAGGCGGCGGCAAAACCGGCCATGTCGCCAATGACCCCGCCTCCGAGGGCGATGATCGTGGTACGGCGATCGTGACGGGCCGTCAGCAGGCCGTCGAAGATCAGTTGCAGGGTTTCCCAGTTCTTGAAGGCTTCGCCGTCCGGCAGCACCACCGAGATGACCGAGAACTGCGCAAGGCTTTGGGTCAGACGTTCGAGATAGAGCGGCGCCACGGTCTCGTTGGAGATGATTGCCACTTGCCGCCCATGAATATGCGGTGCCAGCAACTCGGGCTGATCCAACAAACCTTCGCCAATATGAATCGGGTAGCTGCGCTCGCCTAGATCGACCTTGAGTGTCTGCATGTGTCCCCACAGTGAAGATGGAAGCAGGCGTCCTGCCCTGAATTATTGGTTGTCTGCGGCCTATAGCGGGTATGACGCCGCTCGCACGCCATCCGCCACAACCTCGACGGCTGTGACAGGACGCCGAGGATAGCGCATTTCCGGCGGCGCTTTAACGGGGTGGCAGCTGTGCCAGACGGTCGAGAATATCGAGTACCACCATGCGCGGTGGCCGTTCGTCGGTTTCCACCACCAGATCGGCGATCTCCCGATAAAGCGGATCGCGGATCTCGAGCAGGTCTCGCAGGGTTTTCGCCGGATCGGCGGTGCGCAGCAAAGGCCGATTGCGATCGCGCGACGTACGCCCGACCTGCTGCTCGACGGAGGCGTGCAGATACACCACCCGTCCGCCCGCGTGCAGGGCCTTGCGGTTGGCATCACGCATCACCGCGCCGCCACCGGTCGCCAGCACCACGCCGTCGAACGCGCACAGCTCGGCGATCATCGCCTGCTCACGGTCACGAAAGCCGGGCTCGCCTTCCTTGTCGAAGATCCACGGGATATTGGCGCCCGTGCGCAGTTCAATTTCCTTGTCGGAATCTTTGAACGGCAGGCGCAGCTCTTTGGCCAGCAACCGGCCGATGGTGCTTTTGCCAGCGCCCATCGGTCCTACAAGAATCAAATTTCGCACAGAATCAACGACTCACAGCAATCGCCTGGTTATTCATGATACGCGGAGTGAGAAATACCAGCAGCTCGGATTTTTTCTCCGAAACCACATCACGCCGGAAAAGGCGGCCAAGATACGGCACATCGCCAAGAAATGGCACCTTATCTACAACCTTGCTTTGAGTATTTGAGAAAACACCGCCAATCACGATGGTCTCGCCGTCGTTCACCAGCACCTTGGCGTTGACCTCGTTCTTCTTGATTGGCGGCACATCCTGCACCTTGTTCAGGTAGTCCGGTTCATCCTTGGTGACCTTGACCTCCATGATGATGCGGTTATCGGGGGTGATCTGCGGCGTCACTTCCAGCGACAGCGAAGCCTCCTTGAACGACACCGACGTCGCACCGCTGGAACTGGCTTCCTGATACGGAATCTCGGTGCCCTTGAGGATCTTCGCCGTCTCCTTGTCGGAGGTGACGACTTTCGGCTGGGAGACGATTTCGCCGTTGCCGGTTTTCTCCATGGCAGTCAGCTCAAGATCGAGCAGCACGTTGTCGGTGATGAAGGCGATGCCGATCCCGGACGTGTTACCGACCGTGCCCATGTCGACGAACGGCGAGTTGGTGCTGGTACTGCCCGGCGTGCCAATGGTGGTCGACGAGCCATTGCTGACCCCCGAGGTGTTCCAGTTGCCCTTGTTCTGGATCGAGCCGCCCCAGCGCACGCCCAGACTCTTGTCGTAATCGACGTTGGCCTCGACGATCCGCGCCTCGATCATCACCTGGCGCACCGGAATATCCAGTTGCGCCACGATCCGCCGCAGTTCGTCGAGGCGATCCTGGGTCTGGTAGGCAATGATGTTGTTGGTGCGCTCATCGACGGTAATCGAGCCACGCTCGTCGATTTTCGCCTCGGCGCTGGTCACCGACTGGAACAGCTTGGCGATGTCCGCGGCCTTGGCGTAATTCACTTGCAACAGCTCGCGGCGCAGCGGTGCCAGTTCGGCGATCTGTTTTTGCGACTCCAGTTCCTGGCGTTCACGGGCAGCGATTTCGTCGGCCGGCGCCACCAGCAGCACATTGCCGATCTTGCGCTTGTCCAGGCCTTTGGTTTTCAGCACCAGGTCCAGCGCCTGATCCCACGGCACGTTTTGCAAACGCAGGGTGATCCCGCCCTGCACCGTATCGCTGGCCACCAGATTGAGGTTGGTGAAGTCGGCGATCAGTTGCAGCACCGAACGCACGTCGATGTCCTGGAAATTCAGCGAAAGCTTTTCACCGCTGTAGCTGTTGCGGTCAGCGTTGCGCTTTTGCAGGTCATCGACGGTCATCGGGCGAATGCTGACGGTCAGCTTGTTGTCGGTCTGGTAGGTGGAATAGTCGAACGTGCCACTGGGTTCGACGGTGATGACCGCACGATCACCGGTGGCGGCAGCGTTGACGAACTGCACCGGGGTGGCGAAATCCTTGACGTCGAGGCGTACCCGCAGCCTGTCGGGCAACTGCGTGCGAGCAAAACTGAGGATGATCTTGCCGTCATGTTCCTGGATGTCCGGGGCGATGGTCGGGTCCGACAGGTCGATGACGACGTTGCCCTCCCCCGCGGTGCCACGCTGGAAGTCGACGCCACGAATGGTTTTGGCAACGGGGGTATAAGCCTTTGCCGGCGCCGCGACCGGTCGCGGCGCAACAGCGGCTGGCCGTGGCGCAGCAGGCTTGGCGCCCTGCCCGACCACCACGAACAGATTGTTGCCCTCTACCCGTGAGGTGTAGGGCGTCAGTTGCGTCAGGTTGATAATCAGGCGCGTGCGGTCGTTAGCCTCGACTACCGTGGCGGTTCGCGCGTTGCCGCTGCCCAGATCACGGGTCTTGCTTGCCAGTTGGCTGGCGACACCCGGCAGATCGAGAGCGATTCGCGCCGGCGAATCAGTGGTGTAGCCCTTGGGTTGCGGTGGCGGACCGTCGAACGACAGCTTCAACTCGATGCGGTCACCCGGTAACGCCGCGACATCCAGCGTCTTGAGGCTGGCCGCCTGAACCATCGGTGAAAGCAGCGCTATCCATAGCGAAAAACCGAGGCTAAAGAAAATCCTGTTCATTGTTCGACTTCCACTATGAGTGCTCTTTCAAAGGAATGGTGCGCGGACGCTCCAGCCAGGCGCCTTCGCCATCGGGGACGATTTCGACCACATCGACCTGAGTGGCGCTGATGGCGACGATGCGCCCGTCGTTGCGCCCCAGGTAGTCGCCGACTTTCAGTCGATGCACCGCCCCCGCTCCGCGCAGCAGGGCGAAGGAACCGGAGGCATTGGAGATCGTGCCGACCATTTCAAACTGCTCGATGTTGAAACCTTCGAGGTACTGCTTGACCCGGTTGGGGTCGGGCTTGACGTTGCGCGAGCCACGCTGCTGCCCGGCCAGATCGACGCGCACCTGACGCGAGAACGGGCTGCGCAGGTTGGCCGCGCTGTAGGTAAACGTCGGATAGGAACGGAACGTCGGCGTCGGCTCGATCCGGCCGGCCGGCCGCAGACGCACTTCATTCATGTAGGTGTCGAGATCGCTGAAGTCATCTCCACCAAAGCATCCGCCAAGACCCAGCAACAGCACCGACAGGGCGAAATAACGGATCGGGGTCATTTGTCCAACCCCTTGTCGTTATAACGGTAGGTCTTGGCGAGGATACTCATGCGCAGCTTCGTCCCGCCGTCCGGGTTGGCAGGCGCCAGTTCGAAATCGTGCAAGGTGACGATCCGTGGCAACCCGGCGACGCCACTGACAAAGGTCGCGAGGTCGTGGTAAGCCCCGGTGACCGTGATCTGGATCGGCAACTCGATGTAGAACGGCTGGGTCACTTCCGGCAGCAGCTTGATCTCTTCGAATTCGAGACCACTGCCCAGCCCGGTGCGGGTGATGTCTTCGAGCAATCCCGGAACTTCGGTGTCGCTGGGCAATTGACGCAGGAGCACACCGAAGGAGTTCTCCATCTCCTTCATCTGCTGGGTGTACAGCTCCAGGTTGGCGGCCATGTGCGCCTTGCTGGCGAACTGCTCCTTCAAGGTGTCTTCTTCCTGACGCTTGGCTTCCAGCTGGTTTTCCATGTCGCTGATGAAAAAGTTATAGCCAAGCGCCAACACCAGCACCGCCAGCAACGCTCCCGCGATGGTTTTCACCGCGGCCGGCCAGGAGCCGATATTGCTGGTGTCCAGATCGTTGAAGTCGATATTGCGCAGACTTTGCAGCCATTCGGACGGCTTCATTTGTCGCCCTCCGTTACGGTTGGCTGGGTCTGACGCACGGTCAGCTGAAAGACGTTGGCCTGATCCACCTGACCGGCAGTCGTCGCTTTCACCTCGTTCAAGCTGGGCGCATCGAACCAGTCGGAAGCGTCCAGATTGCGCATCAGCTCCGAGACGCGATTGTTCGATTCCGCCGCGCCGCTGATCGACAGCGTCTTGCCGAGCAATTTCACGCTGGTGAAATACACCCCGTCCGGCAGCGTGCGCGCCAGTTGGTCGAAGATCCGCCCGCTGATCTGCCGGTTGCCCTGCAAGTCCTGGATGATGCGCATGCGCTCGACCAGTTGCTGGCGCCGAGCCTTAAGTTCGCTGATCTGCTTGATCCGCTCGTCGACCACGGCGATCTGTTTGCCGATGTAGGCATTGCGTGCTGCCTGCCGCTCGATGGCGGTACTGAAGATCTGATCGGCGATGAACACTGCGCCCACCGAACCGACGAAGACCCCGATCAGGATCAGCAGAAAGCGTTTGCGCCGCTCTTCGCGGCGTTCCTCACGCCAGGGGAGAAGGTTGATCCGCGCCATCAGTCGAAACTCCTGAGCGCGAGCCCGCAGGCAATCATCAGGGCCGGCGCGTCACTGGCTAGCGCCCCAGCGTTGACCTTGCTGCTCAGGGCCATGTCGGAAAACGGGTTGGCGACCTGGGTCGGGGTGCCCAGGCGCTGCTCGATCAGGCGATCCAGCCCCGGCACCGATGCCGTACCACCCGCCAGCAGAACGTGATCCACCGCGTTGTACTGACCCGAGGCAAAGAAGAACTGCAGCGAGCGCGAGACTTGCTGCACCAGCGCCTCCCGGAACGGCTGCAACACCTCGCTGACGTAGTCATCGGGCAAGCCGCCCTGTTTTTTCGCCAGACCGGCCTGCTCGATGGTCAGGCCATACCGGCGCTGGATTTCCTCGGTCAGTTGCCGCCCACCGAACAGTTGCTCGCGGGTGTAAATGATTTTGCCGTTGTGCAGAACACTGAGGGTGGTCATGGTCGCGCCGATGTCCACCACCGCCACCGTGAGACGCTCCTGCGATGCCGCCAGTTGCGTGGCGAGCAGGCCGAACGAGCGCTCCAGTGCGTAGGCTTCGACATCGACCACTCGCGCGGTCAGCCCGGCCAGCGCCAGTGCCGCCTCGCGCACTTCGACGTTTTCCTTGCGGCATGCGGCCAGCAGCACGTTGACCCGCTCCGGGTTGCGCGGGGAAACGCCCTGAACCTCGAAATCGATGGCGACTTCGTCCAGCGGATAGGGAATGTACTGGTCGGCCTCGATCCTGAGCTGGTTTTCCAGCTCGTCGTCGGTCAGCCCGGCGTCCATCTCGATGATCTTGGTGATCACCGCGGAACCGGCCACCGCCACCGCCACGCTCTTGAGCCCGGTCCGCGCCTTGACCAGCACGCGGGACAAGGCATGACCTACGCCTTCGAGCTCGGCGATGTTCTTCTCGACCACGGCGTTGGGCGGCAGCGGCTCAACCGCGTACGCCTCGACCCGGTAGCGGTCACCCTGACGGCTCAGTTCCAAAAGCTTCACCGAAGTGGAGCTGATGTCGATCCCCAGTAACGTATTGGTCTTTTTATTGAAGAGTCCCAGCACTACCAATTCCCTATGACTTTCCGTGAGTTACGGACTCTGTAATACGCATTGCGTTCCTTCACCCCGTCTTGACAGAAGCGCAAATGACGCCCCCAGCAGAAAAGTGCTTATAATGCCCAGCGTTTTTTTCCGCTTTTTACTGCCGGCCCAGGTTGTTCTGTGTGTTACCGGAACCCTGTCGCCCAATTCATTCTTTGCCCTGGATGTTCAAAAGCCTTGATTCGTCTGCTGAAATTTTTCGGTTGGTCCATCGTCGCCGTTTTCTGCGGACTGCTTTTAGGTCTCAGCGGCGCGTTTCTTTACCTTAGTCCGGGTTTGCCGTCTGTGGAGGCGCTGAGAAGCATTCAGTTGCAGATTCCGCTCCGGGTCTACAGCAGCGACAACAAGTTGATCGCAGAATTTGGCGAAATGCGCCGTACTCCGATCCGTTTCGCCGACATTCCACCCAATTTCATTAATGCGTTACTAAGTGCTGAAGACGACAATTTTGCCAACCACTATGGCGTCGATCCGAGCAGCCTGATGCGTGCCGCGACCCAACTGGTCAAAAGCGGGCACATTCAGTCCGGCGGCAGCACCATCACCATGCAGGTGGCGAAGAACTTCTTCCTGACCAGCGAACGCAGCTTCTCGCGCAAGACCACCGAGATTCTTCTGGCTCTGCAGATCGAGCGGCAGCTGACCAAGGACGAGATCCTCGAGCTGTACGTGAACAAGATTTATCTGGGTAACCGCGCCTATGGCATCGAGGCGGCAGCGCAGGTGTATTACGGCAAGTCGATCCGCGACGTCAGCCTGGCGCAGATGGCGATGATCGCCGGCCTGCCGAAAGCCCCGTCGCGCTTCAACCCGCTGGCCAACCCGGCGCGCAGCAAGGAGCGCCGTGACTGGATCCTCGGGCGCATGTACAAGCTCGGGAAGATTTCCGAAGCGGACTACACCGCCGCGATCAACGAGCCGCTGAACGCCAGTTATCACGTACCGACGCCGGAAGTGAACGCGCCGTACATCGCCGAAATGGCCCGTGCCGAAATGGTCGGTCGCTATGGCAGCGACGCCTACACCGAAGGTTTCCGCGTCACCACCACGGTACCGAGCAATCTGCAGGAAATGGCCAACACCGCGCTGCACGAAGGCCTGATGACCTACGACCAGCGTCACGGCTACCGTGGCCCTGAATCGCGTCTGCCGGGCAAGACCCACGAAGCGTGGGCCAGCGAGCTGACCAAGCAGCGCACCATCAGCAGTCTTGAGCCGGCCATCGTCACCCAGGTCGACAAGAATGGCTTGCAGGTGCTGACCCGTACCGGCGAAGAACACGTCGCCTGGGACACCATGAAATGGGCGCGGCCGTTCCTCAATACCAACAGCATGGGCGCGGCACCGCGTCAGCCGTCGGATGTGGCGCAGGTCGGCGATCTGATTCGGGTGCAGCGTCAGCCGAACAATTCGCTCAAATTCAGCCAGATCCCGCAGGCGCAGGGCGCGCTGGTATCGCTGGATCCGCAGAACGGCGCGATTCGCTCGCTGGTCGGTGGTTTCGCTTTCGAGCAGAGCAACTACAACCGTGCCCTGCAGGCCAAGCGTCAGCCGGGTTCGAGCTTCAAGCCGTTCGTCTACAGCGCTGCGCTGGACAGTGGTTATACCGCCGCGACGCTGGTCAACGACGCTCCGATCGTGTTCGTCGACGAGTACCTGGATAAGGTCTGGCGGCCGAAGAACGACACCAACACCTTCCTCGGCCCGATCCGGCTGCGCGAGGCGTTGTACAAGTCGCGTAACCTGGTGTCGATCCGCCTGCTGCAGGCGATGGGTGTGGGCAAGACCATCGACTACATCACCCGTTTCGGCTTCAACAAGCAGGACCTGCCGCCGAACCTGTCGCTGGCACTGGGCACCGCAACCCTGACACCGATGGAAATCGCCACAGGCTGGAGCACCTTCGCCAACGGCGGCTTCAAGATCACCCCGTACATCATCGACAAGATCGAAAGCCGTAACGGCGACACGTTGTTCGTCGCCAACCCGCCGACCGTGCCTCAGGGCGTGTCGGCCACGGATGGCCTCGCCGCGCCAGCGTCGCAGCCGATCACCGTCAACGCCGCGCCGGTGCCGGGTGAAGCCCCGGGCACTGCCGCCGCGCCACAAGCGCCGGCAGTCGCCGAGCGAATCGTCGATGGCCGCACCACGTACATTCTCAACAGCATGCTGCAGGACGTGATCAAGCTCGGCACCGGGCGCCGCGCACTGGCCATGGGTCGCAGCGATATCGCGGGCAAGACCGGTACCACCAACGAATCGAAGGATGCGTGGTTCTCCGGCTACAACGCCGATTACGTGACCACCGTGTGGACCGGTTTCGATCAGCCGGAAAGCCTCGGTCGTCGCGAGTTCGGCGGTACCGTGGCGCTGCCGATCTGGATGAACTACATGTCGGCCGCGCTCAAGGACAAGCCGCCGCATGTGCAGCCTGAGCCGGAAGGCATCCTCAGCCTGCGGGTGGATCCGGTCAGCGGTCGCGCGGCAACGCCAAGCACGCCAGGTGCTTACTTCGAGCTGTTCAAGTCGGAAGACACGCCGCCTTCGGTGAATGAGCTGGGCAACGGTGCCGTACCGGGCAGTCCGCTGCCGGCTGATGAGCAGGCACCGATCGATCTGTTCTGATCCAGCGTTATTGAAAAGCCCCGCCTTCGAGAGAGCGGGGCTTTTTATTGCCTGTTGGTTTTGTGGTGAGACCACTGGCCTCATCGCGAGCAGGCTCACTCCTACAAGGACCAAGGTGCGGCATAGATAGAGTGAACAACTCAAACCCTGTAGGAGTGAGCCTGCTCGCGATGGCGCCAATCCAGTCGCGACAAAAATATCAGGCATAAAAAAGCCCCGACTCATGACGAGCCGGGGCTTTCGGTTGAAGCGCTACAACGACTTAGCCGTTGAACACGTCATCCACGCTTTTCAGCGGGTAGTTCTTCGGATACGGCAGGGTCGCCACACCGGTCTCGATCGCAGCTTTGGCCACGGCGTCGGAGATCAGGGTGATCAGGCGCTTGTCCATTGGCTTCGGAATGATGTACTCACGGCCGAATTCCAGCGGCGCACCACCGTAGGCGTCGCACACGTCCTGCGGCACTGGCAGCTTGGCCAGTTCGCGCAGGGCGTTGGCCGCAGCCACTTTCATTTCTTCGTTGATGCGCTTGGCGCGAACGTCCAGGGCACCACGGAAAATGAACGGGAAGCCCAGAACGTTGTTGACCTGGTTCGGGTAGTCGGAACGACCGGTGGCCATGATCACGTCGCTGCGGGTGGCGTGTGCCAGTTCCGGGGAGATTTCCGGATCCGGGTTCGAGCAGGCGAAGACGATCGGGTTGGCCGCCATCGACAGCAGACCTTCAGGGCTCAGCAGGTTCGGGCCGGACAGACCGACGAACACGTCAGCGCCTTGCAGAGCGTCAGCCAGGCTGCGCTTGTCGGTGGCGTGAGCGAACACGGCTTTGTACTGGTTCAGGTCGTCACGGCCGGAGTGGATCACACCGGTACGGTCAACCATGAAGATGTTTTCGATTTTTGCGCCCATGCTCACCAGCAACTTCATGCAGGAGATGGCCGCAGCGCCGGCGCCGAGGCAGACGATCTTGGCTTCCGGCAGGGTCTTGCCGGCGATTTCCAGGGCGTTGATCATGCCGGCCGCGGTCACGATTGCGGTGCCGTGCTGGTCATCGTGGAATACCGGAATGTCGCACTGCTCGATCAGAGCACGTTCGATCTCGAAGCACTCAGGTGCCTTGATGTCTTCCAGGTTGATGCCACCGAAGGTGATGGAGATGCGTTTTACGGTGTCGATGAAGGCTTGCGGGCTTTCGGAGTCGACTTCGATGTCGAATACGTCGATACCGGCGAAGCGCTTGAACAGCACGCCTTTACCTTCCATAACCGGCTTGGAAGCCAGTGGGCCGAGGTTACCCAGCCCCAGAATCGCGGTGCCATCGGAAATGACTGCAACCAGGTTGCCCTTGCCGGTGTACTTGTAGGCCAGTTCAGGATCGCGAGCGATCTCACGCACTGGTTCAGCTACGCCGGGGCTGTAGGCCAGCGACAGGTCGCGGGCGGTAGCAGTGGCCTTGGTGAGCTCGACACTCAGCTTCCCTGGACGAGGATTGGCATGATATTCGAGAGCGGCAGTTTTCAGATCAGACATTTTGGCATTCCGCTTTTTACTGTTGGACAGACTGGTCAGCGAGGATACGCGCCTCGCAAAGTCCCCACAAGACTGAGCGGTCACCCCTGTCAAGCGCGCTGTCCTACGACTTTGGGCCAAGAGCCACGGCGCACAAGGGCTGGACTGTTCACAATCAACAGAAAAAATGTCTACAATTTTTATTCAGCGAGCGCTTTGCAGCATTGAAGGATCCGTCAGCGGAAGTAACCAGCGTGGCTGACCCGGTTTCAACCCGCCGCGTCGCGAACGATCGACGACCCAGCCGCGAGCCTCGACCTGCTTGCCTTTCAATGCCTGCAAGCGGGCATTGTCGAACTGTCCGAGCAGATTGGGTGCAACGCGCAACACAAGCGCGTCCTGCAACTCGATCCAGATTCCACCGCGATTGCGCTGAACCTTGCTCACACGCCCGCTGACCACGGCGAAACCCGAACGCTGGATCTGCTGCGCTTTCAGTACAGGCGACTGGCGCCAGACGCCGCGTCCAGCGGTTCGCGCGCGCCTCTCAGCGGCCTGCTGACAGGCAACAAGATCGACGTTCGGCGCCACCGCGACCTGAAAACCGAGGCCGTCGGCGAGCATTTGCGCTTCAAGATTGGTGCCGTTGGTGCTGTAGACATGCGCGAGGGTCCGGCCGTAATGGTCTTTGGCCTGCCTGCCGGGGAGCAACCCGACCCGCCCGCCACTGTCCGCCACCAGCGCTTCGAGGCGTTTGCGCGCCGCCACGGCGAAGGCTTCGTCACTGCGGCCCTGCTTGCCCAGTTCCGGCGTGTTGAGACCGATCATCCGCACACTGCGCCCATCGCTCAGGCGTAGCGTGTCGCCATCGACCACACGCTGGACGCTGACGCTGCTCAGGCCGGCCGGCGCAGGGCAAAACGCCTGGGCGCCGGACAGCCAAATCGCGGACACAAAAAAGGCGCCCACAAGGGACGCCTTTTTCATCAGCCTGGAGAAACCGTCGCGATTTTCCAGAATGACCAATCTTACTTCTTGGCGCCGAAGGCACCGAAACGGTCGGCGAACTTCTGAACGCGACCACCGGTGTCCAGAGTCTTCTGCTTACCGGTGTAGAACGGGTGGCACTCGTTGCAAACGTCGATCGCCAGGGCTTTGCCGAAGGTCGAACGGGTTTCGAACTTGTTGCCGCAGCTGCAGGTTACTGCAACTTCTGGGTAATTCGGGTGGATATCAGCTTTCATGATGTCTTCCTCAGCTAGCGTGCCGCCACCCAACACTATTGTTGAATACCGCACGTAATTAGGCCGCGGATTCTACCAGACAATGTCAATCGCGCAAGCTGTCCCTGAGACCGACCGTCTGCTAGGCTCCCGGGCTTGAACGCACCCCTGTGGGAGCGAGCTTGCTCGCGAATGCGTTGTGCCAGTTGATGACTTCGTGCCTGACACACCGCGTTCGCGAGCAAGCTCGCTCCCACACTTGATCTGCGCCAAGCCTCCTTTTGTGTTGATAGAGATCCCCCCGCGTGCCCGACGCCATTCTGCGCCTCGCCCTGCCTTCGCCCCTGCGCCGCCTGTTCGATTATCGGGCGCCGGCCGGGGTATCGCGTGCCCAGTTGCAGCCGGGCATGCGCCTGCGTGTGCCGTTCGGGCGCCGGGAAATGATCGGGATCCTGGTCGAAGTCACCGACACCAGCGATGTACCGCTGGAAAAACTCAAACCGGCGCTGGCCCTGCTCGATGCCGAGCCGCCGCTGCCGCCCGCGCTGTTCAAGCTGTGCCTGTGGACATCCCAGTATTATCAGCACAGCCTCGGCGACACCCTGAGCTGGGCGCTGCCGGTTTTGCTGCGACAGGGCGAACTGGCTGAAGCCCGTCAGGAGCGCTTTTGGTCGGTTGCGCCCGGTGCCAGCCTCGATGATCCGCGCATCGCCCGCGCCCCGCGCCAGCGTGAAGCATTGTCGACGCTGGCGCAGCACCCCCACGGCGTGGCCCATCAGTTGCTGAGCAAGCTGATGCTGAGCAAGGACAGCCTCGACCTGCTGCTGGCCAAGGGACTGGTGCAAGTGGAGATCCGCCGGCACGCCCCCGGCGTGCGCCATGAACACTGGCTGGCGCAACCGGAACTGCCGCTCAACACCGAACAACGCGCCGCTTACGAAGCGATCCGCGCCGGGTTCGACAGTTATCACGCGTTTCTGCTGGCCGGGGTCACCGGCAGCGGCAAGACCGAAGTCTATCTGCAGCTGATCCGCGAAACCCTCGAAGCCGGCAAGCAGGCGCTGGTGCTGATCCCCGAGATCAACCTCGGCCCGCAGACTCTGGCGCGTTTCGAGCAGCGCTTCAATGCGCGCATCGCCCTGCTGCATTCGGCGGTCAACGACCGTGAGCGCCTCGACGCCTGGCTCGCTGCCCGCGACGGCGAGGCCGACATTATTATCGGCACCCGCTCGGCGCTGTTCACCCCGATGAAAAACCCGGGACTGATCATCATCGACGAAGAACACGACGGCTCCTATAAACAGCAGGAAGGCCTGCGCTACCACGCCCGGGATCTGGCGCTGGTGCGTGCGCGCCAGGAAAACATCCCGATCGTCCTCGGCTCCGCCACGCCGTCGCTGGAAAGCCTGCACAACGCCTACACCGGTCGTTATGGCCTGCTGCGCCTGAACGAGCGCGCTGGCGGCGCCAGGCAACCTCGGTTCCTGCGACTGGACGTGAAAAGCCGCCCGCTGGACAGCGGCATTTCCGGGCCGATGCAGCAAGCCATCGGCCAGACCCTCGCAGCGGGCCAACAGGTGCTGGTGTTCCTCAACCGGCGCGGCTTTGCGCCGACATTGCTGTGCCACGATTGCGGCTGGATGTCCGAATGCTCACGCTGCGACGCGCGGATGACCGTGCACCAGCGCTACGGTGAGCTGCGCTGTCATCACTGCGGCAACGTCGAACGCACGCCGCGCCAGTGCCCCAAGTGCAACAAGGTCGATCTGCGGCCGGTGGGCGCCGGCACCGAACGCGCCGAAGAACGCCTGGCGATTCTGTTCCCGGACTACCCGGTGCTGCGGGTCGACCGCGACAGCACTTCGCGCAAGGACGCGATGAATCAACTGTTCGCAACGATTCAGAAGGGCCAGCCATGCATTCTGGTCGGCACCCAGATGTTGGCCAAGGGGCACCACTTCCCGCGGGTCACGCTGGTGTCGATTCTGGATGCCGACGGCGGGCTGTTTTCCGGCGACTTCCGCGCCAGCGAGCGCATGGCACAGTTGATCGTGCAGGTCGCGGGGCGCGCCGGGCGGGCCGAGGAGCCGGGCAAGGTGATCATCCAGACGCATTTGGCCGACCATCCTCTATTGGTGCAACTCACCGAGCAGGGCTACTTCGCCTTTGCCGAGCAGGCCTTGAGTGAGCGCCGCGCGGCGGGGCTGCCGCCGTTTTCACACCTGGCGCTGTTACGCGCCGAAGCGCACAAACCGGGGCAGGCGGAAGGTTTTCTCGATGAGGCATGCAGCGCCGCCGAGCGCTTGCTGGCTGAACAGAATCTGGGCGGGATCGAATTGCTCGGACCGGTGCCGGCACCGATGGAGCGCCGTGCGGGGCGCTATCGGGCACAGCTGTTGGTGCAGGCGGCGGCGCGGGCACCCTTGCATCGACTGCTCGCCAGCTGGTTGCTGGTGCTGGAGCAGATGCCGAGCGGGCGCGCGGTGCGCTGGTCGCTGGATGTCGATCCGGTGGATTTGTATTGACGCTGACCTGTGGCGAGGGAGCTTGCTCCCGCTGGGGCGCGAAGCGGCCCCAAAACGGAAATGCCAGCCGAACCGAGTCAGCGGTTTTACGACTGTTGCGCAGCCGAGCCGGAGCAAGCTCCCTCGCCACAGGGTAATTTGTCACCACATATCCACATCCTGCCTGCTAAGGTTGGCAAGCCCGTCTTCGCAACGGATAATGCCCAGTTTTTCCACCCGCGCATCGATGCGCCGCCGCGCTTGCGGTCGAAAGAGAAGACCATGAAAGACACCATTCGCCAGCTGATCCAACAAGCCCTCACCCAACTCGTCAACGAAGGTGTGTTGCCTGAAGGCCTGTCGCCGGCGATTCAGGTGGAGAACGCCCGTGACAAGACCCACGGCGACTTCGCCAGCAACATCGCCATGATGCTGGCCAAGCCTGCGGGCATGAAGCCGCGCGATCTGGCGGAGAAAATCATTGCCGCGCTGCCGGCCGACGAGAACGTCACCAAGGCCGAAATCGCCGGCCCCGGCTTCATCAATTTCTTCCAGAACACCCAGGCCCTCGCCTCGCGCCTCGACGCCGCCCTGGCCGATGCTCACGTTGGCGTGCGCAAGGCCGGCCCGGCGCAACGCACCGTGGTCGACCTGTCGGCGCCGAACCTGGCCAAAGAGATGCACGTCGGCCACTTGCGCTCGACCATCATCGGCGACGGCGTGGCCCGTGTTCTCGAGTTCCTTGGCGACGAAGTGATCCGCCAGAACCACGTGGGCGACTGGGGCACCCAGTTCGGCATGCTGATGGCTTACTTGCAGGAAAACCCGATCACCAGCGACGAGCTGTCCGATCTGGAAAACTTCTACCGCGCCGCCAAGCAGCGTTTCGATGAATCCGAAGAGTTCGCCGACCGCGCCCGTGGCCTGGTGGTCAAGCTGCAGGCCGGCGATGCCGAGTGCCTGGCGCTGTGGACCAAGTTCAAGGACATCTCGCTGTCGCACTGCCAGAAGATCTACGAACTGCTCAACGTCAAACTGACCATGGCCGACGTGATGGGCGAAAGCGCCTACAACGACGACCTGATCAACGTGGTCAACGACCTCAAAGCCGCCGGCATGCTGGTCGAGAGCAACGGCGCCCAGTGCGTGTTCCTCGACGAGTTCAAGAACGCCGACGGCGATCCGCTACCAGTGATCATCGTCAAGGCTGACGGCGGTTACCTGTACGCCACCACTGACCTGGCAGCCGTGCGCTACCGCAGTGGCAAGTTGAAGGCCGACCGCGCGCTGTACTTCGTCGACCAGCGTCAGGCCCTGCACTTCCAGCAAGTGTTCGCCGTGGCGCGCAAAGCCGGTTTCGTGACCCATCCGATGGAAATGGAGCACATGGGCTTCGGCACCATGAATGGCGCCGACGGCCGTCCGTTCAAGACCCGTGATGGCGGCACCGTGAAGCTGATCGATTTGCTGACCGAAGCCCAGGAACGTGCCTACAACCTGGTCAAAGAGAAGAACCCGACACTGGCCGAAGACGAACTGCGCAACATCGCCAAGGTTGTCGGCATCGGTGCGGTGAAATACGCCGACCTGTCCAAGCACCGCACCAGCGACTACAGCTTCAACTTCGACCTGATGCTGAATTTCGAAGGCAACACCGCGCCGTACCTGCTGTACGCCTATACCCGTGTGGCCGGTGTGTTCCGCAAACTGGGCAAGGACTTCAGCGAAGTCGACGGCCAGATCGTCCTCGAAGCCGCGCACGAGCAAGAGCTGGCGGCGAAGCTGGCGCAGTTCGGCGAAGTGCTGAACAGCGTTGCGGAAAAAGGCACGCCGCACATTCTCTGCACTTATCTGTATGACGTCGCCGGTCTGTTCTCCAGCTTCTACGAGAACTGCCCGATCCTCGCCGCCGAAACGCCGGTCCAGATGCAGAGCCGTCTGCGTCTGGCCGCGCTGACCGGTCGTACTCTCAAGCAAGGCCTGGAACTGTTGGGCCTGGAAACTCTGGAGCGCATGTAAGTTGGCTGCCAAGAAAAAACCTGCACCCAAGCGTGGCGCCAGCCGTTACCAAGCTCCTGCAAAGCAACCGATCCCGGGCTGGCTGTGGATGGCCATCGGCCTGACGGTCGGCGCGTTCATCGTGTTCCTGATGAAACTGGAGCCGGGCAAGGGCAGCGACACGGTCAAGCGCGAGAAAGTCGAGCAGGCGCAGCAGCAGAAAGCGTCGAAGATCGCCGAGGCCAACAAGACCCCGCCGAGCCCGACGCAACCGGTGAAGCCGAAGTACGACTTCTACACCCTGCTGCCGGAATCGGAAGTGATCGTGCCGCCGGATGCCGTGCCGGAGAAAACCCTGCCGACGCCGCAAGTGCCGACCACACCGGTTACCCCGGCGGAAGCGGCGAAGATCGACACCGCACGCGCGCAGGCCGCGCTGTCGGGCATTACCCCACCGCCAGCGCCACCGGTGGCGAAAGCGGCGCCAGTGACCAAGTTCTTCCTCCAGGCCGGTTCGTTCCGCAAAGAGGCGGACGCGGACAAGGTGCGGGCGCAGATCATTCTGCTCGGCCAGGCTGTGGCGGTTGAGTCCGGCACAGTGAAGGATGAAACCTGGTATCGCGTACTGGTTGGCCCGTTCAGCAACCGCGAACAGCTGACCACGGCGCAGAAACAACTGGCCGGCAGCGGCTTCAGCAATCTGTTGTTACAACAACGCCAGAGCCGCTGATCTCTCGCCGAACGTAAATCGTTCGGCGGACTTTGTGGCGAGGGAGCTTGCTCCCGCTGGGGTGCGAAGCGCCCCCAAACCCTGTGAATCCAGTGCATCAGACAGACCGGGATTGCAGGTTTTACGACTGCTGCGCAGCCGAGCGGGACGGTGCGACGATTCGACAAGCTCCCTCGCCACAGAGATTTGCACCAACCCTTCATCACCGCTCGTCTCCTCTCTGCGCCCCCGGTTGAAATCCTCTCCAGCACCCCCATATGAATGGGCATAAGGCATTTTCGCCCCGCTGCGTGGAGACTCTTCCCTTGACCACCATCGTTTCAGTCCGCCGCCACGGCAAAGTCGTCATGGGCGGCGACGGCCAGGTTTCTCTCGGCAATACCGTGATGAAAGGCAACGCGAAGAAAGTTCGTCGCCTGTACCACGGTCAGGTCATCGCCGGTTTCGCCGGTGCCACCGCCGACGCCTTCACCCTGTTCGAACGCTTCGAAGGCCAGCTCGAGAAACATCAGGGCCACCTGATCCGCGCCGCTGTAGAACTCGCCAAAGAATGGCGCACCGACCGCTCCCTGAGCCGCCTCGAAGCGATGCTCGCGGTTGCCAACAAGGACGCCTCGCTGATCATCACCGGCAACGGTGACGTAGTCGAACCTGAAGACGGCCTGATCGCCATGGGTTCCGGCGGCGCCTACGCGCAAGCCGCAGCCAGCGCGCTGTTGAAAAAGACCGACCTGTCGGCCCGTGAGATCGTCGAAACTGCCCTCGGTATCGCCGGCGACATCTGTGTATTCACCAACCACACCCAGACCATTGAGGAGCAGGATCTCGCTGAATAAGCTTGACGCGGCCTAAGTGCCACGGCTTGTTTCTGCTTGAGGACCGTCAATTATTATGTCCATGACTCCCCGCGAAATCGTCCACGAACTCAACCGCCATATCATCGGCCAGGACGATGCCAAGCGCGCCGTCGCGATTGCCCTGCGCAACCGCTGGCGCCGCATGCAGCTGCCTGAAGAGCTGCGCGTTGAAGTGACCCCGAAAAACATCCTGATGATCGGCCCGACCGGTGTCGGTAAAACCGAGATCGCCCGTCGCCTGGCGAAACTGGCCAACGCGCCGTTCATCAAGGTCGAAGCGACCAAATTCACCGAAGTCGGCTACGTTGGCCGTGACGTCGAATCGATCATCCGTGATCTGGCCGACGCTGCGATCAAGATGCTCCGCGAGCAGGAAATGACCCGCGTACGTCACCGTGCAGAAGACGCTGCCGAGGATCGTATCCTCGACGCACTGCTGCCACCGGCACGCATGGGCTTCAGCAATGAAGAAGCGCCGAGCAGCGACTCCAACACCCGTCAGCTGTTCCGCAAACGCCTGCGCGAAGGTCAGCTGGACGACAAGGAAATCGAGATCGAAGTCGCCGAAGTGGCCGGCATCGAGATCGCCACGCCGCCTGGCATGGAAGAAATGACCAGCCAGTTGCAGAACCTGTTCGCCAACATGGGCAAGGGCAAGAAGAAAGCGCGCAAGCTCAAGGTCAAGGAAGCGCTGAAACTGGTGCGCGACGAAGAGGCCGGGCGTCTGGTCAACGAAGAAGAACTGAAGGCCAAGGCGCTGGAAGCGGTCGAGCAGCACGGCATCGTGTTCATCGACGAAATCGACAAGGTCGCCAAGCGCGGCAATGTCGGCGGGGCCGATGTGTCCCGTGAAGGCGTACAGCGCGACCTGCTGCCGCTGATCGAAGGCTGCACCGTCAACACCAAGCTGGGCATGGTCAAGACCGACCACATCCTGTTCATCGCCTCCGGCGCGTTCCACCTGAGCAAGCCGAGCGATCTGGTGCCTGAGCTGCAGGGTCGTCTGCCGATCCGCGTCGAACTCAAGGCGCTGAGCCCGGAAGACTTCGAACGCATCCTCAGCGAACCGCACGCCTCGCTCACCGAGCAATACTGCGCACTGCTGAAAACCGAAGGCCTGAACATCCAGTTCCAGCCGGAAGGCATCAAGCGTCTGGCGGAAATCGCCTGGCAGGTCAACGAGAAGACCGAGAACATCGGTGCCCGTCGTCTGCACACGCTGCTTGAGCGTCTGCTGGAAGAGGTGTCCTTCAGTGCCGGCGACCTGGCCAGCGCGCATGACGACAAGCCGATCCTGATCGACGCTGCATACGTCAACAGCCACCTGGGCGAATTGGCGCAGAACGAAGACCTGTCCCGTTATATCCTGTAGGTCACTCTTCCCTGTAGGAGCTGCCGCAGGCTGCGATCTTTGATTTTGTTTTTTAAAAGACAAGATCAAAAGATCGCAGCCTGCGGCAGCTCCTACAGGGGCTCATCACAGTCGGATGACCTGCAATGACCACTATTCCCACCGACATCAAACTGCACAAAGCCTCGAAAACCCTGACGCTCAAATACGCGTCCGGCGAGGAGTACACCCTGCCCGCAGAATTCCTGCGCGTGCATTCCCCCTCCGCCGAGGTCCAGGGCCACGGCAAACCGATCCTGCAATTCGGCAAGCTCAATGTCGGACTGACCGCACTGGAACCGGCCGGTCACTACGCACTGAAACTGACCTTCGACGACGGTCACGACAGTGGCCTGTTCACCTGGGAATACCTCTACGAGCTGGGGCGACGTCATGACGCACTCTGGGCCGATTATCTGGCCGAGCTAAAAGCCGCCGGGAAAACCCGCGATCCGGACCAGTCGATCGTCAAGCTGATGCTCTAGTCCGAGACTCTTGCTCTTTAGAGGGCATTTTCTAAATTCATCTGTTTGAATGCTGCGCCAAGTGGTCGAGGATCGGCCGCTTGCGAAAAAAATTAAACTCGGGTAACCAATGGAGCTGGCAAGTTCCCTGCAGTGCTCTACGACTGTAAAGCAGCTATGCAGAATTAACGGTCACCCGAGCAGTAGTACCTGGCATTCGCTGTGGAACTGCACAGCACAACACCGGGTACTCGTCTCAGGACAATGGAGCGTCGTAGATGAGTAACAAGAATAACGATGACCTGAAGTACCAAGCCTCGGAAAACACCCTGGGGCTTAATCCCGTCGTTGGGCTGCGCGGAAAGGATCTGCTGGCCTCTGCTCGAATGGTGCTGACCCAGGCCATCAAACAACCGATCCATAGCGTCAAGCACGTGACCCATTTCGGTCTTGAACTGAAGAACGTGCTGTTCGGCAAATCCGAACTGCAACCGGCCAGCGATGATCGTCGCTTCGTTGATCCGGCGTGGAGTCAGAACCCGCTCTACAAACGTTATCTGCAAACTTACCTGGCGTGGCGCAAGGAGCTCCATTCCTGGATCGACGACAGCAGCCTGTCACCCAAGGACATCGCGCGCGGCCACTTCGTGATCAACCTGATGACCGAAGCCATGGCCCCGACCAATACCGCCGCCAACCCGGCAGCGGTCAAACGCTTCTTCGAGACCGGCGGCAAAAGCCTGCTCGACGGCCTCTCGCATCTGGCCAAGGATCTGGTGCACAACGGCGGCATGCCGAGCCAGGTCAACATGGGCGCGTTCGAGGTCGGCAAGAGCCTCGGCGTGACCGAAGGCGCGGTGGTGTTTCGCAACGACGTGCTGGAACTGATCCAGTACAAGCCGATCACCGAGCAGGTGCACGAGCGTCCACTGCTCGTGGTGCCGCCACAGATCAATAAGTTCTATGTGTTCGACCTGAGCCCGGACAAGAGTCTGGCGCGCTTCTGCCTGCGCAATAACGTGCAGACTTTCATCGTCAGCTGGCGCAACCCGACCAAGGCCCAGCGCGAGTGGGGCCTGTCGACCTACATCGATGCACTGAAAGAAGCAGTCGACGTGGTCACCGCGATCACCGGCAGCAAAGACGTGAACATGCTCGGTGCCTGCTCCGGCGGCATCACCTGTACCGCCCTGCTCGGCCACTACGCCGCCCTCGGCCAGAACAAGGTCAACGCGCTGACCCTGCTGGTCAGCGTGCTCGACACCACCCTGGACAGCGACGTCGCCCTGTTTGTCGACGAGCAGACCCTGGAGACCGCCAAGCGCCACTCGTACCAGGCCGGCGTGCTCGAAGGCAAAGACATGGCCAAGGTCTTCGCGTGGATGCGCCCCAACGATCTGATCTGGAACTACTGGGTCAACAACTACCTGCTCGGCAACGAGCCGCCGGTGTTCGACATCCTGTTCTGGAACAACGACACCACCCGGCTGCCGGCGGCGTTCCACGGCGACCTGATCGAGATGTTCAAAAACAACCCACTGATTCGCCCCAATGCACTGGAAGTGTGCGGCACGCCGATCGACCTCAAGCAGGTTACCGCCGACATCTTCTCGCTGGCCGGCACCAACGACCACATCACCCCGTGGAAGTCCTGCTACAAGTCGGCGCAGCTGTTTGGCGGCAAGGTCGAGTTCGTGCTGTCGAGCAGCGGGCACATCCAGAGCATCCTGAATCCGCCGGGCAACCCGAAATCGCGCTACATGACCAGCGAAGGCATGGCCGCCAATGCCGACGAGTGGCAAGAGAACTCGACCAAGCACACCGATTCCTGGTGGCTGTACTGGCAGGCGTGGCAGGCCGAGCGCTCGGGCAATCTGAAAAAGGCACCACTGAAACTGGGCAACAAGGCGTATCCGGCAGGCGAGGCCTCGCCGGGTACTTACGTACATGAGCGGTAACTGACACACCTCGGCTCCCCGAACTGTGGGGTGAAACTGTGGTGAGGGGATTTATCCCCGATGGGCTGCGAAGCGGCCCCAAAACCATCTGACGCGGTAGTTCTGAAAACCGTGCGTAATGATTTTGCGACTGCTGCGCAGCCGATCGGGGATAAATCCCCTCACCACAAGGCTCACTCCTGCAGGGGAGCGGGGATGAATTAATTCACAGGGCCTGAAGCATGCCGCAACCGTTCATTTTCCGTACCGTCGATCTGGATGGGCAGACCATTCGCACCGCGGTACGCCCCGGCAAGCCTCATTTGACGCCCTTGCTGATTTTCAATGGCATCGGCGCCAACCTGGAGCTGGTGTTTCCGTTTGTCGCGGCGCTGGACCCGGATCTGGAAGTGATCGCCTTCGACGTGCCCGGTGTCGGCGGCTCGTCGACGCCGAGCCGGCCGTATCGCTTTCCCGGATTGGCGAAGCTGACCTCGCGGATGCTCGACTACCTCGACTACGGTCAGGTCAATGTGATCGGCGTGTCGTGGGGCGGCGCGCTGGCGCAGCAGTTTGCCCATGACTACCCCGAGCGCTGCAAGAAACTGGTGCTGGCAGCGACGGCGGCCGGGGCTTTCATGGTGCCGGGAAAACCGAAAGTGCTGTGGATGATGGCCAGTCCCCGGCGCTACATTCAGCCATCGCACGTGATCCGCATTGCGCCATTGATCTACGGCGGCTCGTTCCGTCGCGACCCGACGCTGGCTGCCAGCCATGCGGCGAAAGTGCGTTCGGCGGGCAAGCTCGGTTACTACTGGCAACTGTTCGCCGGCCTGGGCTGGACCAGCATTCACTGGCTGCACAAGATCCATCAGCCGACGCTGGTGCTGGCCGGCGACGACGATCCGCTGATCCCGCTGATCAACATGCGCATGCTCGCCTGGCGGATTCCCAATGCTCAGCTGCACATCATCGACGACGGTCATTTGTTCCTGATCACCCGCGCCGAAGCCGTGGCGCCGATCATCATGAAATTCCTTGAGGAGGAGCGGCAGCGCGCCGTGATGCACCCGCATCCGACGCCGCTGGGCGGATAAATCACGGCGGCAGGCTTTATGCAGGGTTTTGAACAACGTGCGCGGCAGGACGCCGCGCAGGCAGCAACCCGTAACAGCGACTATGGTGTTCTGGTTCGGTGAGTTTGTTTTTGACCTGAAGACGAAGGAGTGTTGAGTCATGCGCGACAAACCTGCGACGGGCGTCGTGCCCAGTCCCGCCGTGTTCATCAATGCACAGAGTGCAATGACCGGCCTGCGTGGCCGCGACTTGCTCTCCACGTTGCGCAGTGTCGCCGCCCACGGTCTGCGCAACCCGCTCCACAGCGCGAAACACGCCTTGAAACTCGGCGGCCAGCTCGGCCGCGTGCTGCTCGGTGAAACCCTGCACCCAACCAACCCGCAGGACGCGCGGTTTGCCGACCCGGCATGGAGCCTCAATCCGTTCTACCGGCGCAGCCTGCAGGCGTATCTGGCCTGGCAGAAACAGGTCAAGAGCTGGATCGATGAAAGCAGCATGAGCGAGGACGACCGCGCCCGCGCGCACTTCGCGTTCACCCTGCTCAACGATGCCGTGGCGCCCTCCAATACCCTGCTCAATCCACTGGCGGTGAAGGAGCTGTTCAATTCCGGCGGCCAGAGTCTGGTGCGCGGCCTGAGCCATCTGTTCGATGATCTGCTGCACAACGATGGCCTGCCGCGTCAGGTTACCAAGCAGGCGTTCGAAGTCGGCAAGACCGTTGCCACCACCACCGGCGCCGTGGTGTTTCGCAACGAGATGCTCGAGCTGATCCAGTACAAGCCGATGAGCGAAAAGCAGTACGCCAAGCCGCTGCTGGTGGTGCCGCCGCAAATCAACAAGTACTACATTTTCGACCTCAGCCCGCACAACAGCTTCGTCCAGTACGCGCTGAAAAACGGCCTGCAGACCTTCATGATCAGTTGGCGCAACCCGGACGTGCGTCACCGCGAATGGGGCCTGTCGACCTACGTCGAGGCGGTGGAAGAAGCGATGAACATCTGCCGGGCGATCACCGGCGCGCGCGAGGTCAACTTGATGGGCGCCTGCGCCGGCGGCCTGACCATCGCCGCGCTGCAGGGTCATCTGCAGGCCAAACGGCAACTGCGGCGGATCTCCAGTGCGACCTATCTGGTCAGCCTGCTCGACAGCGAGATCGAAACCCCGACCACGCTGTTCGCCGACGAACAAACCATCGAAGCGGCCAAACGCCGTTCCTACCAGAGAGGCGTGCTCGACGGTCGCGACATGGCCAAGGTGTTCGCCTGGATGCGGCCCAACGATTTGATCTGGAGCTACTTCGTCAATAACTACCTGCTCGGCAAGGAGCCGCCGGCCTTCGACATCCTCTACTGGAACAACGACAACACCCGCCTGCCCGCCGCCTTCCACGGCGACCTGCTGGACTTCTTCAAGCACAACCCGCTGACCCACCCGGGCGGGCTGGAAGTCTGCGGCACGCCGATCGATCTGCAGAAAGTCACCGTCGACAGCTTCAGCGTGGCTGGCATGAACGACCACATCACGCCGTGGGACGCGGTGTACCGCTCGACCCTGCTGCTCGGTGGCGAGCGGCGCTTTGTACTGTCCAACAGCGGGCACGTGCAGAGCATCCTCAACCCGCCGAGCAACCCGAAAGCCAATTACGTCGAGAACGGCAAGCTCAGCAGCGATCCACGCGCCTGGTACTACGACGCCAAACGCGTCGACGGCAGTTGGTGGCCGCAGTGGCTGGAGTGGATACAGCAGCGCTCCGGCACGCAGCACGAAACCACGTTTACCCTCGGCAACCCGAACTATCCACCGATGGAGGCAGCACCCGGCACCTACGTGCATGTGCGCTAACGCTTAACCGAACTTTTCTAAGAAGACTGGATGAAAACCCGCGACCGGATTCTCGAATGTGCCCTGCAACTGTTCAACGAAAAGGGTGAGCCCAACGTCTCCACCATGGAGGTTGCCAACGAAATGGGGATCAGCCCCGGCAACCTCTACTACCACTTTCACGGCAAGGAGCCGTTGATTCTCGGCCTGTTCGAACGCTTTCAGAATGAACTGGCGCCACTGCTCGACCCGCCGTCGGATGTCGAGCTGGCGCCGGAGGATTACTGGCTGTTCCTGCACCTGATCGTCGAGCGCCTGGCGCAGTACCGCTTTCTGTTCCAGGACCTGTCGAACCTCGCCGGGCGCCTGCCGAAACTGGCCAAGGGCATTCGCAACCTGCTCAATGCGCTCAAGCGTACGCTGGCGTCATTGCTGGCGCGGTTGAAGGCGGCAGGGCAGTTGGTCAGTGATACCCAGGCGTTGGGGCAACTGGTGGAGCAGATCACCATGACCCTGCTGTTTTCGCTGGACTATCAACGGATTCTCGATCGCGAGGGCGAGGTCAAACTGGTGGTGTACCAGATCATGATGCTGGTGGCGCCGCATCTGCTGCCCCCGGTGAAAGTGGCGACGGAGCGGATGGCCCTGCAATACCTCGAAGATCACGAATGAAATCAAGAGCCCCTCACCCTAACCCTCTCCCAGAGGGAGAGGGGACTGACCTTATTGCCTTACGCGATACGGCGACCTGAAAAATCCAGTCGATTATGGATTCAATACGACACTTTCAGGTCGGTGTAAGGCTGAAGCATCCCCGAATCGGCCCCCTCTCCCTCGGGGAGAGGGCTGGGGTGAGGGTAAGTTTTTAAAAGCACAAACAAAAACGCCCGACCTTCACAGGCCGGGCGTTTTGTTTTGCCCTGAAAAATCAGGACTGACTGGTTGGCGTCGACGGGGTCGATGCAGCAGTCGGGGTGGCTACCGGAGTCGGTGCAGCGGCGGAGTTCGACGCGCTGGCCGGGGTTGCCGGGGTAGCAGGCTTGGCTGCTGCGGGTGCAGCTGGCTTCGGCGCAGCGGCTTTCGGCGCGGCCGGTTTTTTCACTGCCGGCTTTTTCGCCGCAGCCGGTTTGGCCGCTGGCTTGGCAGCCGGTTTGGCGGCAGCGGTTTTCGCTGCTGGCTTGGCTGCTGGCTTCGCCGCGGTTTTAGCGGCAGGCTTCGCAGCGGCCTTGGCGGCTGCAACCGGCTTGGCCGCTGCTTTCGCAGCAGGTTTGGCGGCAGCCGTTTTCGCTACGGATTTAACGGCTGTTTTAGCCTTCGCCACCGGTTTGGCAGCCGCTTTGACCAATGGCTTGGCAGCAGTTTTGGCTGCCGGTTTTGCCGCTGCAGTTTTAGCGGCTGGTTTGGCCGCAGCGGTTTTCGCCGCTACCGGACGCGCCTTCTCGCCAGTGAGTTTCTCGATCTGCCTGGTCAGGGTTTCGACCTTGCTGTGCAGCGCTTTGACTTCGTTGCGGCTAGGCACACCCAGGCGCGAAATCGCGCTGTTCAGGCGCTTGTCGAAAGCGCCTTCAAGCTCGTCCCACTTGCCCAGTGCGCGATCTTTCACGCCGCTGATGCGCGACTTGGCCGAAGAAGCGGAGTCCTTGGCGGCATCGACTTTTTTGCCGACTGCAGACTTGGTGAGCTTCTCGGCTTTCTCGCCGTCTTTGACCAATGTATCGAAGAGCTTGCTGCCGTCAGTGTCGATCTTCGAGTACACGCCTAAACCAGCCAGCCAGATTTTGCGGGAGTAGTCTTCGACTTTCCCAATCCACGAGCTGCCTTCTTTATCGGTGTTCTTTTTACCAGCCATCCCGTTCTCCTTAAGATTTACGCGCGACGCGTTCGAGCAATGCCGTCAGCTCATCGAGCTTAGCAGAGAGTGTCTCAACGTCATGTTTAGACGGAATGCCGATACGATTCAAGGCGCTTGCTACACGGGAGTCGAACGCCTTCTCGACCTTGTCGAGCTGAACTTCGACGCGACCTTTGAACGAGCTGACTTCATCCTTGGCTTCGTCGATCTCGGCGTTGGCGGCTTCGAGTTTTTCGGTGACGGCTTTTTTGCCTTTCTTTTCAACAGTTTGACCAGCCTTGATCAACTCTTGAAAGTAGTCGCTACCTTCCTGGCCGACCTTGGTGTAGGCACCCAGGCCTGCCAGCCAGATCTTGCGGGCATAGGATTTGACGTCGCTCAGAGCAGAAGTCGAAGCGTCGATTTTTTTCTTCAGAATGACTTTGGCCATGGTGCACCTCACGCGCAGAAGGTTTGAGGAACTGCCCGCAGATGTGTCGGGCTCAGGCACAAAGTAGGGAGAAAAATTAGAAACGGCACCCTAACAACTGACATAAACAGTCGGCAGGACAAACTCGAACCCTGTGGGAGCGGGCTTGCCCGCGATGAGGCCGGCACATCCAGAATTTTCGTAATCTGACCCACCGCCATCGCGGGCAAGCCCGCTCCCACAGGGATTCGGGATTCAGAAAAAAGGCGTCAGACCAGCGCTTTGTCCAGCGCCTTCTCGATCTCGGCTTTGATCATGCCGCTCATGGCCGACATCATGATGCCCAGTTCCACGTCGACGCGAATCGAATCGTCAGCCACATGCACCGCGCCTTTCACGCCCGAGCGTTTGAGGTTCAGGGTGTCACCCGACCACTGCGGCTCCAGGCCATATTGATCGGAGAGTTTCTGCGCCAGCTTGTCGGCCTTCTCGCGGGCGGCTTCCTTGCCCAGGCTATGGGCACGCTCAACACTGATTTTGGCCATCGAATGACTCCTGCTTGATGAATAGGTGACGGTAAATCTTGACCGCGTCTGCGGCAAATCGTCCCGAAGGTTGCCCATCTTACCTTTAGCCATTCCAAGACAAAGCATGGCTTGGGGATTAGAATGTCGCGCATTCTCTTTTGGTGACAGCGATATGACTGATCAGCGCAAAGGCAGCGATGCCGAACCCACCACACACTTCGGCTTCAAAAACGTTCCGGAAAGCCAGAAAGCGGAAAAAGTCGCTGAGGTATTCCACTCCGTAGCCGCCAAGTACGACCTGATGAACGACCTTCTGTCGGGCGGCATGCACCGTCTGTGGAAGCGTTTCGCGATCGAACTGTCCGGTGTGCGTGCAGGCAACCGCGTGCTCGATATCGCCGGCGGCACTGGCGACCTGACCAAAAAGTTCTCGCATCTGGTCGGCCCTACCGGCCAGGTGGTATTGGCCGACATCAACGAATCCATGCTCAAGGTCGGGCGTGACCGCCTGCTGGATCTGGGTGTGTCGGGCAACGTCGAATTCGTTCAGGCGGACGCCGAAAAGCTGCCGTTCCCGGACAATCACTTCGACTGCGTGACCATCGCTTTCGGCCTGCGCAACGTGACGCACAAGGAAGACGCCCTGCGCTCGATGCTGCGTGTGCTCAAGCCCGGTGGCCGTCTGCTGGTGCTGGAGTTCTCCAAGCCGACCAACGCACTGATGTCCAAGGCTTACGACGCTTACTCGTTCGCCTTCATGCCGCTGATGGGCAAGCTGATCACCAACGACTCGGAAAGCTATCGCTACCTGGCCGAATCGATCCGCATGCACCCGAATCAGGAAACCCTGAAGTCGATGATGGTCGACGCCGGTTTCGACCGCGTGACCTATCACAACATGACCGCAGGCATCGTCGCCCTGCACCGCGGCATCAAGCCCTGATGTTGCTCACCGGGCTGCTCGCCAGCGTCGAACTCGGCCTCAACCGGGTGCTGCGTCTCGACAGCACGGCGCTGCCGCGGCTGGCGCATCTGACCGGCAAGGTGATTGCCGTCGATTGCCGCAGCCCGGCGCTGCACCTGTTCATCCTGCCCAGCGATGAAGGCCTGATGCTCGCCTCGCACTGGGAAACCGGCGTCGACTGCACCCTGCGCGCCCCGGCGTCGAGCCTGGTGAAACTGGCCGTGAGCAAAGACAAGACCGCGGTGCTGCACGCCCCGGAAGTCGAGCTCGACGGTGACAGCGGCGTGTTGCTGGAGCTGGCCGGCGTGCTGCAGGACCTCGAGCTGGACTGGGAGTACGAACTCTCACGCTGGCTCGGCCCGGTCGCCACGCAATTGGTCGGCGGTCATCTGCGCAGCCGCGCACGCTGGTATCAACAAGGATTTGCCAGCCTCAACCAGAACCTCGCCGAATACCTCGCCGAAGAATCACGCACCCTCGTCGGTCAGCGCGAAGCCGAAGCGCGGTTCAGCGAACTGGACCGGATCAAAGTTGATCTGGAACGTCTCGAGGCGCGTTTCGAGCGCCTTTCCCGATCCCTCGACCCAAGCGATAACGCATGAAGCTGCTTGCCGTCCGCCGTCTGTTGCGCATCCAGCGCGTCGTGATCCGCTACCGCCTCGATGACCTGCTGTTCGATCTGCCGCTGCCCTGGTTTCTCCTGGCGCTGCGCTACGTGCTGCCGTGGCGCTGGTTGCCGCGCAAGCCGCTGGAGCTGAGTCGTGGTGCGCGCCTGCGTCTGGCGCTGCAGGATCTGGGGCCGATCTTCATCAAGTTCGGGCAGATTCTCTCGACCCGCCGCGACCTGCTGCCGGAAGACATCGCCGATGAGCTGATGCTGCTGCAGGACCGCGTGCCGCCGTTCGATTCGCAGCTGTCGATCAAGCTGATCGAGGAGCAACTGGGCAAGAAGATCAGCGAAGTGTTCAGCCGTTTCGACGTCGAACCGCTGGCCTCGGCCTCGGTGGCGCAAGTGCATGCTGCGCAGCTGAAGACCGGCGAAGAAGTGGTGGTCAAGGTGATCCGTCCGGGCCTGAAACCGGTGATCGCCCAGGATCTGGCGTGGCTGTTCATCCTCGCCCGCGCCGCCGAGAAAGTCTCCGCCGACGCCCGCCTGCTACACCCGGTGGACGTGGTGCAGGACTACGAAAAAACCATCTACGACGAACTCGACCTGCTGCGCGAGGCGGCCAACGCCAGCCAGTTGAAGCGCAACTTCGAAGGCTCGCCTCTGCTCTACGTGCCGCAAGTCTATTGGGACTGGTGCCGGCCGAAAGTGCTGGTGATGGAGCGCATCTACGGGATTCAGGTGACGGATCTGGCGACCCTCGCCGACCAGCGCACCGACATGAAAATGCTCGCCGAGCGCGGCGTGGAGATCTTCTTCACCCAGGTGTTCCGCGACAGTTTCTTCCACGCCGACATGCACCCGGGCAACATCTTCGTCAGCACCGTCAATCCGTGGAGCCCGCAGTACATTGCGATCGACTGCGGCATCGTCGGCAGTCTGACCCCGGAAGACCAGGACTATCTGGCGCGTAACCTGTTCGCCTTCTTCAAGCGCGACTACCGCCGCGTGGCGCAATTGCACATCGATTCGGGCTGGGTACCGGCGGAAACCAAGCTCAACGAATTCGAAGCGGCGATCCGTACCGTGTGCGAGCCGATCTTCGAAAAACCGTTAAAAGATATTTCATTTGGCCAGGTGCTGATGCGCCTGTTCCAGACCGCGCGCCGCTTCAATATGGAAGTCCAGCCGCAACTGGTGCTGCTGCAAAAGACCCTGCTGAACATCGAAGGTCTGGGTCGTCAGCTGTACCCGGATCTGGATCTGTGGAACACCGCGCAGCCTTTCCTCGAGCGCTGGATGCGCGAGCGCGTCAGCCCCAAAGCCTTGATCGGCAACGTGCAGAGCCAGTTCGAACAACTGCCGCACCTGGCCAACATGGCCCGCGATCTGCTCGAACGCATGTCGCAACCGCACGCCTACGACCCGCCACCACCGTGGCACAAACGCAAGGACGACTGGTTCCTGCGCCTGCTCGGTTGCGCACATCTGGCCGGCGGGACGATCCTCGCCGCCGGTGGCCCGCTGCACGAACTGGGGCATTGGCCAGCGGGCATCATGGTGGCCGTCGGCTTGTATCTGGTCGTTCGCCGATAGCCAGTTCGCTGATCGGCTGGCACACTGTTTCAACGCCTGAACCCGACTATTGAAGTACGGGTTCGCTGTCGGAGTCGAAGATGAAAAACTGGCTGGACGAGATCAAGTGGGACGCCGATGGCCTGGTGCCGGCGATTGCCCAGGATCACAAGACCGGACGCGTGCTGATGATGGCCTGGATGAACCGCGAAGCGCTGGAACTGACCGCTGCGGAAAACCGTGCAATCTACTGGTCACGTTCCCGTGGCAAGCTGTGGCGCAAGGGCGAAGAGTCCGGCCATGTACAGACCCTGCATGAAATGCGCCTGGACTGTGACGCCGACGTGATCATCCTGATGGTCGAACAGATCGGCGACATCGCTTGCCATACCGGCCGTCAAAGCTGCTTTTACCGCGTCTTCGAAAACGGCGACTGGAAAACGGTCGACCCGGTTCTGAAAGACCCGCACGCTATCTATTCCGCAGGACAATAGGATGTGTCATCAGTCATTTACTGAGCTGCGTTGCCGGCTGAAAGCGCGCCAGGCAAGGCGCAGGCCGCAGGGAATGTCTTTTCCTTGCCAAGGCCTGCAACGCAGCATGGCGCGCTTTCAGCCGGCAACCCGAAGGGCCGGGCCTGATTTTGTGCAGGGCTGCGTTACTCGTCGTTTATTTGAAATGCCAAACTACACTCCTCGCGCCTTGCCCTGCACAAAATCAGGCTCCGGCGCAGCTCAGGAAATGACTGATGACACATCCTCCCATGAGTGACACCCTGACCCGCCTCGCTCAGGTGCTTGAAGAGCGCAAGGGCGCCGCTGCCGACAGCTCATATGTGGCTAGTCTGTATCACAAGGGCCTGAACAAGATTCTGGAGAAAGTCGGCGAAGAGTCGGTCGAAACCATCATTGCCGCCAAGGACGCCGCCATCAGCGGTGACTGCAGCGATGTGATCTACGAGACCGCCGACCTGTGGTTCCACAGCATGGTCATGCTCGCCCAGTTGGGGCAGCATCCGCAGGCCGTGCTGGATGAACTGGATCGTCGCTTTGGTCTGTCCGGACACGTCGAGAAAGCCTCGCGTCCGTCCGCCTGAACAATTTTTAGAGAGGAACAGCAACATGGGCATTTTTGACTGGAAACACTGGATCGTCATTCTGGTAGTCGTGGTGCTGGTGTTCGGCACCAAGAAACTGAAAAACCTCGGCACCGACGTCGGTGAGTCGATCAAGGGCTTTCGCAAAGCCATGAACGACGACGAGAAACCCGCTGCCGATCCGACCGTAACGCCTGCGCAACCGGTGCCTCCGGTGCAGCCGCAAGCCACCGCTCAGGCCAACCCGCCGCACACCATCGACGTGCAGGCGCAGAAAGTCGAAGAGCCGATCCGCAAAGACGTGTGAGCACTGACTAATGTTTGGTATCAGCTTCTCTGAACTGCTGCTCGTCGGCCTCGTCGCCCTGCTGGTGCTGGGCCCCGAGCGTCTGCCGGGCGCTGCGCGCACCGCCGGCCTGTGGGTCGGCCGGCTGAAGCGCAGCTTCAACGCGATCAAACAGGAAGTTGAACGTGAAATCGGTGCCGACGAGATCCGTCGGCAACTGCACAACGAGCACATTTTGTCGCTGGAGCAGGAGGCGCGGAAGATTTTCACGCCGGTTCAGCAGGAGCCGACGCCGGTTGAGCATGTGGGTGAGCAGACGATTCATGCGCCAGCCGCGCCTAGCACACCTGCTCCGGCACCTGCTGCCGTTGTGGCGACGGAGCCCTTGCCCGCCGCTGCAGAAAATTCGGTTGAACACGTTGCTCCAGCCGCCGCGCCCTTAGCGACGGCCCCTCACGACCCTAAATTGCCGCCGCGAGCCCCATGAGCGATCTCCCCGAAAACGACCAGCACATGCCGCTGGTATCGCACCTCACCGAGTTGCGCACCCGCCTGCTGCGTTGTGTGGCGGCGGTGTTCATTATCTTCGCTGGGTTGTTCGCGTTCACCCAGCAGATCTACACCTTCGTCTCGACGCCGCTGCGCCAGTACCTGCCGGTCGGCGCGACGATGATCGCCACTGACGTATCGTCGCCGTTCCTGACGCCGCTGAAGCTGACGATGATGGTCTCGCTGTTCCTCGCGATTCCGGTGATCCTGCATCAGATCTGGGGCTTCATCGCGCCGGGCCTGTACAAGCATGAGAAGCGCATCGCCGTGCCGCTGCTGGTGTCCAGCATCCTGCTGTTCTACACCGGCATGGCGTTCGCCTATTACTTCGTGTTCCCGCTGATCTTCAAGTTCTTCGCCGCCGCCACCCCGGCTGGCGTGGAAATGATGACCGACATCACCAGTTACCTCGACTTCGTGATGACGCTGTTCTTTGCCTTTGGTGTCGCGTTCGAAATCCCGGTGGCCGTGGTGCTGCTGGTGTGGATCGGCGTGGTCGACGTCAAATACCTGAAGAAGATTCGCCCGTACGTAATCATCGGCTGCTTCGTGGTCGGCATGATCCTCACCCCGCCGGACATCTTCTCGCAGACCCTGCTGGCGGTACCGATGTGGATGCTGTTTGAAATCGGCATTCTGTTCGGCGGCCTGATCAGCAAGCGCGAACGCCCGGACGAAACGCCAGCCGACGATCACAACGACCAGCCGCCAGCGACCCAGGCATGAACCTGCTGCTGCTCGAAGAGGCCGACTTCATCGCGGCCGACCGCGTCGTGCTGCGTGACCGGCGCCTGACCCACATGCAGGAAGTGCATCGCTCGGAAGTCGGGGACAGCCTGCGCGTGGGGCGCATCAACGGACTGATGGGTTCGGCTGAACTGCTGCGCCTCGAGGCCGGCGAGGCCGAGTTGCGCGTCATCCTCGATCAACCACCGCCGGCCAAGCTGCCGCTGACCCTGGTGCTGGCCCTGCCACGGCCGAAGATGCTGCGTCGAGTGTTCCAGACCGTGGCGACCATGGGCGTGTCGAAGGTGATTCTGGTCAACAGCTATCGGGTCGAGAAGAGCTTCTGGCAGACACCGTTTCTGGAGCCGGAAGCGATTCGCGAGAATCTGATCCTCGGCCTCGAACAGGCCCGCGATACCGTGCTGCCGGAAGTCATCATCGAGAAACGCTTCAAGCCGTTCGTCGAAGACCGCCTGCCGGCAATCAGCGAAGGCACCCTGGGTCTGGTCGGCCATCCCGGCAATTACCCGCCGTGCCCACGTGCGCTGAGCGAACCGGTGACCCTGGCGATCGGCCCCGAGGGTGGCTGGATCCCCTACGAAATCGACCTGCTGGGCAAGTCCGGCCTGCAACCGGTGCAACTGGGCGAGCGCATCCTGCGCGTCGAAACCGCCGTCACCGCCCTGCTCGCCCGCCTGTTCTGACACACCTCTCCCTGTAGGAGCTGCCGAAGGCTGCGATCTTTTGATCTTGTTTTTTTAACAGCAAGATCAAAAGATCGCAGCCTGCGGCAGCTCCTACACAAGGGTGGTGTCGGACAAATCGGGTTACAGATTGCCATCACCCCGCCGATACAGTCCCCATAAGTCCAATTAGTGGTCCGAGGGGAGTCGTCGCATGTACCGTTGGTTAGCCGAGAATCTTGGGAACGTCAGCGTCAAACGCAAGCTGGGCATCGGTTTCGGCCTGGTGCTGTTGCTCACCCTGCTGATTACCTTTACCGGCTGGACCGGCATGGGCGGCATCATCAGCCGTGGCGACAAGCTCGGCTTCATTTCCAGCCTCAACGAGCTGACCAAGGACCTGCGCTTGGCGCGTCTGGACTATGAAGCGCGTCGTGGCGAACAAGGCCCGGGCGCGGTCAACGAGTTGCTGGCCAAACTCGCCAGCGGCTTGCAAACCGCGCGCGGCCTGATCGAGCAGCCCGCAGATGCGGCCATGGTCGATCAGCAACTGGCCGCTGTCGCCGAGTACAAACGTGCCTTCGCCGACATGACACAGGCCACCGTGCAGCGTGAAGACGCGCGCAGCAAGCTCGGCGCCAGTGCCGACAATGCCGTGGCTAAAGTCTCGGAAGTCGAGAAATCCATGCTGCAGGGTGACAGCGTCGCGCAATTCAACAGCGTGATCGAACTGAGCAAACTGTTGCAGCAAGCGCGCTATCAGGTGCGTGGCTACACCTACAGCGGCAAGGCCGAGGCGGAGCAGCCCGCGCTGGACGCCATCGACAATGCGCTGAAAAACCTCGACAGCCTGCCGGCGAAACTGCCCGAACAGCACATCGCCAACCTGCAACAGGCCACCGACTCGATCAAGGCTTATCGCGCGGCGGTCGCTCAGTTCCGCGACTCGCAGGTGAACAATGCCAAGGCCGGGGCAACCATGACGGCTCAGGGCGACATCCTCCTCGACCTCAGCAAGAAGCTCACCGAATCACAAACCGTGGTGCGCGATACCGATGCCGCGCACGCCAAGAACATGCTGATCATCGCCACCCTACTCGCCGTGGCCTTCGGTTTGCTGGCCGCATGGGCGATCACCCGGCAGATCATCATTCCGCTGAACCAGACCCTGAAAGTCGCCGAGCGTGTGGCTGCCGGCGACTTGACCCACAACCTGGTGTCGCAGCGTCGCGACGAACTCGGCCAGTTGCAACGTTCGATGCAGAGCATGACCCAAGGCCTGCGCGAGTTGATCGGTGGCATCAGCGACGGCGTCACGCAAATCGCCAGCGCTGCCGAGGAATTGTCAGCGGTGACCGAGCAGACCAGCGCCGGGGTCAACAATCAGAAAGTCGAGACCGACCAGGTCGCTACCGCCATGAACGAAATGGCCGCCACCGTGCAGGAAGTCGCGCGCAACGCCGAGGAGGCTTCCGAAGCCGCCGTGGCCGCCGACCAGCAAGCCCGTGAAGGCGACAAGGTGGTGGGTGAAGCCATCGCGCAGATTGAGCGTCTGGCCGTTGAGGTCGGTCATTCGACCGAAGCCATGGGCGAACTCAAGCGCGAAAGCGACAAGATCGGCAGCGTGCTCGACGTGATCAAGTCCGTGGCCCAGCAAACCAACCTGCTGGCGCTCAACGCCGCGATCGAAGCGGCCCGTGCCGGTGAGGCCGGGCGTGGTTTTGCGGTGGTTGCCGATGAAGTCCGCAGCCTCGCCCAGCGCACGCAGAAGTCCACGGAAGAGATCGAAGAGCTGATCGTCGGCCTGCAGAACGGCACCCAGCAAGTGGCGACGATCATGGACAACAGCCGCAGCCTGACCGACAGCAGCGTCGAACTGACCCGCCGTGCCGGTGGCTCACTGGAAAGCATCACCCGCACCGTGTCGGCGATTCAGGCAATGAACCAGCAGATCGCCGCGGCGGCAGAGCAGCAGAGTGCCGTGGCTGAAGAAATCAACCGCAGTGTGCTGAATGTGCGGGATGTGTCGGATCAGACCTCGGCGGCGAGTGAAGAAACGGCGGCGTCGAGTGTTGAGCTGGCGCGGCTGGGGACGCATCTGCAGATGCTGGTGGGGCGGTTCAAGGTCTGAGGTGATGCATCGACCTCGGTTCACTGTGGACCGAGGTGATGCTATCGCTGGCAAGCCAGCTCCCACAGGTTTCTAGTCGTTCACAAAGTTTGTGTTCAACCCATTCACTGTGGGAGATTCTATGGTTGAGGGAAAGCCCTCAACCGGCCTTCGGTTGATATTCGCTTTGCCCCTTGAGCAGAGCGAATACCACCCGCGCAAGCTTTCGAGCCAGTATCACCAGTGCCTGTGTCGTGCTGAAGCCTCGGGCTCTTTGCTCCTCGTAGAAGCCTTTCCAGGCTGGCGTACGACTGGCCGACATGGCTGCGTTATGCAGCAGTCGACGAGCTTCCGGATCTCCACGCTTGGTCAGGCTTCGGCGACCATCCTTCTGCCCCGACTGTGACACTCGTAAATCCATCCCCAAAAACGCGATGAATGCATCTGCATTCCTGAAATCACCCCGTTGAAACGCAACAATCAAACGGGCTCCAGTCAAAAAACCAACGCCTTCGACTTTCGTGCATCGCTTCAGTTGGGCAAGCAAACCGGCTTCTTTCAACTGCTCGTTGATCATCTTCTCGACCAATGTCTCAAGCCTCTGCATTGAAGCCACTTGCTCGGCAAACGCGCTTTTAAGCAGCGGCTCATTTTTCCAACTTTGCACCAAGCCAACGCGCGCCTGAACCAGCGCTGCGCGACGACGAAAAAGGCTCAAGAGTCGGCGATACAGCGGCGATGGCGGAATCCAGGGATGCAGTTCTTCGTATTCATTTTTCAGATAACGGGCAAGCAGTTTGGCGTCCAGCGCGTCGGTTTTAGCGCGAACATTCACTCCTTTGCGGTAATGACTCAGCTCGTAGCCACCGACCATGTAAATCGTGCACCCGGCTTCATGGGCCAGATCGGCGAACGCCAAGTGATAGATATTGGTCGATTCAATGGCCAGATCAACCGGTGCAGGCAAGGCTTTCAGCCATTTCTCGATCGCTGCCTTGTCATTGGAAATAGTCTCGAGCAGATCCAGCTCGGCCTGATAGATGACCAGCTCATTCTTGGCGACATCCACGCCCACGATTGGCTTGGAAACAGAAACCGACATTGCCATTGAACACCCCCCGAGATATGGTTTTGAACACTTGAAGGGATCACCCAGGGGCGCAGGCTTGTTCCTATCGTCGGTCTAGCCAGATGCATTCTTTATCGGCGCTTGGGTGAAAGGAGGAGGGGCGAAATCTCCCACGGATCTGTACTGCGTCAACAGTCAGAATCTGGCTTTGTCCCTCCTCCTCCCTTCAAGTCTCAGCATACAAGCTGGCTTGCCAGCGATGGCGTCCGAAAGAACGCCGCCGTTACAACACCTGCCGCAGGAACGCCTGAGCGCGCGGATCCTTCGGCGCATCGAAAAATTGCGCCGGCGCGGCATCTTCCAGCAGTTTGCCGTGATCGAAGAACAGCACCCGATCCGCCACTTCCCGGGCAAAACCCATTTCGTGGGTCACGCAGACCATGGTCATGCCTTCCACGGCCAGGTTCTTCATCACGTCCAGCACTTCACCGACCATTTCCGGGTCGAGGGCCGACGTCGGTTCGTCGAACAGCATCACTTTAGGGTCCATCGCCAGCGCCCGGGCAATCGCCACGCGCTGTTGCTGACCGCCGGACAGGCGTGACGGGTATTCCCGCGCCTTCTGCGCAATACCGACCTTCTCCAGCAACGCCAGGGCCTTGGCCTCGCTTTCCTTTTGCCCGCGCTTGCGCACGACCTTCTGCGCCAGGCAGAGGTTTTCCAGCACGGTCATGTGCGGGAACAGGTTGAAATGCTGGAACACCATGCCGACTTCACGGCGGTAGGCGTTGACGTCGGTTTTCGGGTCAGCCAGTTGCAGACCGTCGATGCTCACCGAGCCCGAGTCGAATTCTTCCAGGCCATTGAGGCAACGCAGGAAGGTCGACTTGCCCGAGCCGGACGGGCCGATCACCACCAACACTTCGCCCTTGGCGACGGAGGTGGTGACGTTATCCACCGCCCGGACTACCTGGCCCCGGGTGTCGAAGACTTTTACCAGATCGCGGACTTCAATCACTTTGCGCGAGCCTCCGCTCAAGCCGGCTGGCGATTTTCGACAGCGGCAGGTTGATCAACAGGTACAGGCCGGCAACGCAGAACAGGATTTCGAACGGCGAGAACGAGGTGGTGATGACTTCACGGCCACTTTTCAGCAGCTCGGTAATCGCGATCACCGACACCAGCGAGGTGTCCTTGACCAGGCTGATGAACTGCCCGGCCAGCGGCGGCAGCACGCGTTTGAACGCTTGCGGCAGCACCACGTGGCGCATCGACTGGCCGGCGCTCAGACCGAGCGAACGCGCAGCTTCGTTCTGCCCGCGAGCAATCGACTGCACGCCGGAACGGATGATCTCCGCCACGTAGGCGCCGGTAAACAGCGACAGCGCGGCGATCCCGGCGAACTCCCGGGACAGGTTCATCACCGTGCCGATGAAGAAGTAGAAAATGAAAATCTGCACCAGCAGCGGCGTGCCGCGCACCAGTTCGACATAGATGCTCGACAGGTCGCGCAGAGTCGGGTTGCTCGACAGGCGGCACAGCCCGGTGACCAGTCCGATCAACAGCCCGAGTACACCGGACACTACCGAAAGCCACAGCGTCGTCCAAAGGCCCCACAGCAGCGGCCCTGCCGCCCAGTGTCGGGTCACGCCCACGACGTCACCTTCAGACACATCGTCGCCCTGAGCGAATTGCAGGCTGTTCTCGTCGACGGTCAGGTGCTGCTCGTCACCGGCGTCGTTGCGCAGGGTGACCTGCGCGCTGCCGCCCTTGCGCACCAGTTCGGTGACGGTGGAGATGTCAGCAGCGCGCTGGGTTTCCTCGGCCTGATAGGCGAAGTACTGCGGCACGCGGTTCCAGCGCCATTCGTAGGACATCAGCGACGTGGCGTAATACAACGCGCCCGCCAGGCCGACCAGCACCAGCACGGTCAGGACGTGCCAGGGCCATTGGGCTTTTTTCTGTTTCATCTAGAGCAAATCCATATCGATCAGGATGCTCGCTCCCTCTGTGGCGAGGGAGCTTGCTCCCGCTAGGGTGCGCAGCAGCCCTGAAATCAGCCACCGCGCAACGTCGGGTAGAACGAGTCAACCAGTTACGACTGCTTCGCAGCCGAGCGGGAGCAAGCTCCCTCGCCACAACGACCGGCGTTATTCCATGTCCTTGAGCCACTCGGTGCTCTTGAACCACTTGTCATGGATGCGATCGTAGGTGCCGTCTTCGTGGATCTGGTGCAGGAAGTTGTTGATGAAGTTGATGCTGTCGTAATCACCCTTCTTCAGACCGAAGGCCAGCGGCTCGTAGGTGAACGGCTTGTCGAGGAACACCAGTTTGCCGGCGCCGACCTTGTTCACCGCGACCACGTTGTACGGCGCGTCGTAGATGAACGCGTCGGCCTTGCCGTTAACCACGTCGAGCACGGCTTCCTGCTCGTTGTCGTAGCCGTGGTACTTGGCCTTGGCGATCAGCTTCTTGGCGACCATCTCACCGGTAGTGCCGAGCTTGGAGGTGATGCGGTAGTCGGCGGTGTTCAGGTCTTTATAGGACTTGATGGTGCCTTCCAGCTCCTTGCGGATCAGCAGAGTCTGGCCGACCACGATGAACGGCTCGCTGAAGTTCAGGCGCAGGTTGCGTTCCTGAGTCAGGGTCATGCCGCTGCCGATCATGTCGAACTTGTCGGTCATCAGGGCCGGAATGATCCCGTCGTAACCGGTGGACACCAGCTCCAGCTTGACGCCCATGGCCTTGGACATGGCTTTGAGGATGTCGACTTCGAAGCCGATGATCTCGCCGCGCTTGTTGGTCATTTCGAACGGCATGTAGGTCGGATCCATACCGACTTTCAACGTGCCGCGCTTGACCGCGTCATCGATTGCACCGGCGTGCGCCGCATTGACTGCAACCAGTGCCGTGACGCCGACCAGCAGCATCGCCAGATACTTCTTCATCTTCAAGTCCCCAAAACCATTGCAATTGCGGCGCGAAAAACGACAGAAATGGACAAGATTGTCCGGGTGCGCCAATTCGGGGACGGATGCTAACGCACTCGATTTTTTGCACAAGGTTTAATGGACGATTTGTTTAACAATCAAGGGCCACCCCTCACCCCAGCCCTCTCCCCAGAGGGGAGAGGGGGAAAGGGAGCCGATCGGGGAAATATTCGAAAGCTAAGTTCGACTCGATTTCTCAGGTCGATGCAACTCGAATATCCAATCCGGTCAGTCCCCTCTCCCTCCGGGAGAGGGTTAGGGTGAGGGGGCTTTTCAGCGCCATAAAAAAACCCCGCTAGTTAGCGGGGTTTCTTCATCAGGCCGGTTGCGCCTGCAAGCTCACAGGCTTGAGCGGCAACAGCGGCGCATGCGGATCGGCTTTCACCGAAGCGCGCCAGGCGTCCAGCCACTCGTTGTGGCCCTCGGCCCAGACCAGCTCGTGCAGACGCGCCAGCGCCACCGGATCACTCAGCAGTTGCAGGCGATCATGGTTGCTCAGGGCTGCCGGACCCGCCTTCAGGGCGTGACGCACACGCTCCTGACGCAGCCACTCGATCGGCTCGGCCTGACCGTGACGGGCCGTCGCCAGCGAACACGCCAGGGCGTTCTGCTGCGGATCGACCACGGCGCGGATGAAGCCGTCGTTCAGTGCATGCCAGCGGTTTTCGTGGGTGTACTGGTCGGTCGCCAGCAGCGCCTGTGGCGGATTGTATTCCTCGGGGATGAGGAACAGGCTCTCGTCACGGGACTTCAGGCCCAGACCGACACGGCTGGAAATCACCGACACCGGGATCGACAGCATCAGCGAACCGACGATCGGCACCAGCCACCACAGGAAGCTCGGGTTCAGCCAGATCACCAGCAGCGCCCAGCAGAAGCCCAGCAGGGTCTGCGGACCGTGGCGCTTGACCGCCTCGCTCCATGGCGTGGAGTCGTCGTCACGCTGCGGCGAGTTCCAGGTCGCAGCCCAGCCGAGGAACGCGGCGAGGACGAAACGGGTGTGGAAAATCATCCGCACCGGCGCCAGCAGCATGGAAAACAACATCTCCAGCAGCATCGACAGGGTCACCTTGAACTTGCCACCGAACTCTTTCGCGCCCTTGGCCCAGATCAGGATGATGCTCAGCAGTTTCGGCAGGAACAGCAGCACGATGGTGGTCGAGAACAGCGCGATCGCCTTGTCCGGGTGCCATTGTGGCCACAGCGGATAGAGCTGACGCGGTTCCAGGAAGTACTGCGGCTCCATCAGCGTGTTCACCGCCAGCAGCGCGGTCGACAACACCAGGAAGAAGAACCACAACGGCGCCGACAGGTACGACATCACGCCGGTGAGGAACACTGCGCGGTGCACCGGGTGCATACCTTTGACCAGGAACAGGCGGAAGTTCATCAGGTTGCCGTGGCACCAGCGACGGTCACGCTTGAGCTCGTCGAGCAGGTTCGGCGGCAGTTCTTCGTAGCTGCCCGGCAGATCGTAGGCAATCCACACGCCCCAGCCGGCACGGCGCATCAGCGCAGCTTCAACGAAGTCGTGAGACAGGATTGCACCGGAGAACGCACCTTTACCCGGCAACGGCGCCAGGGCGCAGTGGTCGATGAACGGCTTCATGCGGATGATCGCGTTGTGACCCCAGTAGTGGGATTCACCCAACTGCCAGAAGTGCAGACCGGCGGTGAACAGCGGACCGTACACGCGGGTAGCGAACTGCTGCATGCGCGCATACAGGGTGTCCATGCCCGACGCTCGCGGCGCGGTCTGGATGATCCCGGCGTCCGGCGTGGCTTCCATCAGGCGCACCAGACTGGTCAGGCACTCGCCGCTCATCACCGAGTCGGCGTCGAGCACGACCATGTACTTGTAGTCACCACCCCAGCGACGGCAGAAGTCGTCGAGGTTGCCGCTCTTGCGTTTCACACGGCGGCGACGGCGGCGATAGAAGATCTTGCCGAAGCCCTTGGCTTCACGGCAGACATCCAGCCAGGCTTGCTGCTCGGCGACGCAGATATCGGTGTCGTTACTGTCGCTGAGGACGAAGAAGTCGAAGCGATCCAGATCACCGGTAGCGGCGACCGACTCGAAGGTGGCGCGCAGACCGGCGAATACCCGGGGCACGTCTTCGTTGCAGATCGGCATCACCAGCGCGGTACGAGCGTCTTTCGGAATCGGCTCGTTGCCGGCACTTTTGCCGGAGATACGGTATTTATCGTGACCGGTGAGCAACTCGAGGAAGCCCATCAGTGCCGTCCAGAAACCGGCCGAGACCCAGCAGAACAAAATCCCGAACAGGATCAGGATGCTGGTTTGCAGCGCATACGGCAGCACTTGCGTGGCGGTTTGCAGCAGCGGCTGGTGCAGCACTTCGTCCAGATCGACGAACGACCAGCCCTGGTACGGCATGATGCCTTTCATGTACCAGCCGGCAACGATGGTCTGACCGAGCATCAGCAGCAACAGAATGTAGCGACGGATCGAACCCACGGTGCGCCAGCGCGCCGCCGGCAAGACGTTTTCGTCCTTCGGCGGCTGCGGCGGGTTGGTGCGCCCGGTCAGGCGGCGCCAGCCACGCACCAGAATATTGGTGCGCCAAGGCTCCGGCACGACTTTGGTCCGACGGATCGGCGGAGTCGCCTTCATGCTGACCCGACCGCTGGCGTCGAGCACCAGCATTTCCGCCTCTTCCAGCTCCTCGGCGGTGCTCAGGGTCAGGCGCTTGCCCACCGAAGCCTGGGCGGCTTCGGCAGGCGCGTCGAACGTCGGCGACGACAGACGCTGGTGCAGTTCGCTGAAGGACTGGCAGCCCGCGAGTTCCGCGCGCTGCTCGTCGGTCATCGGCAGATGCGCCAGATACTCGGACAGAGTCTCTGGCTGTACTTGAGAGTTACTCATCGGCAGGCAACTGATAGCTCCAGGTCTCGGTCAGGACTTCTTCAGTCGGTGCCGATTCCGGTGTGGCTGGGGCCGCGTTCGCAGCCGCTGGCTGCTTGGCGTCTTTGTTGGCCTTGTCCTTGGCATCTGCGGCTGGCTTGGCGTCGGCCTGTTTGGCCTCGGCTGCCTTGGCTTCCTTCTCGTCTTTCTCTTGTTGCTTGGCCGCGACCTTGTCCGCCTTGGCCACCGACGAATTCGACGCCGGCACCGAAGACTTGGCCAGATCAGCGGTGACCACTGGCTGTACCAGGGCGGCCCGCATCTCGGTGGACTTGCTCGCGTCCTTGATCTTCATGCGCAGGGTCAGGCGCCAGCCCTTGGTTTCCGGGTTGTAACGCACGCTGTTCTCGACCAGTTCGGCGTTATCGCCAACGCTGACCTGACTGCGCACATCGGCATCCGGGGCCAGAGCCGCCAGCGATGGACCTTCGAAGTCGACCAGGTAGGCAACGCTGCCATCCGGTTGACGGATCAGGTTCGACTGCTTGACGTCACCGGTCGAACGCAGGGTCTGCTTGACCCAGGCGCTGTCGGGGGCGTGAATCGCCGCTTCGTCCATGGTCCAGTGCAGGCGGTAGGCGAAGTCCAGCGGCTTGCCTGGCTCCGGCATGGTTTCCGGGCTCCAGAACGCAACGATGTTGTCGTTGGTTTCGTCGGCAGTCGGAATCTCTACCAGATCAACGGTGCCCTTGCCCCACTCGCCCTTCGGCTCGATCCAGGCGCTTGGGCGCTTGTCGTAGCGGTCGTCGAGGTCTTCGTAGTGGCTGAAGTCGCGGCCACGCTGCAGCAGACCGAAACCACGCGGGTTCTCGACGCTGAAGTTGCTCACGGCCAGGTGTTTCGGGTTGTTCAGCGGACGCCAGATCCACTCGCCGTTGCCGGCATGGATCGACAGACCGCTGGAGTCGTGCAGTTCACGACGGTAGTTGAGGACTTTCGACGGCTGGTTGGCGCCGAACAGGAACATGCTGGTCAACGGTGCGATGCCCAGTTTGCCGACCTTGTCACGCAGGAACATCTGCGCCTTGACGTCGACAATGGTGTCGCTGCCCGGACGCAGGATCAGGCGATAGGCACCGGTGGCGCGCGGCGAATCAAGCAGGGCGAAGATCACCAGATGCTTGTCGCCCGGCTTCGGCTGCTGAATCCAGAACTCGCGGAAACGCGGGAATTCTTCGCCCGACGGCAGTGCGGTGTCGATCGCCAGACCACGGGCCGACAGACCGTAAGTGTGACCCTTGCCGACGACGCGGAAGTAGCTCGCGCCGAGCATGGTCATGATTTCGTCTTGTTTGTCGGCCTTGTTGATCGGGTACAGCACACGGAAACCGGCGTAGCCCAGTTGCTCAGTGGCTTTCGGATCGAACTTGAGGTCGCCGAAATCGAAGCGGGTCGGATCGTATTTGATCTCTTCGACGGTGTTCGCCGTGATTTCGTTGATTTTCACCGGCGTATCGAAGTGCATGCCCTGGTGATAGAAGGACAGCTTGAACGGTGTTTTCTGATCGGCCCACTCAGCCTTTTCGGTGAGGAAGCGGATTTTCTGATAATCCGCGAACTTCATGTCACGGAATTCGTTCGGCAGGTTGCTGCGCGGGGCTTCGAACTTCTGCCCGGCCAGCTCTTTAGCCTTGGCTGATACATCGTCAAGATTGAACGCCCAAAGCTGGCCGGCGCTGAGCAGGCACAGGAGCGCCGAGCCGGCTACCAGGGCACTTCGCATGCGTTTGGCAGACATTTTTGCTGCATTACAGGGACTAACAATCACGAGCAACCCTCGCCGAAAACAGATCAAAAAACCAACGGCCAGATTAAGTGCCTGTGGGGTTTTCGACTTTGAAAAGCCGACCTCCCAGCGCACCCTTGCCAAGTTGGCGAGCATTGTTCCGACTCCGCTGGGGCAAAATGATTCCCCAATCGGATCCGGACAAGTCTCTACCTAAGTCAAAAATGGAACAGCGAACGCTGATCCCCATAGCGCGCGATTATCTAGTAGCCCGCGTGACAACGCATCAGGGGTAACAAAGTATTTATCGCGAAAAACGCCTGTTTTCAGTCGAAAAGCCCTTGAAAAGATGTTTCAAGCGCTTTCATGTCTGTAACAGGAAGGTGACCGGGCCATCGTTGACCAGGTGCACCTGCATATCCGCGCCGAATCTACCTGATGCCACAGTGCCATGCATCTGTTTCGCTTTGCCCAATAGATAGTCGAACAATTCCTCGCCCAATGCAGGAGGGGCTGCGGTCGAGAAACTCGGGCGCAACCCGCTCTTGGTGTCAGCAGCCAGGGTGAACTGAGAGACCAGCAGCAACCCGCCACCTACATCCGCCAAGGACAGATTCATCTTGCCCTCGGCGTCACTGAATACCCGATAGTTAAGCAGCTTATGCAGAAGTTTGTCGGCGCTGGTACGGGTATCGTCGGGTTCGACCGCCACCAGTACCAGCAATCCTTGATCCACCGCGCCGACGATCTCGCCCGCCACTTCGACCCGTGCACCGCGCACGCGCTGTAACAGGCCCTTCATGCTTCTTCGGGCGGCAGGTCAAGCAGGCGGCGAGCCATTTTGCTCGCGGCGCGTACCAGCGCGTCGGTGATGCCCGGCTCGGACGCGGCGTGACCGGCGTCGCGAATCACCTGCAGCTCGCTGTTCGGCCAGGCCTGATGCAGTTCCCAGGCGTTGTCCAGCGGGCAGATCACGTCGTAGCGACCGTGAATGATCACCCCCGGCAGGTGGGCGATCTTGCCCATGTCGCGAATCAGCTGATTCGGCTCAAGGAACGCGTTGTTGGTGAAGTAGTGGCACTCGATCCGCGCAATCGACAAGGCGCGCTGCGGCTCGGAGAAACGGTCGACCACCAGCGGGTTCGGGCGCAGGGTCGCAGTGCGCCCCTCCCAGGTCGACCAGGCCTTGGCCGCATGCATCTGCGCGATCTGGTCGTTGCCGACGAGGCGCTTGTGGAAAGCGCTGAGCAGATCGTCGCGCTCGTCCAGCGGGATCGGCGCGATGTAATCCTGCCAGTAATCGGGGAACAGACGGCTGGCACCGGCCTGATAGAACCACTCGATTTCCTGCGGGCGGCAGAGAAAGATGCCGCGCAGGATCAGACCGTGTACGCGCTCCGGGTGGGTTTGCGCGTAGGCCAGCGCCAGGGTCGAACCCCAGGAACCGCCGAACAGCACCCATTTGTCGATGCCCAGGTGCTTGCGGATACGCTCGAGGTCGGCGACCAGATCCCAGGTGGTGTTGTTTTCCAGGCTGGCGTGCGGGGTGGAGCGTCCGCAGCCGCGCTGGTCGAAGGTGACAATGCGATACAGGTTCGGATCGAAATAGCGACGGCTCTGCGCGTCGCAACCGGCACCCGGGCCGCCGTGGATGAACACCACTGGCAAGCCTTCCGGCGAACCACTTTCGTCGACGTACAGCGTGTGGCTGTCATCGACAGCCAGATCGTGCCGGGCGTGGGGTTTGATCTGCGGAAACAATGTCTGCATTGCGCGCTCCGTAAGGGGTCGAGGTCATCCCTGGGGGGACTTCTATTATTCTGCCGTTCGGCATCATAAACCCGATTTACGTCAATGAGCATGCCTGAGGCCATGAATCAAAATCTGTGGCGAGGGAGCTTGCTCCCGCTGGGCTGCGGAGCAGCCCCAAAACAGTCAACCGAGTGTTCCCGGTTGAATCCGGATTGCCGGTTTGCGACGGCTGCGCCGCCGAACGGGAGCAAGCTCCCTCGCCACAATTTTCTCTGCGAGTCAGGTGGTATGGCGGGATTTGCCCCAGTTCAAGAAGCCCTGCAGCAACTCCTTGAGCACCACCCGCGTCGGCTCGGCCAGATCGGCGCGGTAGCGGAACGGTTCGAATTCTTCCATGTAGGTGCACTGGCCCAGTTCCAGTTGCACGGCGTGGATCTTCTCGGCCGGGTTGCCGTAGTGGCGGGTAATGTGGCCGCCCTTGAAGCGTCCGTTGAGCACGTGACTGTAATTGCCATGCCGCGCGCAGATCGCTTCGAGCTGCGTCGCCAGCTGTGGATCGCAACTGGCGCCGTTGAAGGTGCCGAGGTTGAAGTCCGGCAGTTTGCCGTCGAACAGGTGCGGGATGATCGAACGGATCGAATGCGCATCGAACAGCAGCGCATAACCGAATTCAGCCTTCAGCCGTGCCAGCTCTTGCTGCAGGGTGCGGTGGTACGGCGTCCAGATCTGTTCCAGATAAGTAGCGCGCTCTGCTTTGGTGGGCTCCAGCCCTTCGCGGAACAGCGGAATGCCATCGAACAGCGTCGCCGGGTACAGCCCGGTGGTGGCGCCGGCATACAACGGCTTGTCATCGGACGGACGGTTGAGGTCGATGACAAACCGCGAGTACTCGGCCGCCAGGGTGCTGGCGCCCAGCTCTTCGGCAAAATCATAGAGCTGCGGAATGTGCCAGTCGGTGTCCGGCAGGCTTTTCGCGTCCGGTATCAGCCCGGCCTCGACCACAGGCGTCAGGCGCACACCGGCATGCGGCATGCTGATCAGTAGAGGCACGCGACCTTGTTTGAAACTCAGAACCTTATCCACAACCGCTCTCCTACAGACTTGATTCGACGCCGTGACGCACGACGCGTTTGTCCAGATCACCCCCGAGCCAATAGGCCAGGTCCGCCGGACGATCGATGTGCCAGGCGACGAAATCCGCGACCTTGCCGACTTCCAGCGAGCCATGGGTGTCGGCCATGCCCAGCGCTTGCGCAGCGTGGATGGTCGCACCGGCCAGGGCTTCTTCCGGGGTCATGCGGAAGCAGGTGCAGGCCATGTTCAGCATCAGGCGCAACGACAGCGCCGGTGAGGTGCCGGGGTTGAGGTCACTGGCGATGGCGATCTTGACCTTGTGCTTGCGCAAGGCGTCCATCGGCGGTAACTGGGTTTCGCGCAGAAAGTAGAACGCCCCCGGCAGCAGCACGGCGACGGTGTCGGACTTGGCCATGGCGATGGCGTCGTCTTCATCCATGAACTCCAGGTGATCGGCGGACAACGCGTGATACCGCGCGGCCAGACTGGAGCCGTGCAGCGATGACAATTGCTCGGCGTGCAGCTTTACCGGCAGACCAAGTTTTTGTGCGGTGATGAACACCCGCTCGACTTGCTCCGGCGAGAACGCCAGGTACTCGCAGAACGCATCCACCGCGTCGACCAGCCCTTCGGCGGCAAGCGACGGAAGCATCTCAGCGCAGATGTGCTCGATGTAGTCGTCAGCGCGATCCTTGTACTCCGGCGGCAGCGCGTGGGCGGCCAGACAGGTGCTGCGCACGCTGATCGGCAGCTCTTTTTCCAGGCGACGAATGACCCGCAGGATCTTGCGTTCGCTGGCCAGATCGAGACCGTAGCCAGACTTCATCTCGACCGTGGTCACGCCGTCGCGCATCAGGCTTTTCAGGCGCTTGGCGGCGCTGGCGAACAGCTCGTCTTCAGTCGCTTCACGGGTGGCGCGCACGGTGCTGGCGATGCCGCCGCCCTGCGCCGCGATCTCAGCATAGCTGACGCCTTGCAGACGCTTTTCGAATTCGCCGCTGCGGTTGCCGCCGAACACCGTGTGGGTGTGGCAGTCGATCAGGCCCGGGGTCACCCACGCGCCTTGCAGATCGTTGACCGCCGGGTATTCACCGGACGGCAGCAGATTGCGCGGACCGATCCACTCGATGTGCGCACCGGACGTCACGATGGCCGCATCCTCGATGATCGAGTACACGCCCTGCGCCATGGTTGCGACGTGGCAGTGTTGCCAGAGGGTTTTCACTGTTGGCCTCCGTTGGAATTGGTTTGGTGGGGAGCCTTCAAAAGCCCCTCACCCTAGCCCTCTCCCGGAGGGAGAGGGGACTGACCGGGTTGTTCTGTCGAGATACATCGACCTGAGAATCTTGAGCCGAACTCCGGCTCTGAAAACAATGAAGATCGGCTCCCTTCCCCTTCTCCCCCTTGGGGGAGAGGGCTGGGGTGAGGGGGATCGATTTCAGCAACAACAAAACTCCCCCTGAAAAACACTTACAAACTAGGCAGCAATTTCGCCGGAACCAGCTCAGTCAAACACCGCGAAGCCAACAACTCGGTCGCCGCATTGATGTCCGGCGCAAAGAAGCGGTCCTTCTCATAGAACGGCACTTCGCGGCGCAGAATCGCCCGCGCCTGTTCCAGCTTGGCCGAGGTCTTCAGACCGTTGCGCAGATCCAGCCCCTGCACCGCCGCCAGCCATTCCACCGCGAGAATGCCGCGGGTGTTCTCGGCCATTTCCCACAGGCGCTTGCCAGCGGCCGGGGCCATCGACACGTGGTCTTCCTGGTTGGCCGAGGTCGGCAGGCTGTCGACCGAATGCGGATGGGACAGCGCTTTGTTCTCGCTGGCCAATGCTGCGGCGGTCACCTGAGCGATCATGAAGCCGGAGTTCACACCGCCATTGGCCACCAGGAATGGCGGCAGTTGCGACATGTGCTTGTCCATCATCAGCGAGATACGGCGTTCGCTCAGCGAGCCGATTTCAGCGATGGCCAGGGCCATGTTGTCGGCGGCCATGGCCACCGGTTCGGCGTGGAAGTTACCGCCGGAAATCACATCGCCTTCAGCGGCGAACACCAACGGGTTGTCGGAGACGGCGTTGGCTTCGACCACCAGCACTTCAGCGGCCTGACGGAACTGGGTCAGGCAGGCGCCCATGACTTGCGGCTGGCAACGCAAGGAGTACGGGTCCTGAACCTTTTCGCAGTTCTGGTGCGAATCGGACACTTCGCTGCGCTCGCCGAGCAGATCGCGGTAAGCCATGGCTGCATCGATCTGGCCTTTCTGACCACGGGCGGCGTGAATGCGCGCGTCAAACGGCGAGCGCGAACCGAGTACCGCTTCCACCGTCAGCCCGCCAACGGTCAGTGCACCGGCAAACAGGTCTTCACCTTCAAACAGACCGCGCAGGGCGAATGCAGTGGACACCTGAGTGCCGTTGAGCAGCGCCAGACCTTCTTTCGCCGCCAGGGTCAGCGGGGTCAGACCGGCGACTTTCAGCGCTTCGGTCGCCTCCATCCATTCACCCTTGTAGCGCGCCTTGCCTTCACCCAGCAGCACCAGCGACATGTGCGCCAGCGGTGCCAGATCGCCAGAAGCGCCCACCGAACCTTTGAGCGGAATGTGCGGATACACCTCGGCGTTGATCAGCGCGATCAGCGCATCGATCACCACGCGGCGGATCCCGGAAAAACCACGGCTGAGGCTGTTGACCTTGAGCACCATGATCAGGCGCACCAGCTCGTCGCTGATCGGCTGGCCGACGCCGGCGGCGTGCGACAGCACCAGTGAACGCTGGAGATTTTCCAGGTCTTCGCTGGCGATCCGGGTCGAGGCCAGCAGGCCGAAACCGGTGTTGATGCCGTAGGCGGTGCGATTCTCGGCGAGGATCTGCTCGACGCAGGCGACACTGGCTTCGATCTGCGCCGCAGCGCTGTGGTCGAGGGTCAGCTTGACCGGTTGCTGATAAACGTCACGCAGTTGGGCCAGGCTCAGTTGGCCGGGAATCAGGTTCAGCGCAGTCATTAAAATGCTCCTTTTGAACATTGTTATTAACTACCAGTCGCTCCGGAGCATTCCGTTATCCGTCGTTTCTCGTCTTGTGGACGATCCGCGCCTTGGCACGCTGGTATAGGTAATTGTCAGTGCAGATTCGGTAATACGTTGTGCAGCGAATTCGGGGCTTTCAGAACGCTGGCGGCGGCGGCGATATCCGGCGCCAGCCAGCGATCCTGATCGTAGGCCGGGACAGTTTCCCGCAGCAGACGCCACGCCCGGTCAGTGCCCGCGCCAAAGCTTTGTTCCTTGAGGAATTCGAAGGCCTGTGCCGCCAGCAGGTACTCGATGGCGAGAATCTGCGTGCAGTTTTCCAGAGCGCGATGCAGCTTCAGCGCGGCGCTGGTGCCCATGCTCAGATGGTCTTCCTGCAGGCCCGAGGTGACGTAGTTGTCGAGCACTGCCGGTTGCGCCAATTGGCGGTTCTCGGCACACAGCGAAGCGGCGACGTATTGCACGATCATCATCCCGGAGTTCACCCCCGGGTTGGCCACCAGAAACGCCGGCAGACCGCTGACGTGCGGGTTGACCAGACGATCGAGGCGGCGCTCGGCAATCGAGCCTATTTCAGCCATGGCAATCGCCAGCAGATCCGCCGCCATCGCCACCGACTGGCCGTGCGGGTTGGCTTGCGACATCACCCGGAAATTCTCCGGCGTGCCCAACAGCAACGGGTTATCGGTGCAGCCGTTGAGCTCGGCTTCCACCTGTTTGATCGCATGGTCCAGTTGATCGCGCGCCGCGCCGTGCACCTGCGGAATCGAGCGGATGCTCAACGCATCCTGAGTGCGAATGCCTTTGCTGGTCGCGATCACTTCACTGCCATCGAGCAAGGCGCGCAGATTGCTCCCGACCTGTTGCATGCCCGGGTGCGGCTTGAGCGCGATGATCTCGGCGTCGAACGCGGCAATCTGCCCACGCTGGGCTTCGAAACTCATGGCGCCGATCACGTCAGCCCATTGCACCAGGCGTGTCGCGTCGGCAACCGCCAGGCAGCTGAGGCCGGTCATGCACGGCGTACCGTTGACCAGACACAAACCGTCCTTCGCGCCGAGCTGCACCGGTTGCAGTCCTTCTTCGGCCAGCGCCTGTTGCGCCGTGGTGATCTGCCCACGATAGCTGACATTGCCCACACCAATCAGCGCGATGCCGATGTGTGCCATGTGCGTCAGATAACCCACCGAACCTTGCGATGGAACCTGTGGGGTGATGCCACGATTGAGCAGCGCCAGCAGCGCTTCGACCACGCGGCGATGAATGCCGGATTTGCCGTGGCTGTAGTTGTGAATCGCCGCGCAGATGATCGCGCGGGTCTGCTCATCGGGCAGCACCGGACCAACGCCACAGGCGTGGCTGAGCAAAGTGTTGCGCGAGAGCTGGCTGAGTTGCTCGTCCTTCAGCGAGACGTTGGACAAACCGCCCAGACCGGTGTTGACGCCATAGGCACGCTCGCCGCTTTCGACGATACGCTGAACGATGCCCTGAGCGTTTTCGATGCGCGCCCAGGTCTCGCTCGACAGCTCAAGTTTTGCGCCGTGACGGGCGACGGCAACCACGTCCTGCCAACGCAGGGGGTTGCCGGTAATGATGATTTTTTCAGCCTGGGACATCTAAAACCTCATGCCAATTCTGTTGATACACCAACCTGTGGCGAGGGAGCTTGCTCCCGCTGGACTGCGAAGCAGGCCCAAAATTTTTGCGACCGCTGCGCGCTCGAGCGGGAGCAAGCTCCCTCGCCACAAAAGCAGTCTCGCCCTTAGTCCACTAAACCACCGCCGCCCGCCGCTGCACGAACCGGTCAACATACTCATCCGCCGGCGAATGCAGGATCTCTCTTGGCGTGCCGACCTGAATCAGGCGCCCATCCTTGAGGATCGCGATGCGGTTGCCGATGCGCACGGCCTCGTCGAGGTCGTGGGTGATGAAGACGATGGTCTTGTGCAGGGTCTTTTGCAGCTCCAGCAACTGGTCCTGCATCTCGGCGCGGATCAACGGGTCGAGCGCACTGAACGCTTCGTCCATCAGGATGATGTCGGTGTCGGCCGCCAAGGCGCGGGCCAGGCCCACGCGCTGACGCATGCCGCCAGAGAGCTGGTGCGGGTATTTGTTTTCGTAGCCTTTGAGGCCCACGGTGTTGATCCAGTGCAGCGCACGTTCGGCGCACAACTGTTTGCTTTCGCCGCGCACTTTCAGACCGTAGGCGACGTTCTCGATCACGGTCTTGTGCGGCAGCAGGCCGAAGCTCTGGAACACCATGCTGATCTTGTGCCGGCGAAATTCGCGCAGTGCTTCCATGTCGTATTGCAGGATGTCCACGCCGTCGACCAGGATCGCGCCGCTGGTGGGGTCAATCAGGCGATTGAAGTGGCGCACCAGGGTCGATTTGCCGGAGCCGGAAAGGCCCATGATCACGAAGATCTCACCGGTGCCGATGCTCAGCGACAGGTCGTTGACCCCGACCACGCAACCGGTTTCGTTCAGCACCTGATCCTTGGTCTTGCCCTGGCCGACCATCGCCAGTGCGTCCTTGGCGCGGTTGCCGAAAATCTTGAAGACGTTTTTGACTTCGATCTTGCTCACGGTTGCGTTGTTCATTTGCTCACCTCATGCCGTGGCCGACCGTACGCCTGAGTAATGCGGTCGATGACCACTGCGAGAATCACGATCGCCAGACCGGCTTCGAGGCCGCGTCCGACGTTGAGGGTCTGAATCCCCACCAGCACGTCTTCACCCAGGCCACGGGCGCCGATCATCGAGGCGATCACCACCATCGACAGGGCCATCATGGTGGTCTGGTTGATCCCGGCCATGATGCTCGGCAGGGCCAGCGGCAGTTGTACGCCGAACAGTTGCTGCCAGCGGTTGGCACCGAAGGCGTTGATCGCTTCCATCACTTCGCCGTCAACCTGGCGGATGCCCAGATCGGTCAGGCGGATCAGCGGCGGCGCGGCGTAGATCACCGTGGCGAAAATCGCCGGGACCTTGCCCAGACCGAACAGCATCAGCACCGGGATCAGATACACGAAGCTGGGCATGGTCTGCATGATGTCGAGCAGCGGCATCAGCACCGAACGCAGGCGATTGCTGCGCGCCGAGAGAATCCCCAGCGGAATGCCGATCAGCACCGAAATGATCGTCGCGACCATCATCAGCGCCAGGGTCTGCATGAGTTTGTCCCACAGGCCGACAGCGCCCACCAGGAACAGCAGACCAACGATGACCGCGGTGGTCAGCACTTTACGCGTGGCGTGCCAGGCGACGACGCCGACGATCGCCAGCATCAACCACCACGGCGCCGCACGCAGCAGGCCTTCAAGGTTGACGATGGCCCACAGCAGGGTGTCCGAGATGTGGCGGAACACATCACCGTAGTTGGTGACCAGCGAATCGACCCAACCGTTGACCCAGTCGGCGATGGAAAAGGTAAAGCTTTCGGGAAACATAAGCGGCTCTCAATCAGAAATCTCAATCAAGCGATTTACGGCATATCTCCCGGCCAGCCTCACGGTTGACCGGGAGGTATCGACCTACAGCGCCGCGTCGATTTTCTTGGCTGCGTCGTCACTGACCCACGCGTGCCAGACCTCAGGATGTTCCTTGAGGAAGATTTTCGCCAGTTTTGGCGACTCGATACGTTCCTTCGCCATGCGTCCCAGGTTCTGGTTCAGCAGGTCGATCGGCAGGTTGACCTTTTCCAGCACGGCCACCAGCTCTGGCGCCTGTTCGTGGAAAGTTTTCGACAGGCCGACCTTGATGCTCACGCTCTTGTCGACGCCCGGTTTTTCTTCCAGCTTGACCGCGTCGATCTGGCCCATCAGCGGGGTTGGCGACCAGTAATAGAACAGGATCGGCTCGCCACGCTTGTAGCTCGACAGCACCGCCGCATCTAGGGCCGGGCCGGTGCCCGGGCGGAAGTTGGTGTAGGTGTTTTCCAGGCCGTAGCTCTTGAGCATTTCGCTGTTGTCCAGCTCGCAGGTCCAGCCCGCCGGGCAGTTGTAGAAACGGCCCTTGGACGGTTCTTCGGCGTCTTTGAAAACAGCCGCGTACTTGCCCAGGTCGGCGATGTTTTTCAGCTCCGGGGCTTTTGCCTCGATCTTGCGTTTGGCGTCGCCTTCGATCACGTAGCGCGGCACGTACCAGCCTTCGATAGCGCCGACGATCGGGGCGCCGACACCGACGACCTTGCCGGCCTTCTCGGCCTTGTTCCAGACCTCGCTGCGGCCAACCCACTCTTCGGCGAACACTTGAATGTCGTTGCTGCTCAAGGCGTTCTCCATGGTGATGGAGTTGCCCGGCAGGCTGTCGGTCTTGCAGTCGTAACCTTTTTCCAGCACCACTTGCAGCACGTCGGTCAGCAGCATGCCGCTTTCCCAGTTCAGACCGGCGAATTTCACCGGTTTACCGGACTCGCACCAACCGGCTGCCTGAGTGGCACCGGCACTGGCCAGCAGGCCCATGGACAACAGTGTGGTGAGCAGGGTCTTGTTCGATTTCATTGTTGCGACGCTCCTAATCATGAATTGGCTTACGGCAGTCAAGAGGCATCCAGCCCTGTCCACGTCCAATCAGGCCTGCGCCGCAGCGCGCCCGGCCCCACTTTTTTCAGGTGGTACAACGCTGTTCTGCTCGACCGGCAGAATCAGTTGATCAGGCACCGAGCCGTGCCATTTTTTTGCGCACAGGTAATACAGCGCGGCAGGCAGCACCAGACCGATGATCCAGGAGATATCCACATCACCGAGGGCAGCCACCAGCGGGCCGGTGTAGAACTTGGTGGAGATGAACGGCAGTTGCACCAGCACGCCGAACACATAGACGCTGATCCCGAGCAGGTTCCAGCGCCCGTAGCGACCGTTCGGATCGGCCAGCGCCGGCACGTCGTAGCGCTCGCGGGTGATGCAGTAGTAGTCGACCAGGTTGATCGCGCTCCATGGCGTGAAGAACGCCAGCAGGAACAGGATGAACGACTTGAACGCACCGAGGAACGAGTGCTGACCGAGCAAGGCGATCAGGGTGGCCGCGCCGACGATCACCAGCACGAACACCAGCCGTTGCAGGCGCGAGACCGTCAGATGCCCACGGAAGCCGCTGATGATGGTGGCGATGCACATGAAGCTGCCATACGAGTTCAGCGTCGAGATGGTCACTTTGCCGAAGGCGATGCTGAAGTACAGCAGCGCGGCGGTGGCACCGGTGCCGCCCAGACCAACGATGTAGGCCACTTCGTGACCGGCAAACTGGCCGTTGGCCGAAGCTGCCGCGAACACGCCGAGGACCATCGCCACCTGCGCGCCGATGACCGAACCTGCGCCAGCGGCAAAGAAGGTTTTCACCGAGGAAACCTTGCTCGGCAGGTAACGCGAATAGTCCGCCACATAAGGGCCGAACGCGATCTGCCAGGACGCCGCGAGCGACACCGCCAGCAGGAAACTGCTCCAGCTGAAGTGACGGATCTGCAACAGCGCGCCAACATCCACCTGGCTCAGCAAACGGCTGAACAGATACACGAAGGCAATCACGCCGATCACACTGGCAACCCGGCCGATCCAGTGGATCACCCGATAACCGAGCACGGTGACCACCACGATGACACTGGCGAACAGCAGGATGCCGACGGTGTCGCTGACGCCAAACAACTGGCCCAGCGCCTGGCCGGAAAGCACCGTACCGGTGGCGGTGAAGCCCAGGTACATCAGGCACACCAGCACGATCGGGATCGCCGCGCCGTAGACGCCGAATTGCACGCGGCTGGAAATCATCTGCGGCAGGCCCAGTTTCGGCCCTTGCGCCGCATGCAGCGCCATCACCCCGCCGCCCAGCAGTTGACCGATCAACAGACCGATCAACGACCAGAACACATCACCGCCCAGCACCACGGCCAGCGCCCCGGTGACAATCGCAGTGATTTGCAGATTCGCACCCATCCAGAGGGTGAACTGGCTGAACAGACGACCGTGTCTTTCCGCTTCCGGGATGTAGTCGATCGAACGCCTTTCGATCAACGGTTTGTTGCCTGCACGATCGGGGGTTACAGCCATGATTCAACCTCTGTGGATTGTTTTAATTGTTCTCTCGAGCCTACTCGAACCCTTGTGGGAGCTGGCTTGCCAGCGATGACGTCGGCACCTTCAACATCAATTCCGGCAGTGCCACCGCTATCGCTGGCAAGCCAGCTCCCACAGGAATCTGTGTTACTTGCCGCCGGTAATCATCGGCAGGTTCAGGCCCTGCTCCTTCGCGCAATCGATAGCGATCTGGTAACCGGCATCGGCGTGACGCATGACACCGGTCGCCGGGTCGTTGTGCAGCACGCGCGCAATACGCTCGGCCGCTTCGTCAGTACCGTCGCAGACAATCACCATGCCCGAGTGCTGGGAGAAGCCCATGCCCACGCCACCACCGTGGTGCAGCGAGACCCAGGTCGCACCGCTCGCGGTGTTCAGCAGAGCGTTGAGCAGTGGCCAGTCGGACACGGCGTCGGAACCGTCCTGCATCGATTCGGTTTCGCGGTTCGGGCTGGCGACCGAGCCGGAGTCGAGGTGGTCGCGACCGATCACGATCGGTGCCGACAGCTCGCCGCTACGGACCATTTCGTTGAACGCCAGACCGAGCTTGGCGCGCTGGCCCAGGCCGACCCAGCAGATACGCGCTGGCAGACCCTGGAAGCTGATGCGCTCGCGGGCCATGTCCAGCCAGTTGTGCAGGTGCGCGTCGTCCGGGATCAGTTCTTTGACTTTGGCGTCGGTCTTGTAGATGTCCTGCGGGTCACCGGACAGCGCAGCCCAGCGGAACGGGCCGATGCCACGGCAGAACAGTGGGCGGATGTAGGCAGGTACAAAGCCTGGGAAGTCGAATGCGTTTTCCACGCCTTCTTCCTGCGCCATCTGACGGATGTTGTTGCCGTAGTCGAAGGTCGGGATGCCTTGCTTCTGGAACGCCAGCATCGCTTTGACGTGGACCGCCATCGATTGCTTGGCGGCTTTGATCACGGCAGCCGGCTCGGTCTTGGCGCGGGCGCGGTACTCGTCCCAGGTCCAGCCCGCCGGCAGGTAGCCGTTCAGTGGGTCGTGGGCGCTGGTCTGGTCGGTGACCATGTCCGGGCGCACGCCACGCTTGACCAGTTCCGGGAGGATTTCTGCCGCGTTGCCCAGCAGGGCGATGGAGATCGCTTTGCCTTCGGCGGTGTATTTGGCGATGCGCGCCAGGGCGTCGTCGAGGTCTTTGGCCTGCTCGTCGACATAACGGCTTTTCAGGCGGAAATCGATGCTCACCTGCTGGCATTCGATGTTCAACGAGCAGGCACCGGCCAGGGTAGCGGCCAGTGGCTGAGCACCGCCCATGCCCCCCAGACCTGCGGTGAGCACCCACTTGCCTTTGAGGTTGTCGTTGTAGTGCTGGCGACCGGCTTCGACGAAAGTTTCGTAGGTGCCCTGAACGATGCCCTGGCTGCCGATGTAGATCCAGCTGCCGGCGGTCATCTGGCCGTACATGGCCAGGCCTTTGGCGTCGAGTTCGTTGAAGTGTTCCCAGCTCGCCCAGTGCGGCACCAGGTTGGAGTTGGCGATCAGTACGCGCGGAGCGTTGCTGTGAGTCTTGAACACGCCGACCGGCTTGCCGGATTGCACCAGCAGGGTCTCGTCGTCGTTCAGATTGGTCAGGCTCTCGACGATCTTGTCGTAGCACTCCCAGTTACGCGCAGCGCGACCGATGCCACCGTAGACCACCAGCTCTTTCGGGTTCTCGGCCACTTCCGGATCGAGGTTGTTCATCAGCATGCGCAGCGGCGCTTCGGTCAGCCAGCTCTTGGCGGTCAGCTTGTTGCCGCGGGCAGCGCGGATCTCGACGTCACGTCTCTTTGTATAAACGGCAGTTGTAGGCTTATTGTCAGTCACGAAAAAGACTCCTCAGCGATCAATTCAAACCAACCCTGGCAGTGGGCAAGCAGCCTGTGCGCCTCAATGCGCACAAGCGAATCAGTGGACGCTGCGGACTTATACGCATACGTCTTTACTTGTACATACAAGCATATGCAATCAAGCGGCCAACTTGTTGGAGGCGCGTTCAGGAAAAATGGCGGACAGGGCTGCAGAGCGCCTGAGACAAGGGTTGCAGCGTGGATAAAAATTTTTGCGGGGAGGAATTGAGGTAGCGGAGGATCGTTACGAACCCGTGGTTTTGCGCCACGCTGGGGCGTTCGGTAACAAGTTGGTGCGCCGAGGGAAACAGGAATTGACATGCAATTGTGGCGAGGGAGCTTGCTCCCGCTGGAGACCGAAGGGCTCCCATTCCGGCATTTACCGAAATGGGGCCGCTTCGCAGCCCAGCGGGAGCAAGCTCCCTCGCCACAATGTGTTTTATATGAGCAGAAGGATCAGCGCGCTGTCAGCTCGATCACGCAGCACGCGGCATTCACCGCCACTTCAACCAGACCGCTGTTACCGTCCAGTTGCAGGCAATCATGGCGCCCCAGTTGCGCGACGCTGTCAGCGACTGTCGCCTCAAGCAGCTTACTGACACTGAACACCAGCACCGTCGATGCCGAGCTGAAGAACCGCTGCTCGCCATCCAGCCACTGCAGCCGCGCGCTGTAACGCTGCGGCGCGTAGATCAGGTTGAAATCGCGGATCGCGCCGCCGAGCAAGGTGCAGGACACCTGACTCTCACCGCTGAAGGCAAACGGGTCCAGCGGTAACAGCGGCCGGGTGTCGTCGCCGTCGACGCACAGGGTCATGCCGTCGCCCTGCAGTACCGTGATCACCCGCTGGTAACCGGCAAAGGTCGAGAAACCACCGGACTCGGCAATGTCGGCAATCGACAGGCGCCAGCCAAAACCATCCAGACCTGCACCGGCGTCACGGGTGATTTCCTCGGTGCTGCCGCCGCCGTTTTTCCACGGCATGCGCGGGTAGCCTTCAGCGCGTAAAACCTTTACCTGACTCATTTATGAAAGCGTCCTTCCAGACGATGACGGGAACCTGGGTGAATCAAACGTGCGGCGGTCACCGGCTGACGCCCCGACCAAGTGCGGCGACGGATCAGCAGGCACGGCTCGCCTTTTTCGATCTGCAGCAACTTGCACTCGGACGGCTCGGCGAGGATCGCTTCGACCACGTGCTCGCCTTCGGTCAGTGGCGCAACCTGGTTGAGATAGGCGTAAGGCGTCTGCAGGGTGAAGTCCTGCTTGAGGTATTCCGGGGCGACCAGCGCGTTGACGAAGCGGTCTTCGATTTGCACCGGAATGTCGTTTTCGTAATGCACGATCAGCGAGTGGAAGACCTTCTGCCCTTCGCGCATGTCCAGCGCCAGCGCGCGCTCGGAGCCGGCAGCCTCTTCTTCGAGGGTGATCACCTGGCAGGTGTGGCGATGGCCACGGGAGGCGATTTCGTCAGCGATGTTGTGCACTTCGAACAGCGCGGACTGGCTTTTCGGTTCGGCGACGAACGTACCGACGCCTTGCATGCGCACCAGCAAGCCGTCGGCAGTCATCTCGCGCAAGGCACGGTTGATGGTCATGCGGCTGAAACCGAGCTGGCTGACCAGTTCGCTTTCCGACGGCACGCGGTAGTGCGGCGGCCAGTTACCGCTGTCGATCTGCTGGGTGATCATCTGCTTGACGCGGGCGTACAAGGGCGCCGGACTGTCGCCCATGTTCGCGGCCAACGGGGAGACTGGAGGCGGAGTCGGCACGGTTGATCCCTGTTCATTGGATGAAGGTTGCTAGCTTGCCGGAGTTTACCGGGCAGGCAAACGTCTGTATATGTATATACAAATAACACACGATGGGGTGCTGAACCATGTCCGCTTTCTTTGCCGAACGCGCGCTGCTGCCTAACGGATGGGCCAACAATGTACGTCTTGAGGTCAGCGCCGATGGCGTGCTGACCCAAATCCTGGCCGATTCCACCGCAGACGGCGCCGAACGGCTGAGCGGTCCGCTGCTGCCGGGCATGCCCAATCTGCACTCCCACGCCTTCCAGCGTGCGATGGCCGGGCTGGCCGAAGTAGCCGGCAATCCCAATGACAGTTTCTGGACCTGGCGCGACCTGATGTATCGGCTCGTCGGAAAAATCAGCCCCGAGCAACTCGGCGTTATCGCCCGCCAGCTGTACATCGAGATGCTCAAGGCCGGTTACACCTCGGTCGCTGAATTCCACTATGTGCACCACGACAGCAGCGGCCAGCCTTATGCCGATCCGGCCGAGCTGGCGCTGCGCATCAGTCAGGCCGCCAGCGAAAGCGGCATCGGTCTGACCCTGCTGCCGGTGCTCTACAGCCACTCGGGTTTCGGCGGCCAGACGCCGAACGACGGTCAGCGTCGCTTCATCAACAGCACCGAAAATTACCTGAACCTGCAATCGCGCTTGCAGCCATTATTGGCTCAGCAAAAAGCGCAATCGCTGGGTCTGTGCTTCCACTCGTTGCGCGCGGTCACTCCACAGCAAATCAGCGAAGTACTGGCCGCCAGCGACAAGCAGTGCCCGGTGCACATTCACATCGCCGAACAGCAGAAGGAAGTCGATGACTGCCTGAGCTGGAGCGGTCGCCGCCCGTTGCAATGGCTCTACGAAAACATTGAGGTCGATCAGCGCTGGTGCCTGGTCCACGCGACCCACGCCAACCCGGAAGAAGTCACGCTGATGGCCAAGAGTCGCGCCATCGCCGGGCTGTGCCTCACCACTGAAGCGAATCTGGGCGACGGGATTTTCCCGGCGGTGGATTTCCTCGCTCAGGGCGGGCGCATGGGCATCGGCTCCGACAGCCATGTGTCGCTCAGTGTGGTCGAGGAATTGCGTTGGCTGGAATACGGCCAGCGTCTGCGTGATCAGCGGCGTAACCGTTTGTATGGCGCGGATCAGCCGATGGTCGGGCGCACATTGTATGACGCAGCGCTGGACGGCGGCGCCCAGGCTTTGGGACAGCCGATTGGTGCGCTGGAAGTCGGCAAGCGGGCGGACTGGATTGTGCTCGATGGCAATGATCCGTATCTGGCCACCGCCAGTGGCGACGGGATTCTGAATCGCTGGTTGTTCGCCGGTGGCGATCGTCAGGTGCGCGATGTGCTGGTCAACGGCCAGTGGGTGGTGCGCGATGGGCGGCATGCGGGCGAAGAGCAAAGCGCTCGGGCGTTCACCCAGGTTCTGCGCGACCTGCTGGGCTAAGAAAAGCAAAAGATCGCAGCCTGCGGCAGCTCCTACATGGAAATGTGAGGGTTCCTGTAGGAGCTGCCGAAGGCTGCGATCTTTTCGCTGTTAATTCGAAGTCTTCGCCATCTGCCGATCCGACGCCCGCCAGATCAACCGGGTAGTATCGTAACCCTGCTGACGCGCCTTGCTCAGCAACTCCTCGCGCACTACGCCATTGACCGTCGGCGTGCGCGACAGCAACCACATGTACTTGCGGCTCGGGTCGCCGACGATGGCGGTCTTGTAGTCGTCGCTGACGTACAACACCCAGTATTCGCCTTTCGCCACACCCGGAATCAAGCGCGAGAACCAGGTATCGAACTCGACCCACAACTTGTCGGTCTTGCCCGGCACCTGTGGATAAGCCGTGCCCTTGACCTCTTCCCACTGCCAGTCCGCAGTCAGGCAGCGATTGAGCACATCGACGTTACCATCGGACTTGAGCGAGTAATGCGCTTCGGACTGCGCGCAGTTGCGCTGGAAGTACATCGGTAGGCGCGCCAGTTCGTACCAGGTGCCCTGATACCGCTTGAGGTTGACGCTGTGGACTGTCTTGGGCGCCAGCGGATCTTCACCATGCGTGGCACAGCCAGCCAGTACCAGGCCGGCAAAAAGAACAAACAATAACCGCTTCATTATTTTTCTCCCGTGGGCGCTTGGCCCCGGTTTACTTCAGGCCTTGGCCGGAAAACATCAACACTTTGTCACCGGCGTACTGCACGCTGATAAAGCTTTTCTGGTCGCCCCAGGTGCAACTGGACATGCCGAGCGCGCCCGAGCAGTCGGTGGGTTTGCCGAGCAGCGTCTCCACTTCGGCCTTGGCCATGCCGGCCGAAAGCTTGGAATAGTTTTCCTGATTGACCTTGCTGCACGCGGTCAGCAGCACGCAAAAAGTCAGAAGGGCGATAGATCGCAGCGACATGAAGTAACTCCTGGAACGAGGGGGGATGGCATGGTGCCAACCAGAAGCTTAGAAGAGAAAACCCTCATCTGGTTCCGTGCAACGAGGGCTATTTATTTGCCCGCTCGTCTGGCTTTTACCTTTAAATCAGACACTTTGCAGGGCCTTTGAGCATTTCGTCGCATTTCCCGAAAGACGCCTAATCTTTGGCGCGCGGCGGTCGAAATAAGAGCAGCGCAAAGCCCCCAAGTGTGGCAAATTGCCGCCCTTTCTCGACCAGCCCCTTCGCGGTAGTTCATTCGATGACCAGAAACATGAAATTCAGCCACAAGATCTTGTTGGCTGCCGCCCTCGTGGTGGCCGTTGCGTTCGCCTGTTTCATTTTGTTCAACGACTATCGACAGCGCGAAGCCCTGAGCAGCAGCACCGAAGCGTCGATGCAGGAACTGGGCAGCCTGACCACCAGCAACATCCAGACCTGGCTGGAAAGCCGTATCCAGTTGCTGCAATCGTTGTCGCAACAGGTCGCCGCCGACGGCAGCGCCCCGGCCAGCCTGAAACGCATCATCGACCTGCCCGCCTACACCGGTAATTTCCAGCTCAGCTACTTCGGCGGCGCTGACGGCGTGATGTTCTCGGTGCCCGCCGGCAACCGCGCGCCGGACTACGACCCGCGCGCCCGTGGCTGGTACAAGGCCGCCAACAGCGCCCAGCAGACCATCGTCACCGAACCCTACATCGCCGCATCGTCGGGCAAACTGGTGATCACCGTCGCCACCCCGGTGCAGCGCCAGGGCCAGATGATCGGTGTGGCCGGTGCCGACATCGATCTGACCAGCGTCAGCGCGATCATCAACTCGCTCAACTTTGGCGGCCACGGCCATGCGTTCATTGTCAGCGCCGACGGCAAGATCCTGATTCACCCGGACAGCAAACTGGTGCTCAAAACCCTCGCCGAGGCCTACCCGAACGGCGCACCGAAAGTCAGTCCGGGCCTGAAAGAAGTCGAGTTCGACGGCAAGACTCAGCTGATCTCCTTCACCCGCGTCAACGGCGTGCCTTCGGCTGACTGGTACGTGGCGCTGGTGCTGGACAAAGACACAGCGTTCTCGATGCTCAGCGAGTTCCGCACCTCGGCGCTGATCGCCATGGTGATCGCGGTGGTGATCATCATCGCCCTGCTCGGCATGTTGATTCGCGTGCTGATGCAACCGCTGCTGACCATGGGCCGCGCCATGCATGACATCGCCGAAGGTGAAGGCGACCTGACCAAACGTCTGGTGATCCACGGCCACGATGAGTTCGGCGCACTGGGCCTGTCGTTCAACCGCTTCGTCGAGCGTATTCACACCTCGATCCGTGAAGTGTCCTCGGCCACCGGCCAGGTCAACGAAGTCGCCCTGCGCGTGGTCGCGGCGTCGAACTCGTCGATGTACAACTCCGACCAGCAGGCCAGCCGCACCAACAGCGTGGCCGCCGCGATCAACCAGCTCGGCGCCGCCGCCCAGGAAATCGCCCAGAACGCCGCCCTCGCCTCGCAGCACTCCAGCGATGCGCGCAGCCTGGCGGTCGATGGTCAGCAGGTTGTGGATAAAACCATCCACGCCATGCAGCAGCTGTCGGCAAAGATCAGCGACTCCTGCGGCAACATCGAAACCCTCAACAGCAACACGGTGAACATCGGGCAGATTCTGGAAGTGATCACCAGCATCTCGCAGCAGACCAATTTGCTGGCGCTCAACGCTGCGATCGAAGCCGCCCGCGCCGGTGAGGCTGGCCGTGGTTTCGCCGTGGTCGCTGACGAAGTGCGCAACCTCGCCCACCGCACCCAGGACTCGGCGCAGCAAGTGCAAAAGATGATCGAAGAACTGCAAGTCGGCGCGCGTCAGGCCGTGAGCATCATGACCGAGAGCCAGCGCGAGAGCGAAAGCAGCGTCGGCATCGCCAACCAGGCCGGCGAACGTCTGGGCAGCGTGACCCAGCGCATCGGCGAGATCGACGGGATGAACCAGTCGGTGGCTACCGCGACCGAGGAGCAGACCGCGGTGGTCGAGTCGATCAACGTCGACATCAACGAGATCAACACGCTGAACCAGGAAGGTGTGGAGAACCTGCAGGCGACCTTGCGCGCTTGTTCGGATCTGGAGCAGCAGGCGGCGCGCTTGAAGCAACTGGTGGGTAGCTTCCGGATCTAAGATCAAGAGCCACCCCTCACCCCAGCCCTCTCCCCCAAGGGGGCGAGGGGGGAAGGGAGTAGATCTTCAAGCTTTTCAAACCTGAGTTCGACTGGATGCTTCAGGTCGATGTATAGCGACAGACCACCTCGGTCAGTCCCCTCTCCCTCCGGGAGAGGGTTAGGGTGAGGGCTGGTTGTTGAGGTTGCCGAGAATCGTCCTAAAAACGCGAACCCGGCTCTTTCAAAAACGCCAACTCCTCAGCTGTCGACTCCCTCCCCAACACCGCATTGCGATGCGGAAACCGTCCAAACCGCGCAATCACTTTCCGATGCCGCTCGGCATAGTCCAGATTGTCGGCAAACACCGCCCGCTCGCTTTCCGGCTGCTCAGCCAGCAGATCGATAAAGCGCGAAACGGCTTCGTTCTGCACCGCGAGGTTTTCGCAGTGTTCGAACACCAGATAAATGAATACCCGCTGAATCGGCTTCAGTTGCCGATCGAAGTCCGCGGCAATGCCCTGCGCGACAAGTTTCTGCGCACGAAGATCGCCAGAGAATGCTTTGGGTGTATCGCGAAAGATCATGCGCGGCAGTTGATCGAGCAGCAGCACCACGGCCAGCCAACCTTCCGGACGTTGCGTCCAATCGGTCAATTCGCCAGCGAGGGCCTGATCGACAAAGACCCCGAAACGCTCACGCGCTTCGAGGTCTTGGCTGTCACGCTTGCCGAACCACAACTTGCCCTTGTCAGCCGATATCTCATCCGGTGATTCGGCGTGTCCGAACCACCAATCGAGCAACGGCTGCCAAGGCGCGGTCATGGTTTATTCCTTGTGGTAGGCCGTAGCGCGGGCGACTTCTTCTTTCGAACCAAGGAACACCGCTACGCGCTGGTGCAGGCCTTCCGGCTGAATGTCGAGGATGCGCTGGTGACCGTCGGTTGACGCGCCGCCGGCCTGTTCCACCAGGAACGACATCGGGTTGGCTTCGTACATCAGACGCAGTTTGCCGGGCTTGGATGGCTCACGGCTGTCGCGTGGGTACATGAACAGTCCGCCACGGGTCAGGATGCGGTGTACGTCGGCCACCATCGCCGCGACCCAGCGCATGTTGTAGTTCTTCTTCAGCGGGCCTTCTTCGCCGGCCAGCAGTTCGCTGACGTAGCGTTGTACCGGGGCTTCCCAGTGGCGCTGGTTGGACATGTTGATCGCGAATTCCTGGGTGGTTTCAGGAATGGTGATGTCTTCGTGGGTCAGCACGAAGCTGCCCATTTCGCGGTCCAGGGTGAAGCCTTTGACCCCGTCGCCCAGGGTCAGTACCAGCATGGTCTGCGGGCCGTAGATCGCGTAACCGGCAGCCACCTGCTGGGTGCCTGGCTGCAAGAAGGCTTTTTCGTTCAGTGGCTCATTCTGGCTCAGGTATTCGTTCGGGCAACGCAGTACCGAGAAGATGGTGCCAACCGGAGCGTTGATGTCGATGTTCGACGAGCCGTCCAGTGGGTCGAACACCAGCAGGTACGCGCCTTTCGGGTATTTGCCCGGGATCTGGTAGGCATTGTCCATTTCTTCGGACGCCATGCCGGCCAGGTGACCGCCCCATTCGTTGGCTTCGAGCAGGATTTCGTTCGACAGCACGTCGAGTTTCTTCTGCACTTCGCCTTGGACGTTTTCAGTGCCCATGCTGCCCAGAACACCGCCCAGGGCGCCTTTGGACACGGCGTGGCTGATCTCTTTGCAGGCACGCGCCACCACTTCGATCAGGAAGCGCAGATCGGCAGGAGTGTTATTGCTGCGGGTCTGCTCAATCAAATAGCGACTCAGGGTAACGCGGGACATGGACGGCTCCGGTGGAATGGGGGGCTAAAAACCCGCGCAGTTTACAGGGAGTCTGAAAACGTAGCGAGCGATGACGCCCGGTAACGTGCATTGGGGCGCAATTGCTTGTATCAGACGTGATCGGGTCGAGAGAGTTCATGCACCGCAATCAGCGTAGTCCGGTTCGGGACGGGTGGTGGTTGAGTTGATAGCGGCAGTTTGCGGATTTTTATTGATTGATCGACCGACATCGCTGGCAAGCCAGCTCCCACAAGGACTTCGGTCGCTCACCTGTTTTGCGTACACCAAATAACCTGTGGGAGCTGGCTTGCCAGCGATTGGCGCGCAGCGCCAGCCATTCTCAGGAATTGGCAGGTGGCTTACGCAACAAGCTGAACGCCATCGCTCCGAGAAAAACCACACTCACCAGCAACACCGCCCACAGGCCGATCTTCTTCCAGTTGGTCTCGGCCACTGCCGCCGTAGTCGCCGGCGCAGCCTGTGTGGCAACCACTTCACCTTGCACCGTTGCCTTGCCCAGCGCCGCGAGTTTCTCCGGTTTGAAATCCGGAATCAGCGTGCTCAGCGGCAGGTTCGCGGTTTTCACCGTCGGATTGCCCAGCGCCAGGCTGTAAGGCCCGTCACCTCGTGCGAGGAAAATCACCTGCGTCGCCCGCACCGCGTATTTCAGACTCGGTGCCTGCTCGCCCAGACCGCCGCCACGCTCATCCACGCTCAGTTTCAGCTGCTGCACAGTCTGCCCGTACACCTGCAATTCGTTCTGCACCACGTCCTGACCGTTCTGGGTCAGGCGATACAGCAAACCATTGCTCAGCGTCTGCCACGGCAGGCTGCTTTCTCGGCGACCGGCGAGAGTGACCGGCGCCAGACTGTTCGGCTGCTTCAGCTCGACCTGCACCCGCTCGACATTCAGCCCCATCGGCAACTGCCAGATGTACTCGCCGGACTTGGTGCTGCTGCCCGCCAGCGCTTGCGACCAGACCAACGGCAGCGGCACGTTACGCGGATCGCTGCTTTTCAGTTGCGCCGACGTGAGGATTGGCGCCGAGGTTGGCGCATCCCACAGCAGGCGCAGATAGCGCGCAGATTGCCCCGGCAGCGTCACCTCATGCTGTTCGATGCGCTCGTCGGAAAAGGTCAGGCGTGCCACCTGCCCCTCACCCCACGCCTGCCAATGCTGCAAGTCATCACTGGCCTCGATGCTGAAGCGCTGGAAGCCGTCGCGTTCGCTGGTCCAGTCGAGGATCAGTTGCTGCAGCGGCGCCTTGATCGCACTGGCATCGAGCAGCCAGCCACGCAGCACTTCTTCGCCGGCCTCCAGTTGCGTCGACGGCTGCACTTCCACCAGGGTGCCGGTGGTGGTCGATTGCACGCGCACGTTCGGCGCGCGCTCACTGGCGTCGGCGGCGTTGTACAGCGGGAACCACTTCACCTCATGCAACTGACCGTCGTCGCGGGTCTGCGCCGATTCCCGGGCCAGGGCGTAGGCTTGCGGCTCGCCGGCAGCGTTGAATACGCGCAGGTCGCTGAGATCAGTCTGGCGTGCCTGCAATTGCGCGCTCAGCGGCAGGTCGAGGCGATACCAGGGGCCATTGCCGCTCACCATCAGCGGCACCTGCGTGGCGAAGTCCGCCGGTTTTTCCTGGGCGCCGGCAGCCATCACCACGCCCAACGCCAACCACCCCAGATTCAGCATGCGACTCAAGATGAAACTCCTTCGGTATCCGGTGCGGGTTTGTCCGCCACCGGTTCGGCTTCGACGCGTTTCGGTGGCAGTGGTGCGAAATAGCCCACCACCAGCAGCAACACGCCGACCCCGATAAACGAGACGATCCGGGCGAGGCCGCCACGGTTGCTCAATTCGACAAAAATCAGTTTGGCCACCACCAGCGCAATCAGCGCCGCGCCGATCAGCCACACTTCGCGCCGGTGACGCAGGTGTCCGCCGATCATCAGCCCCAACGCCATCAAGGTCCAGACGATGGACAACCCGGCCTGCACCAGCATCGATTCGAGCAGCAGATCCAGCTCGAACGGAATCCCCGCCCAATGGTGCGCAGCACGGGTCACCAACGCGGTGCAGAAAGCGAACAGCGAAACCCCGGCGACCAGTTGTGTGGCGTACTCGGCGTAATCCTTGCGCAGGGCAAACTGCGTCACCGCATGCCGCGACCACACGTACACCCCGAACAGGGCGAACAGCAGGCCCAGTTCCAGCGGGTTGATCAGCGGCACGTACGGCAGCGGTTCGGCGTTGCCGTCGCTGAAGCCGTTGGCCAGCCAGAACCACGCGAGCATCAGCACTGCCAAGGGCGCAGCGGCATACAAACGGTATTCGCGCGCAAAGGCCGCCACCGGCCATGGCCATTTACGCGGAGCCGCCGCCAGCAACAGATACAGACTCGGCAGGATCGCCCAGCCCAGCCAGCGCCACGCGTTGTATTGTTCGGACAACAGCAGCAAGCCGTAGCGCAACTCCAGCGCCAACACGCCGATCAGCAGCCAGCAACCCAGCACGTGCGCCGTGCTCAAGGCCCGCGCCGGCAGCATCGGCGCCAGACGCCGCAGGCTGAAGAAGTGCACGACGAACACCAATACCCACGCCAGCCAGCCGAAGTTCGCCGCCGGGTGATAACGCGCATACCACGCCGCCAGCAGCACCAGCCCCGCCGCCGGAATCAGCAAAGTGCAGAGCAAGCCCAGCGCCGGCCATTTCAGACGCAGCGACAACAGCGTCCACAGCGCCACACTCAGCGCGGCAATCAGCAGCAACAGCGTCGCCTGCAGATTCAGCGGCGCAAAACGCAGCACCTCACTCACCCACGCCAACGCCCACCAACCGGCGCCCCACACCAGCAGCACTTCAGACAGGCGTTGCAAACTCAGCGCATCGAAGGCCGAGGCGTGATTGCCCAGTTGCAGACGCCAGGCACCGACCAGCGCGGCCAGCCCCAGTACCAGCGGCGTCCAGAAACCGCCATGGGCCAACGGCCGCAGTCCTTCGCTGGACAGCGGCCCGAGCAACTCGGGGCCGGCCAACAAGAACGCCGCGCCACCGATCAACTGCAACAACAGCCCAAAGACAAAACTCACGCGCTGTTTGAGGTACAGGCTCAGCCAGATGATCAACAGACCGCTCGCCGCCCACACCGCACTCGCGGTTTGCCACGGCAGCACGAACAGCACCGCCAGATTGATCAGCACCAACCCCGCCAGCAACACCACCGACAACCCGCGTAGCAGCCGCACATCGCCGCGCACCATCTCGTCGCGCGCCGCCAGCAACATGCCGCCGATCAACGCCAGACCAATCACGGATGCGCTGAGCAAACCACTCCACCCGGCGCTGAACACCGCCGCCGAATCCTCGCCTGCACCTTGCAGGCGCAACAGGAACAACGCAACGCCGAGCAACTGCACAGCGAACGCGGTGAACAGGAACGTGCGCGATTGCAGGCGCAGGCCGACAAACAAGGTCACCAATCCGGCCAAGGCCCAACTGATCGCTGTTGCCTGAACAAAGAAAAACAGTGGTGCCAGCAGGTACAGGAAGGTCAGGCCCAGCGCCGCCAGCACCGGCAAACCCTGACGCTCCCACGGCGATGCCTGTTCCGGCGTGGCTTTGCGCAACTGATAGAAACTGAACAGCAGCGCGATACCGAGCATCAATGCGCCCAACGGTGCGCCGTCGAGCAGGCTGCTTTCGCCGACCCGCAACTGACTGAGGAACGCCAGCGCCGAACCCAGTTGCAGCAGCAAGGCAAACGCTCGGGCGAACGGTCGCTGCTGACGCAAGCCGAGCCAGAAAATCCCCGCGCCCTCCACGGCCCACGCCGCCGAAGTCCAGCGCGCATCGAGGCCCAGCGGGATCGCCAGGCTGGCGAAAATCACCCCCAGCGCCAGACAGGTTTCACCCAGCAACAAGGCGCGACCGCCCATCAACACCCGCGCCAGGCCCATGTAGATCACGCCCAGTGCCAGTGCACTGAACGCGGCGGCGAACTCCAGGTGCTGCACCAGCGCAAACTGCAGACCGAAGCCAACGATCGGCGGGCCGAACAGCATCGTGCCGTCGACGTAATCGCCCTTGCGCGCCGACCAGTGCAGCAGCGCCTCGCGATCGTCGTCCGCTGGCGCATCGGGCATGTCGAGCAACTTGCGCCGGGCAAACAACAGGCCGATGCCCAGGTACATCAGGAAGAACAGGATCAGGAACGGCTCGGTGCTCCACAGCAATTCAGGCGCGTAGGAACGCAAGCCCCAGGCGAAACCGATGCCGAACGTGCCGACGAACCCGATCAGGTTAAGCAGGCGCCAGGCCTTGAACCAGGCGATGGCGAGAATGCCGGCGTTGAGCAAGGCGAAATAGCTGAACAGCGCGACATGATTGCCCTCCCCGGTCGAGGTCAGGATTGGCGCGGCGAAACCGCCCAATGCTGCAGCCGCTGCCAGCCCCAGCGCATCCTGAGTGATGGCGAGAATCGCCGAAAACACCGTCACTGCTACCAGCAAACCCAACGCGGCAGACGGATCGAGCAACGGATGCAGACGCATCGCCGCAAACACCGTCAGGTACAGCACCGCGATCCCGGTGCCCTGCAGAATCAGCGCATAACTGCTGTTGCGTTTGCGCAGCCACCAACCCAGCGCCAGCAGGGCCAACGCTGCCGCCGCGACGCCGGCATAACGCAATTCGATCGGCACCACCATGCCTTCGGTGGCATAGCGCAGCAGGAAAGCCAGACCGAAGAACAGCAGCACCACGCCGACCCGCAGCACGGTGTTGCCACCGAACAGCCAGTTGCGCGCAGCGCTGATGCCGCGCTCGATCAGGTTCGGGCCACGGGGTTCGGCGGGTTGTGCAGGTTGTGCTGGCTCGGCGGTGACGGCATCCAGATGCCAGACATCGGCCGGCAGCGGCTGACTAGATTCGCTGGCAACGGCAGAGATCGGTTCGAGCTCGGGTGGGAGTTCCCAGACCAGATCCGGCGCGTCGGCGGGTGCTTGTTCGGCGACGATGGCAGGCTCGCTGACCGGTTCCGCACTTGCCGCTGGCACCGCGTGAGAGGGAGAGCCTTCCAGCAGATACAGGCGCTGCGCGACGCCTTGCAAGGCCGCTTTTGTCTGTTCAAGTTGGCGCTGTTGCTCTGCAGCCTGCGAGCCAAGCCGGGCGATGCGCAGCGTCTGCCCGATCACAAGCCCGAGCAGTGCACCCAGCAACGCGGCGCTGAACGACTCGTCGAGCAGCCAGCCGAGCAGCAGCCCGATCAACATGAACATCCATTGCATGGTCGATATCCCTAAGCGCAAAGGCCAATCCGGGAAGATTAGCGCAGCCTGATCCAAAAAGATCGCAGCCTTCGGCAGCTCCTACAGGGTTATGTGAACACCCATGTAGGAGCTGCCGAAGGCTGCGATCTTTTCCGGCGCGCTGATTATATCGAGCCGAGCGAAAAGTTACTCCAGTGCCTTCCAGATATCCGTGGCGTACTCGCGAATCGTCCGGTCGGACGAGAACCAGCCCATCCGCGCCGTGTTGAGCACTGCCGAACGCCACCAGTTGTTGGCATCGTGCCAGTGCGCATCGACACGTTTTTGCGCTTCCCAGTAGGAATCGAAGTCGGCGCAGACCAGGAAGCGGTCGTAGTCCACCAGCGAATCGATCAGCCCGGTATAGCGCGACGTATCGTCCGGCGAGAACACGCCGCTACGGATCGCTTGCAACACATCGTTCAGACGATGCGACGCGGCGATATCCGGCACCGCACTGAACTCGTGGTTCTGCTTGCGCGCTTCAACCTGCTGCGCGCTGAGGCCGAAGATGAACATGTGCTCGGCGCCGATGCGCTCGCACATTTCCACGTTGGCGCCGTCGAGGGTGCCGATGGTCAGCGCACCGTTGAGGCCGAACTTCATGTTACTGGTGCCCGAAGCTTCGAAGCCGGCCGTGGAAATCTGCTCGGACAAGTCCGCCGCCGGAATGATGCTTTCGGCCAGGCTGACGTTGTAGTTGGGCAAAAACACCACTTTTAGCAGACCGCGCACGGTCGGGTCGTTGTTCACCACCCGGGCGATGTCGTTGGTCAGCTTGATGATCAGTTTGGCCTGGTGATAACTGGCCGCCGCTTTACCGGCGAAGATTTTCACCCGAGGTACCCAGTCGACTTCAGGCTCGGCGCGAATCGCCTGATACAGCGCCACGGTGTGCATCAGGTTGAGCAACTGGCGCTTGTATTCGTGGATCCGTTTGACCTGCACGTCGAACATCGCCGCCGGGTTGACCGCGATCCCCAACCGCTCGTGAATCAGATAGGCCAAGGCCTTTTTGCTGTGCAGGCGCTGTTCGGCGAAGGCTTTGCGGAAGGCGGGTTGCTCGGCGAACGGTTCCAGATCGAGCAAGCGCTCTTCCGGGTTATCCAGCACCTCCGGGCCGAGGGAGTCGACCAGCATCGAGGTCAGTTCGGAGTTGGCCTGGAACAGCCAGCGGCGGAAGGTGATGCCGTTGGTTTTATTGTTGATCCGCTCCGGGTAGAGCTTGTGCAGTTCGGCGAATACGGTCTTGCGCATCAATTGCGTATGCAGCCCCGACACGCCGTTGACACTGTGCGAACCGAGGAACGCGAGGTTGCCCATGCGCACCCGGCGCCCGTTGTCCTCTTCGATCAGCGACACCGCGCGCAGCACGTCGAAATCGTGAATGCCTTTGGCGCGCAGCGAGTCGATGTGCTGGGCGTTGATCAGATAAATGATCTGCATGTGCCGCGGCAGCATGCGTTCCATCAGACCGACCGGCCAGGTTTCCAGCGCCTCGGGCAGCAGCGTGTGGTTGGTGTACGACAAGGTATCGACGGTGACTTGCCACGCCGCATCCCAGGCCACGTCGTAGACGTCGACCAGTTGCCGCATCAGTTCGGCGACGGCGATCGAAGGGTGGGTGTCGTTGAGCTGGATCGCCGCGTGATCGCCCAGAGTCAGCACCGAGGTGTGCATGTTGCGATGGCGACGCAGCAAGTCCTGCAAGGACGCGGCGACGAAGAAGTATTCCTGACGCAGGCGCAGCTCCTGCCCGGCCTCAGTGCTGTCTGCCGGGTAAAGCACGCGCGAAATGCTTTCAGCCCGGGCCACTTCGGCGACAGCGCCCAGGTGATCACCGGCGTTGAAACGCTCCAGGTGCAGATCTTCCATGGCTCGGGCGCGCCACAGACGCAGGGTGTTGACGCTCGCCCCGCGCCAGCCGACCACCGGGGTGTCGTAGGCAATCGCCCGTACGGTTTCTGCTGGCGACCAGACCTGCTTGGACTTGCCGCTGGCATCGGTCACGGTTTCGACGCTGCCGCCGAAGCCAATGGAGTACACCACTTCCGGGCGCTCGAATTCCCACGGGTTGCCGAAGTCCAGCCAGTGCTCGGTCTGTTCCTGCTGCCAGCCATCGACGATGGCCTGACGGAACAGACCATGTTCGTACCGAATGCCGTAGCCGTGCCCGGCGATGCCGAGGGTCGACATGCTTTCCATGAAGCACGCCGCCAGACGTCCGAGGCCGCCGTTACCGAGTGCCGCATCGGGTTCCAGCAGACGAATGCGTTCCAGATCGACACCCAGTTCGGTCAGCGCCTCACGGGCGACGTCGAGCAGGCCGAGATTGCTCAGGCTGTCGTAGAGCAAACGACCGATGAGAAATTCCAGCGAGAGGTAATACACCCGCTTCTGGCCTTTGCGGTAGATCTGCCGGGTGTGGTCCATCCAGTGTTCGACCATGTGGTCGCGTGCCGCCAGGGCAATGGCTTCGAACCAGTCATGGTCGAAGGCGTGATCCGGGTCTTTACCCACTGCATAGGTGAGCTTGGTCAGGACGGCATCGCGGAATGCGGCCACCTCTGCTTCGCGAACTAGTGGTTCTTGAGTCATCGATAGGACCTCGAGCGAGCGGGGAATTGTCTGAGCCTAGACGGTCTGACCGACGGTAGAGGCGCAGGTTCGGCAGTTTTTCCGAAGACGATGAGATAGCCCGGCATTAGCTTGGCGAGTGGGCTAATGAATGCAGGGGCCGTGCCGGACTGAATGGCACTTGCGCGGCATTTGCAAAAATCTGGCGAAAGGTTGTTCAAAAATCCACCAGTCCCGGTATGATCGCGCGCCCTGATGCACACACGCCTGGTAACCCCCGATGATGAAGCCCAACCTGATTGCCGCCGCCGAGATCGACCGTCTCGATACGTGGGCCAAATATTCGGCCCCGATGTGCGGCTCTTGTGTCTCCAGCTGCTGCACCCTGCCGGTCGAGGTCAAGATCAAGGACCTGGTACGCATCGGCGTGGTCGACGAGTTCGAGCTGGGCGATCCGCCAAAGAACATCGCCAAGCGCCTGCAAAAGGAAGGGCTGGTCGAGCGCTTCAACCAGAAGTCGGGGATCTTCACCCTGCAGCGCATGAGCAACAACGATTGCTACTACCTGGATCGTAAGAGCCGCCTGTGCACCATTTATGACAAGCGCCCGGACACCTGCCGCAACCACCCGAAAATCGGCCCGCGGCCGGGGTATTGCGCGTACAAGCCGAAAGAAGTGGAGCGGGTGCAGAATTCGCGGTCGATCGAGAAGTTCTGATCGTTCCTGAAATGTTCGGCGCCTGTCAGGCCGCCATCGCTGGCAAGCCAGCTCCCACATTGATTGTTGTCGTACACAAGATTCATGTGCGACGCAAAACCCTGTGGGAGCTGGCTTGCCAGCGATGAGGCCAGCACGAACACCGCACAAATCCAGGACAAACAAAAACGCCCCCGGTCTCTCGACCGGGGGCGTTTTTTTTCAGCCTGGGCTAAATCTTATGCCTTGGCTTTCTTGGCAGCGCGGGTACGCTCGCTTTCGTCCAGGATCTTCTTGCGAAGACGGATGGACTTAGGCGTGACTTCGCACAGCTCGTCTTCCTGGATGTATTCCAGAGCCTGTTCCAGAGTGAAGCGAACAGGTGGTACCAGAGCGATGGTTTCGTCTTTACCCGAAGCACGCATGTTGTCGAGCTTCTTGCCTTTGGTTGGGTTCACACCCAGGTCGTTGTCGCGGCTGTTCTGACCAACGATCTGACCGTTGTAGATCTCCTGGCCGTGTTCTACGAACAGCTTGCCACGAGCCTGCAGGGTTTCCAGCGAGTAGGTCAGTGCCTTGCCGGTTTCAACCGAAACCAGAACGCCGTTCTGACGGCCGGACATGTGGCCCGACTTCACTGGAGCGTAACGGTCGAAGATCGAGGTCAGGATGCCAGCACCGTTGGTCAGGGTCAGGAACTGGTTACGGAAACCGATCAGACCGCGAGCAGGGATGTTGTATTCCAGACGAACACGGCCCTTGCCATCCGGCACCATGTTGCTCAGGTCGCCCTTACGCAGACCCATCTCTTCCATGACCTTGCCCTGGGATTCTTCAGGGATGTCGATGGTGACGTTTTCGAACGGTTCCTGCTTCACGCCGTCAACTTCACGGATGATCACTTCAGGACGGCCCAGGGCCAGCTCGAAGCCTTCGCGACGCATGGTTTCGATCAGTACCGAGAGGTGCAGCTCACCACGCCCGGATACCTTGAACTTGTCAGCCGAGTCGCCTTCTTCAACGCGCAGTGCAACGTTGTACAGCAGCTCTTTGTCCAGACGATCCTTGATGTTACGGGAGGTCACGAACTTGCCTTCTTTACCGCAGAATGGCGAGTCGTTTACCTGGAAGGTCATCGAAACGGTTGGCTCGTCAACGGTCAGCGGCTTCATCGCCTCGACGGTGTTGATGTCGCACAGGGTGTCGGAGATGAACAGCTCGTCGAAGCCGCTGATGCAGACGATGTCGCCGGCTGCTGCTTCTTCAACGTCAATGCGGTGCAGACCGTGGTGACCCATCAGCTTCAGGATACGACCGTTGCGGCGCTTGCCGTCGGCGCTGATCGCGACAACCGGGGTGTTCGGCTTGACGCGACCACGAGCGATACGGCCAACACCGATAACACCCAGGAAGCTGTTGTAGTCCAGAGCGGAGATCTGCATCTGGAACGGACCGTCACGGTCAACGGCCGGAGGCGGAACGTGGTCGACAACTGCCTGGTACAGCGCAGTCATGTCTTCGCCCATGGCGGTGTGATCCAGACCGGCGATGCCGTTCAGAGCCGAAGCGTAAACAACCTGGAAGTCCAGTTGTTCTTCGGTAGCACCGAGGTTGTCGAACAGGTCGAAGATCTGGTCCAGAACCCAGTCCGGACGCGCGCCTGGACGGTCAACCTTGTTGATCACCACGATTGGACGCAGGCCGGCTTCGAACGCCTTCTTGGTCACGAAACGGGTTTGCGGCATAGGGCCGTCTTGAGCGTCAACCAGCAGCAGAACGGAGTCAACCATCGACATTACGCGTTCTACTTCGCCGCCGAAGTCGGCGTGGCCCGGGGTGTCCACGATGTTGATGTGGTAGCCGTTCCAGTTGATGGCGGTGTTTTTCGCCAGAATGGTAATACCGCGCTCTTTTTCCTGGTCGTTGGAGTCCATCACGCGCTCGTCGTTGAGCTCGTTGCGCTCCAGGGTGCCGGATTGACGCAGGAGTTTGTCTACCAGGGTGGTCTTACCATGGTCAACGTGGGCAATGATGGCGATGTTACGTAGATTTTCGATCACTTGTGTATCTCGATCAGAGGATTCGGTTTGCTGACAAGTCTTGGCAGCGATTAACAGTAGTGTCCGGCATGGCCGTTACAGCTTGACGGCGGTGTCGGGGGGCCGGTGACGCAGGCCACAGGCAAACAGCCCCGGGCACTTAGCTCGGTCGATAAACGCGCACATTGGCATGCCCCTCACTGAGCAAATGGTGAGCATGCAGGCGACTCATCACGCCTTTGTCGCAATACAGCAGGTACTGGCGAGTCGGATCCAGCTCCTTGAAACGAGCGTTCACTGCGTAGAACGGCATCGTCTGTACTTCTATGCCGGCGAGTTCCAGCGGGTCATCCTCGGCCGCATCCGGGTGACGGATGTCGATGACGATCTGACCGGCCAGCGCTTCGCCGACTTCTTCGATCTGCAAGTCCTGGCCCAATTCGTCGATCACCCGATCGATCGGCACCAGTTTGGCATTTTCGAGCGCACGCTCGAGGACTGCCATGTCGAATTCTTTCTCTTCGTGCTCAACACGGTGGCGCTTGGCGGCGGTCTTCGGATTGACCGAGATGACCCCGCAGTATTCCGGCATGTGCCGGGCGAAATCGGCGGTGCCGATCTCGTTGGCCGTGTCGATGATGTCCTGCTTGTGTGCCACGATCAGTGGGCGCAGGACCAGTTTGTCGGTCACGCAGTCGATCACCGACAGGTTCGGCAGCGTCTGGCTCGATACCTGGGAGATCGCTTCGCCGGTGACCAGCGCGTCGATGTGCAGGCGGTCGGCGATGGCCGAGGATGCGCGCAACATCATACGCTTCAATACGACGCCCATATGACTGTTATCGACTTTGCCGAGAATTTCGCCCAAAACCTCTTCGAACGGAACACTGACAAATAGCACGCGTTGCGAGCTGCCGTACTTCTTCCAGATGAAATGCGCGACTTCCATCACGCCCAATTCGTGGGCACGCCCACCCAGATTGAAGAAGCAGAAATGTGCCATCAGGCCGCGACGCATGATCTGGTATGCGGCAACCGTCGAGTCAAAGCCGCCGGACATCAATACCAGCGTCTGCTCCAGGGCGCCGAGCGGGTAGCCGCCGATGCCGTTGTGCTGGCTGTGGATCACAAACAACCGTTGGTCGCGAACTTCGATGCGAACTTCGATTTGCGGGTCTTTGAGGTCGATTCCGGCAGCACCGCACTCACGACGCAGCTTGCTGCCGACGTATTTTTCGACGTCCATCGAGCTGAACGGATGCTTGCCGGCACGCTTGCAGCGCACCGAGAAAATCTTCCCGGCCAGCTCATTACCGTAGTGCTGCTTGCACTTCTCGGTGATGTCGTCGAAGTCGCCCAGCGGGTACTCGTCGATCTGCAGAAAGTGCGCGACACCGGGGGTGCAGACCAGGCGCTCGCCCATCTCTTTCAAGGCTTTGGGGTCGGTAACGCGGGTTTCCAGCTCGAGATTGTCCCACACACCGTTCACCACCACGGCCGGGTCCAGATCGCGGAGCACGGCGCGGATGTTCTTGGCCAGCTGGCGGATGAAACGCATCCGGACAGGGCGGCTTTTGATGGTGATCTCGGGGAAGACTTTTACGATTAGTTTCATGAAAACAGCGCGCGCAGGGCCAGCCGAAAAAGGGGGGCGCGGATTATAGCGGAAATTGCTCAAGGTTTAACCAGTTAATATGCAGAAGGTTTTCCTTGCACCAAAACGGGTCATTTTTGATTTGAGGCGCTACATTAAGGGGCGAGATTTTCGCCTTTATGACGCTTTGCAGTGCTGCAAGCGTGAATTTGGGGCAAAAAACCCATGCTGGGGCACTGGCATGCAATTTGCTCCCTTGTGAGGCAGGTTGCCTTGGCAGAGTATCTGCGCCGGCATCACCCCTATTAAGGGCATCCACTACCAAGCCCTAAGCCACCCGGAGGACACTATGTCGAAGTCGGTTCAACTCATCAAAGATCATGACGTCAAGTGGATTGATCTGCGCTTCACGGACACCAAAGGCACTCAGCACCACGTGACCATGCCGGCTCGCGATGCGCTGGAAGACGACTTCTTCGAAGTCGGCAAGATGTTCGACGGTTCCTCCATCGCTGGCTGGAAAGGCATCGAAGCCTCCGACATGATCCTGCTGCCGGACGACGATACTGCCGTTCTCGACCCGTTCACCGAAGACGCGACCCTGATCCTGGTCTGCGACATCATCGAACCTTCGACCATGCAAGGTTACGATCGCGACCCGCGTGCCATCGCGCACCGCGCCGAGGAATACCTGAAGACCACCGGTATTGGTGACACCGTCTTCGCCGGTCCAGAACCAGAATTCTTCATCTTCGACGAAGTGAAGTTCAAATCCGACATCTCCGGCTCGATGTTCAAGATCTACTCCGAACAAGGCTCGTGGATGTCCGACCAGGACATCGAAGGCGGCAACAAAGGCCACCGTCCTGGTATCAAAGGCGGCTACTTCCCGGTTCCGCCGTTCGACCACGACCACGAAATCCGTACTGCCATGTGCAACGCACTGGAAGAGATGGGCCAGACCGTTGAAGTTCACCACCACGAAGTGGCGACCGCCGGTCAGAACGAAATCGGTGTCAAGTTCAACACCCTGGTGAAAAAAGCTGACGAAGTTCAGACGCTGAAATACGTTGTCCACAACGTTGCCGACGCTTATGGCCGCACCGCGACCTTCATGCCGAAGCCACTGTACGGCGACAACGGCTCGGGCATGCACGTACACATGTCCATCGCCAAAGACGGCAAGAACACCTTCGCTGGCGAAGGCTATGCCGGCCTGTCCGAAACCGCCCTGTACTTCATCGGCGGTATCATCAAGCACGGCAAGGCCCTGAACGGCTTCACCAACCCGGCCACCAACTCCTACAAGCGTCTGGTGCCAGGTTTCGAAGCGCCAGTAATGCTGGCCTACTCGGCGCGCAACCGTTCCGCCTCGATCCGTATTCCTTACGTCAACAGCCCGCGCGGCCGTCGTATCGAAGCACGTTTCCCGGATCCGGCTGCCAACCCGTACCTGGCTTTCGCAGCACTGCTGATGGCCGGCCTGGACGGTATCCAGAACAAGATCCACCCAGGCGATGCCGCTGACAAAAACCTGTACGACCTGCCGCCTGAAGAGGCGAAAGAGATCCCGCAAGTTTGCGGCAGCCTGAAAGAAGCCCTGGAAGAGCTGGACAAGGGCCGTGCGTTCCTGACCAAGGGCGGCGTGTTCTCCGACGACTTCATCGACGCTTACATCGCGCTGAAATCCGAAGAAGAAATCAAGGTTCGCACCTTCGTACACCCACTGGAATATGAGCTGTACTACAGCTGCTGATCCGGTAGCGCCGCGCTACGCGGCGTGACAGAAAGAGGCCTCCTTCGGGAGGCCTTTTTTTTGAGGAAAATTCCGACAACCTCAATCCACAAATTCGCGAACAACTTGCGCATCGTCCGGCATCAATCTTGGTGAACCGCCCGTAGCCTTTTCCTCCTACGACCATTCGAGGAATAACGCGATGAACTACTGCCCCTTCAAAACACTGCTGGCGACTCTGGCCGCTCTCACCCTGCTGGGTTGCACCTCTCCCGACAAACCCGGGCAGATAGAGCGCAAGCTCTTGCTTGAAAGCGGCACGTCTTGGGATGGAACGCCCTACGTACGCTATCCCAACGCCGCCCCCGAACTGTCGGTGCTCAAACTCAGGATTCCCGCCAATACCCAGCTCCAATGGCACACCCACCCGACTCCCAACGCCGCCTATATTCTCTCCGGCGAACTGACGATCGAAAGCCGGGACGATGGCCGCAGCCAGCGTTTCAAGCAGGGCGAGGCCGTTGCCGAGATGGTCGACCGCAGTCATCGCGGCGTCACCGGGGATGAACCCGTAGAGCTGGTTGTGTTCTATGCTGACGGCGAGGGTATTCCATTGTCGGAGTGATATCCGCTGCTCACAGGACGTCCGAATGCGGTCATTACTGTTAATTCTGTTGCTGGCTTGCACCTTTACCGCATCAGCACAGATCTACAAGTACACCGACGCCAGCGGTAACACGGTGTACAGCGATCATGCGCCGGACGGCGTACAGGCGCAGCCGGTGGATTTGCCGCCGCTCAACAGCGTTCAGCCTCAGACACCGAGTGCGCCTCCCTCAGACACCACCAGCCGTGCGCCAGCGCGCAATGCCTATGAAGTGCTGGAGCTGACCGGCCTGCCCACCGAAGAGGCCCTGCGCGCCAACAACGGCACCTTCACCGTCAGCGTGCTGATCAAGCCGCGCCTGCAGGCGCCGCACCAGTTAAGGCTGGTCCTGGACGACGCACCTTACGGCCAGCCGAGCAACGTGCCGATCCTGCAACTGGTGAACGTCGATCGCGGAGAGCATCGTCTCGCGGTGCAAGTGATCGACGGCGAAGCGATCATCCAGCAGAGTCCAGCGGTGGTGTTCACCGTGCAGCGGGTGCACAAACCATGAGGATTTTCTGGCTGATCCTGTGCCTGTGCGCCCAGTCCGTGCACGCCGAGGTCTTCACCTATATCGACGCGCAGGGCAATCGCGTCTACACCGACCAGCCACGCGGTAACGCCAAGCGCGTACCTGTCGCGACCAGTAATCGCATGTCGGCCAACCCCACGGCTGCAGCACCGATCAGCACTGCGAAAAAGGTCGCGGAACAACCATTGTTCCACTACGAGATGCTGCGCATCCTGATCCCCGAGCCGGACGCGACCCTTCGCAGCAGCGCCGGCGAAGTGATCGTCAGCGTCACCAGCGAACCGGGCCTGCAGCAGGGCCATCGCTATCGCCTGCTACTGGACGGCCAGGCCACCGGCGAGCCGGGCCTGAGTCCGGTGTTCCCGCTGAGCAACATTGATCGCGGCAGCCACAACCTGTCGGTGGAAATCCTCGATGAGCAGGGTCGCACCGTCGAGCGCACCGCCAACCAGCCGTTCCACATGCTGCGCATCTCCCTGGCGCAGAAACGCCAGGTCAAACCCTGCGTCAGCGAAGACTACGGCGTACGCCCGGAATGCCCGCTGAAAGACAAACCGGTCGAAGAAAAAAACCCCTTCCTGCGTTTCTTCTAACGCCGTTCAGCTTTGCGCACTATATTGGTGCATGAGGCTGCACCGTACCCATATTCCAACCCATTTTGGTTCGAAACTTCCCGCTCACGTGCATTGAGCGCCACGCAAACGAGCGTCAAACGCCTGTTTCAGGGGTTGAACGCTTCTTTTCGGAGCCTTGGTTTGGTTTTTGCATTTTCCGTTTAACGACGCCTGCTTCTTGCGCACGCTCCGCCCCCAAAAGAGGCTCCGATGACTATTAGCGACGCAATCCACCGTTTGCTGCTCGACAACCTGACCACCGCCACCATTCTGCTCGATGCCGAACTGCGCCTTGAGTACATGAACCCGGCGGCTGAAATGCTGCTGGCCATCAGCGGCCAGCGCAGCCATGGGCAGTTCATCAGCGAGCTGTTCACCGAGTCCACCGAGGCGCTCAACTCACTGCGTCAGGCGGTGGAACAGGCACACCCGTTCACCAAGCGCGAAGCGATGCTCACCGCCCTCACCGGCCAGACCCTGACCGTGGACTATGCGGTGACACCGATCCTCAGCAACGGCGCGACCATGCTTCTGCTTGAGGTGCACCCGCGTGATCGCCTGCTGCGGATCACCAAGGAAGAGGCGCAACTGTCCAAGCAGGAAACCAGCAAGATGCTGGTGCGCGGCCTCGCTCACGAGATCAAGAATCCGCTGGGCGGCATCCGTGGCGCCGCGCAATTGCTGGCCCGCGAACTGCCGGAAGACAGCCTGCGCGACTACACCAACGTGATCATTGAAGAGGCCGACCGTCTGCGCAATCTGGTCGACCGCATGCTCGGCTCGAACAAACTGCCGTCGCTGGCGCTGTGCAACGTCCACGAAGTGCTCGAACGCGTCTGCCAACTGGTCGAAGCGGAAAGCCAGGGCTGCATCACCCTGGTGCGCGACTACGACCCGAGCATTCCCGACGTATTGATCGACCGCGAACAAATGATTCAGGCCGTACTGAACATCGTGCGCAACGCAATGCAGGCGATCAGCAGCCAGAACGAGCTGCGTCTGGGTCGCATCAGCCTGCGCACCCGGACCATGCGCCAGTTCACCATCGGCCACGTCCGCCATCGCCTGGTGACCAAGATCGAGATCATCGACAACGGCCCGGGGATCCCTGCAGAACTTCAGGAAACCATCTTCTTTCCCATGGTCAGCGGCCGCCCGGACGGCACCGGGCTGGGCCTGGCCATCACCCAGAACATCATCAGCCAGCACCAGGGCCTGATCGAGTGTGACAGCCACCCCGGCCACACCACGTTCTCGATCTTTCTGCCACTGGAACAAGGAGCCACATCGACATGAGCCGTAGTGAAACCGTGTGGATCGTCGATGACGACCGTTCTATCCGTTGGGTTCTGGAAAAAGCCTTGCAGCAGGAAGGCATGACCACGCAGAGCTTCGACAGCGCCGATGGCGTGATGAGTCGTCTGGCCCGTCAGCAGCCTGATGTGATCATTTCCGACATCCGCATGCCGGGCGCCAGTGGCCTCGACCTGCTGGCGCGCATCCGCGAGCAACACCCACGGTTGCCGGTGATCATCATGACCGCGCACTCCGACCTCGACAGCGCAGTGGCCTCGTATCAGGGCGGCGCTTTCGAATACCTGCCCAAGCCCTTCGACGTCGACGAGGCGGTGTCGCTGGTCAAACGCGCCAACCAGCATGCGCAGGAGCAGCAAGGCCTGGAAGTAGTGCCGGCGCTGACCCGCACCCCGGAAATCATCGGCGAAGCGCCAGCGATGCAGGAGGTGTTTCGCGCCATCGGCCGCTTGAGCCACTCCAACATCACTGTGCTGATCAACGGCGAATCCGGCACCGGTAAAGAATTGGTTGCCCACGCCCTGCACCGCCACAGCCCGCGCGCGGCCTCGCCGTTCATCGCGCTGAACATGGCGGCGATCCCCAAGGACCTGATGGAATCCGAGCTGTTCGGCCACGAGAAAGGCGCATTCACTGGCGCGGCCAACCTGCGTCGCGGGCGTTTCGAACAGGCGGACGGCGGCACGCTGTTCCTCGACGAAATCGGCGACATGCCGGCCGACACTCAGACCCGTTTGCTGCGCGTACTGGCCGATGGCGAGTTCTATCGCGTTGGCGGCCATGTGCCGGTCAAGGTCGATGTGCGGATCATTGCCGCGACTCACCAGAATCTGGAAACCCTGGTGCATGCCGGAAAATTCCGTGAGGACTTGTTCCACCGCCTCAACGTGATCCGCATCCACATCCCACGCCTGTCGGACCGTCGCGAAGACATCCCGACCCTGGCCAAGCACTTCCTCAGCCGCGCCGCCCAAGAACTGGCGGTGGAGCCGAAGCTGCTCAAGAGCGAGACCGAGGAATACCTGAAGAACCTGCCATGGCCGGGCAACGTACGGCAGCTGGAGAACACCTGCCGCTGGATCACGGTGATGGCCTCCGGGCGCGAAGTGCACATCAGTGACTTGCCGCCGGAACTGCTGAGCCTGCCGCAGGACTCGGCGCCAGTGACCAACTGGGAGCAGGCGCTGCGCCAGTGGGCCGATCAGGCCTTGGCCCGCGGCCAGTCGAGCCTGCTCGACAGCGCGGTGCCGGCGTTCGAGCGGATCATGATCGAGACTGCACTGAAGCACACGGCCGGTCGCCGTCGTGATGCGGCGGTATTGCTTGGCTGGGGGCGTAATACCCTGACGCGCAAGATCAAGGAATTGGGGATGAAAGTGGACGGTGGGGATGATGATGAGGGGGATGAGGGTTAAAACCTCATTCGCTTCAGGATAGTTTTGTACTCAGGATCCACCCCCTCACCCCAGCCCTCTCCCCCATTGGGGAGAGGGGGAAAGGGAGCCGATTTGTATGATGTTCAAGACCTGAGTTCGACGGGGTGTTTCAGGTCGGCGTAACTTGAACCAGCAACTCGGTCAGTCCCCTCTCCCACTGGGAGAGGGTTAGGGTGAGGGACCACCGTGCACCGCATCAATGCACAATGACCCGCGATCGCGCACAGCCGCATCGCCTCACTCAACCCTGAAAACACTGATAAACCCTTTTTCAAAAACACAAAAGCCCCGAATTCCGGGGCTTTCATGTTTCTGATCAGCTTTTCTGTTTCAGCAAATGAAAACCTGGCACGCATCCTGCAAAACCTTCTATAGGTGATTCGATTCACCAAACCTTTCGGGGACCTTGGTACAGGCAGGCCGGGGATTCCCCTCTTTACACCGGGTTCAAACCGCAACGCGGCGAACCCACCCTTTTGGGATCCTTGGTACAGGCAGGCCGGGGGTTCCCTCTTTACACCGGACCGACGCTCTCAGCGAAGTCCGCCCCGTTTTGGGAACCCTGGTACAGGCAGGCCGGGGATTCCCGCTTTTATTGCTCCCGGAGATGGATCTCCAGCCTCCAGCGGCCATCGACCTTGCTGGCGGCCCAGTCCCCCTGCAGCGGCCGCGCCGCCAGCACCGTCAGCAACAGCCCACCGTCACTCAAGCGCGCTCGCCAGTTCACGTCCTTGCCGTTGAGCTTGAGCTGACCCTTTTGCGCCTTGCCCTCTGCCTGAAACAACAGGGCCACAGTGCCATCGATGATTTCACCGTGCAGCTTCGGTTCGTTATCGAACCACACCACCAGGCCGTCAGCGCTCACCTCGACCTGCTGCAGCACGCTGGGGTCCGGCGTGGTCAGGCGGCCGATCATCAAACCGATCATCAGCCCGAAAATCGCCAGCGAACCGATCACCCGCGGGAATAGTTTCGAACGCGGGTCGGCTTGCGGCGTAGAATGCGCGTCATCTTTACCTTCGGAGCCGTGCATGTTTCACGTCATCCTTTTTCAACCAGAAATTCCGCCGAACACCGGCAACGTTATCAGGCTGTGCGCCAACAGCGGCTGCCACCTGCATTTGATCGAACCGCTGGGTTTCGAGATGGACGACAAGCGCTTGCGCCGGGCCGGTCTCGACTACCACGAATATGCCACGTTGCAGCGTCACGCCGACCTCGCCAGTTGCCTTGAGAGTCTCGGCAACCCACGGTTGTTCGCGTTCACCACCAAAGGCTCACGGCCGTTCCACGATGCCGCGTTCGTCCCGGGCGATGCGTTCATCTTCGGCCCGGAAAGCCGTGGCCTGCCGCCGGAAGTGCTCGACGCCCTGCCCGCCGAACAGCGCCTGCGCCTGCCGATGCGTGAAGGCTGCCGCAGCCTGAACCTGTCCAACACCGTGGCGGTGGCCGTGTACGAAGCGTGGCGACAGAACGACTTCAAATAACCACCCACCCGCAAAAACATCACCCCTGTAGGAGCTGCCGCAGGCTGCGATCTTTTGATCTTCAAAAACAAGATCAAAAGATCGCAGCCTTCGGCAGCTCCTACATGAAGGTTTCGTTTACCCCATGAAAAAAGCGCCTTCAAACGGCGCTTTTTTCATGGGGCAAACGAAGCTTTTATTGTACGGTCGGCGTCTCGCCAGCTTCCTGCATGCGCTGCAGCTCTTGCGCGTACAGCGCGTCGAAGTTCACCGGCGCCAGCATCAGGGCCGGGAACGAACCGCGGGTCACCAGGCTGTCCAGGGTTTCGCGAGCGTACGGGAACAGGATGTTCGGGCAGAACGCACCCAGAGTGTGGCTCATCGAAGCCGCGTCGAGGTTCTTGATCAGGAAGATACCGGCCTGTTGCACTTCAGCGATGAAGGCCACTTCGTCACCGTTTTTCACGGTCACGGACAGGGTCAGCACGACTTCGTAGAAATCGCCTTCCAGCTCTTTCTGGCGAGTGTTCAGATCCAGACCGACGGTCGGGTCCCACTGCTGGCGGAAGATCGCCGGGCTTTTCGGGGCTTCGAAGGACAGATCGCGTACGTAGATGCGCTGCAAGGAGAATTGCGGTGCGGTTTCTTCTTCGCTGGCTGCAGTGTTCTGTTGGTCAGTCATCTCAGATCCTTTCTGATCTTGGGTCTTTTAGGGATTGCTGTACGTGGGTGCAGCCGTTCAGGCCTTGAGCAGCGCGTCGAGCTTGCCGGCGCGCTCCAGGGCATACAAATCATCACAACCGCCGATGTGCTTTTCGCCGATCCAGATCTGCGGCACGGACGTGCGTCCGGCCTTCTGGCTCATGGCAGCACGAATCTGCGGCTTGCCATCGACCTTGATCTCTTCGAAGGCCACACCTTTGTTCGCGAGCAATTGCTTGGCTCGCATGCAGTAAGGGCAGTAGTCGCTGGAGTAGACGATGACTTCGCTCATATCACTTCACCAGAGGCAGGTTGTCGCCTTTCCAACTGGAGATCCCGCCGGACAGCTTGGCGGCGGTGAAGCCGGATTTCATCAGCTCGCGAGCGTGGGTGCCAGCGGTCTGGCCCAGGGCGTCCACCAGAATGATGGTCTTGGCCTTGTGCTTTTCCAGCTCGCCGGTACGCGCAGCCAGTTTGTCTTGAGGAATGTTGATCGCGCCAACGATATGGCCGGCGGCGTAATCTTTCGCCGGACGGATGTCCACCACCACGCCTGCGTCCTTGTTGACCAGTGCGGTCAGTTCGCCGGTGCTCAGGCTCTTACCGCCGCCCTGCATCGTGTGCGCCAGCAGCAAAGCCAGCAATACGACGAAGATACCGACAAGAATGTAGTGGTTAGTGGCAAATTCAATCAGGTGAGCAACCATCGAAGGAGGTTCCAGGGCGTTAAAATGTCGGCCAGTATACACAGCCACTATGGTGGGCCAAACCCCGTCCGGCGGTGACGTGGTCGGAACTAAGCATTAAACTCGCCACTCCCTTTTTCAACGCCCTCTTCTTTATTAGCCACGAGTGGATTCCATGACTACCACGCCTAAACCTTTGGTCCTGATGATTCTCGACGGCTTCGGTCACAGTGACAGCCACGAATCCAATGCCGTTTATGCAGCGAAAAAGCCTGTGCTCGATCGTCTCTGGGCCACGGTGCCGAACGGCCTGATCTCGGGCAGCGGCATGGACGTCGGCCTGCCTGACGGCCAGATGGGCAACTCCGAAGTCGGCCACATGAACCTCGGCGCCGGGCGCGTGGTGTATCAGGACTTCACGCGCGTGACCAAAGCGATCCGCGACGGTGAGTTCTTCGACAACCCGACCATCTGCGCCGCCGTGGATAAAGCCGTGGCCGCCAGCAAAGCCGTGCACTTCATGGGCCTGCTGTCCGATGGCGGCGTACACAGCCACCAGGATCACCTGATCGCCATGGCCGAACTGGCCTTCAAGCGCGGCGCCGAAAAGATCTACCTGCACGCCTTCCTCGATGGCCGCGACACCCCGCCGAAAAGCGCCGCGTCGTCGATCGAACTGCTCGACGCGACCTTTCAGGCACTTGGCAAGGGTCGCATCGCCAGCCTCATCGGGCGCTACTTCGCGATGGACCGTGACAACCGTTGGGACCGCGTCTCCCAAGCCTACAACCTGATCGTCGACGGCAACGCCGAATTCAATGCGGCCACCGCGCAGGAAGGCCTCGACGCCGCCTACGCCCGTGGCGAGAGCGACGAATTCGTCAAAGCCACCACCATCGGCGAGCCGGTCAAGGTCGAAGACGGCGACGCCGTGGTGTTCATGAACTTCCGCGCCGATCGTGCCCGCGAGCTGAGCCGAGTATTTGTCGAAGACGATTTCAAGGAATTCGAGCGCGCGCGCCAGCCAAAAGTGCAGTACGTGGGCTTGACCCAATACGCCGCCAGCATTCCAGCCCCTGCAGCCTTTGCTCCGGGCAGCCTGGAAAACGTGCTTGGCGACTACCTGGCAAAAAACGGCAAGACTCAGCTGCGCATCGCCGAAACCGAAAAATACGCGCACGTGACCTTCTTCTTCTCCGGCGGCCGTGAAGAACCGTTCCCGGGTGAAGAGCGCATCCTGATCCCGTCGCCGAAAGTCGCCACCTACGACCTGCAACCGGAAATGAGCGCGCCGGAAGTCACCGACCGCATCGTCGATGCCATCGAACACCAGCGTTACGACGTGATCGTGGTCAACTACGCCAACGGCGACATGGTCGGCCACAGCGGCGTGTTCGACGCTGCGGTAAAAGCCGTGGAGTGCCTGGACACCTGCGTTGGTCGCATCGTCGAAGCGCTGGAAAGGGTGGGGGGCGAAGCGCTGATCACCGCTGACCATGGCAACGTCGAAAAAATGGCCGATGAAGAAACCCACCAGGCGCACACCGCGCACACCACCGAGCCGGTGCCGTTCATTTATGTCGGCAAGCGTGACCTCAAAGTGCGCGAAGGCGGCGTACTGGCGGACGTGGCACCGACCATGCTGATGCTGTTGGGTCTGGAAAAACCGGCGGAAATGACTGGTACCTCGATTCTGGTGTAATTCGCCAGATCAAACATCGCCAAACCCTGTGGGAGCTGGCTTGCCAGCGATAGCAATCTGACAGCCAACAGCTATGTTGAATGTGCAGACGCCATCGCTGGCAAGCCAGCTCCCACAGTGGTTTATGGGGTTTTCGAAATGGAAATGAGCCTGTCTGCCGCTCCAGTTATCACACAAGCCCAATTGGGCGTTTTTTTTGCAGCCCCGGGCGGGCATACTAGGCCGTCCATTACCCTGGTGCCGCCCGCCTCTATGCTCCGCGTCCTGATCGCCCTCGCTCTGACTTGCCTGCTCCAACCGGCCTTCGCTGACGAGCGCGCGCAAACCCAACAGCAGTTGGATGCCACGCGTCAGGACATTGCCGAGCTGAAAAAGCTGCTGGGCAAGCTGCAGGAAGAAAAATCCGGTGTACAGAAAGAGCTCAAGGGCACCGAGACCGAGATGGGCAAGCTCGAGAAGCAGGTCGATGCCCTGCAGAAAGAGCTGAAGAAAAGCGAATCCGAGCTGCAGCGGCTCGATGCGGAGAAAAAAAAACTCCAGAGCGCGCGCACTGAACAACAGCGACTGATCGCCATCCAGGCCCGCGCGGCCTATCAGAACGGCCGTCAGGAATACCTCAAGCTGCTGCTCAACCAGCAGAATCCCGAGAAATTCGCCCGCACTCTCACCTATTACGATTACCTGAGCCAGGCCCGCCTGGAGCAGTTGAAGAACTTCAACGAAACCCTGCGCCAACTGGCCAATGTCGAAAAAGACATCGCCATGCAGCAGGCGCAATTGCTGGTACAAAAAAGCAGCCTCGACACCCAGCGCGACGAGCTGGAAAAGGTCCGCAAGGAACGCCAGCAAGTCCTCGCCAAACTCAACGATGACGTGAAAGCCCGCGACCAGAAACTGGCCGCCCGCGAGCAGGATCAGGCAGACCTGTCTAAAGTCCTTAAAACCATTGAAGAAACCCTGGCCCGCCAGGCCCGTGAGGCAGAAGAAGCGCGACAGAAAGCGCTGATTGCCCAGCAGGAAGCGGAAAAAAAGCGTTTGCGTGAGGCGCAGGCTGATAACAGCGACGCCCCACGAAAACCAGCCAGACCAACCCCCGGCGCGCTGGTATCCAGCAGCGGCGAGACCTTCGGTGGCCCTTTTGCTGCAACCCGGGGAAAACTTCCATGGCCGGTTGATGGTCGATTGCTGGCACGCTTCGGCGAAAGCCGGGGCGACGATGCCCGGACCAAGTGGGATGGCGTGATGATCAGCGCCGCTGCCGGCAGCCAGGTGCATGCCGTGCACGGCGGGCGCGTGGTGTTCGCCGACTGGTTGCGCGGCGCCGGGCTGCTGGTGATCCTCGATCACGGCAATGGTTTTCTGAGTCTTTACGGTCACAACCAGACGCTGCTCAAGTCGGCCGGTGACGTGGTAAAAGCCGGTGAGTCGATCTCCACTGTGGGTAACAGTGGTGGTCAGGACACGCCAGCGCTGTATTTCGCAATTCGTCAGCAGGGTCACCCGAGTGATCCGGCGCAATGGTGTCACGCGCAAGGATAAGCGCGTCGCCTAATTCAGGAGTTCGTTCGACATGCTGCATTTGTCCCGCCTTACCTCGCTGGCCCTGACGATCGCCCTGGTGATCGGCGCGCCTCTGGCGTTCGCCGCTCAACCGGCCCCGGCCGTCGCTCCGGCAGGCACTGCCGCGACCGCCAAGGCCCCGTTGCCGCTGGAAGAGTTGCGCACCTTTGCCGAGGTCATGGACCGGATCAAGGCAGCGTATGTCGAACCGGTGGACGACAAGACCCTGCTGGAAAACGCGATCAAGGGCATGCTCAGCAACCTCGATCCGCACTCCGCCTATCTCGGCCCTGAAGACTTCACCGAGCTGCAGGAAAGCACCAGCGGCGAATTCGGCGGCCTGGGCATCGAAGTCGGCTCCGAAGACGGCTTCATCAAGGTCGTCTCGCCAATCGACGACACCCCGGCGTCGAAGGCCGGCATCCAGGCCGGTGACTTCATCGTCAAGATCAACGGCCAGCCAACTCGCGGCCAGACCATGACCGAAGCCGTGGACAAGATGCGCGGCAAGATCGGCCAGAAGATCACCCTGACCCTGGTGCGCGACGGTGGCACGCCGTTCGACGTGACCCTGGCCCGCGCCGTGATTCAGGTGAAGAGCGTCAAGGCGCAGCTGCTGGAGTCGGGCTACGGCTACATCCGCATCACCCAGTTCCAGGTCAAGACCGGCGAAGAGGTTTCCAAGGCCCTGGCCAAGCTGCGCAAGGACAACGGCAAAAAGCTCAACGGCATCATCCTCGACCTGCGCAACAACCCGGGCGGCGTGTTGCAGGCGGCAGTGGAAGTGGTCGACCACTTCATCAAGAAAGGCCTGATCGTTTACACCAAGGGCCGGATCGCCAACTCCGAGCTGCGCTTCTCCGCCACCGGCAAGGACGAAAGCGAAGCGGTGCCGATGGTCGTGCTGATCAACGGTGGCAGCGCCTCGGCTTCGGAAATCGTCGCCGGCGCCCTGCAGGATCAGAAACGCGCCGTGGTCATGGGCACCACCAGTTTCGGCAAAGGCTCGGTGCAGACCGTGCTGCCGCTGAACAACGACCGCGCACTGAAGATCACCACCGCGCTGTATTTCACGCCGAACGGTCGCTCGATTCAGGCCCAGGGCATCGTCCCGGACATCGAAGTGCGCAAGGCCAAGATCACCAACGAGGCGGACGGCGATTACTTCAAGGAAGCCGACCTGCAAGGTCACCTGGGCAACGGCAACGGCGGTGCAGACAAGCCGACCGGTTCCGGCGCCAAGGCCAAGGCCATGCCGCAGGATGACGATTACCAGTTGGCCCAGGCCCTGAGCCTGCTCAAAGGGCTGAGCATCACGTCCGGCCGTTGAGGATGTCTTTGCGTTTCTTCTTCGTCCTGCTCTGCTGTCTGGCGGGTGCTGCTCACGCAGAACCCGCCAGGACGCCCCCGCCAAAAGCCTACCTGACGCTGATCATCGACGACCTGGGACAGAACCTGCCCCGGGATCGCCGCGTGCTGGCCCTGCCCGGCCCGGTGACCACAGCGATCATGCCCGACACTCCGCACGCTACCGAATTCGCCCGCGAAGCCCATCGCGCCGGCAAGATCGTGATCCTGCATATGCCCATGGACCCGGCCACCGGCCCGTATGCCTGGCATCCCGAGCTGCCGCTCGAAGAACTTGAGAGGCGCCTTAACGCTGCGTTCAAAATGGTCCCCTACACCGCTGGCATCAATAACCACATGGGCAGCCGCATGACCGCGCAACCGGTGGCAATGGCGTGGCTGATGGGCGAGTTGCAACGCCGTCACAAGTTCTTCGTCGACAGCCGCACCAGCGCCCAGACCGTGGCGGCGCAGCAGGCTCAGAAAATCGACTTGGCCAGTGTTTCACGGGATGTGTTCCTCGATGACGAGCGCACGGAAGCCGCCATCTTTACCCAACTGCAAACGGCCATCAGCCTGGCGCACAAGCAGGGTTCGGCGGTGATGATCGGTCACCCTTATCCGCAGACACTGGCAGTGCTGGAACGTGAAATGCCGAAACTCAAGGCGCAAGGCATCGAGTGGATCGACATCAAGCAGATGATCAGCGTGCGCAGTAACAAGGCCACCGCTGCACACGGAAAGAACGGAATTTACCGTTAGTTTTTGCAGCGGGTTTCCAATAACTCTTTGCAACTCCAACAAATAGCAACACCTCCGAAACCACAATAAGGCAAAACCACCTTATTCTGCGCCAGTCTCATATCCCGCACATTAGCCAAGGACTGGCCATGAACTTAAATACGCTTCACCCAAGTTTCTTATTACTTGCGGCCCTTTCGCTCCCCGCTTACTCAACCCCTGTCGATTATGGCAAAGGCGCCGAGAATCATGCGCCATCGAAATACCTGAGCAACAAGAACGGCGAGCATGACTACTGGACAGGAATCGGCAAATACCAAAGCCGCGAACACGGCGTATGCACTGCCTTTCTTATTGATACCAACAGCGCTCGACCGTCAGACTCCGCCTATGCTCTCACCAGTGCACACTGTGTGGGCAAAGACAATGGCGTCATGCAAACGGATGAGCCCATTAAAGCCACCATAACCTTCAAGCATTTCCTTGATACGGAGGATGCCAGCAAGACTTTCCCTCTGAAAAAAGTTTCCTGGAGCAGCATTCAGGGCATCGATCTGGCTCTTTTGGAGCTTGAAGTATCACAGGGTGAACTTCGGGCGCAGGGCATCACGCCTCTGAAACTGGCACAGCAACCGCCGGCTGACGCAAGTGACATTCTGATTGTGCACGCCCCCGGCGGGACGCCATTGCGACTGTCCGCTTGCACCCATGATCCTTCGCCAGCCATTTTCGAAACGCCCTGGGTGTGGCGACATACTGTCAGCAACCAATGCAAAGATGTTGCTTCCGGCAGCTCGGGGAGCCCGGTCATTGTCCGAGCGACCAACGAGGTCTATGCCGTTCTGGGTACCCTCGCAGAGCATCTGACGCCACTGCCCGGATATGGCCAGATGCCAAGCGGCAGTTACGGTAGCCCGACCTCGGTTTTCAACAACTGCTTTATCGATGGCAAACTCAATACCAACCCGCAAGTGTGCGAGTTATTTCCGGCAGCATCCATGAGTCTGCCCCCACGACTGCCAATGTATGCAAAGATCAGCGTAAACGAGCACGGTAACTATATTTATCCCGCCTGGAACTTTGAAGTAACCGCCAGCACTCGCTTTATCCGGACCAAACGAACTACTGATCCGCTCGACTGCGAAACTCCGCAAGGCTACAGCCAGCCAATCAATACTGACACCGCCCCCACTCGGCTAAATGTTCCAATGGGACCTGAAACCGGGCTTAACAATCTTTGTATCATTGCCACCAACAGTATCGAGAACCTATTGCCCGCCGGCACTTATCGCAATGCCGTCACTGTCCCCACTTACCTGATTGATGCAGGCCCGACGCCTGTTCCGACCGTAGATATATCCTTTAACAAAGAAATAAACAGGGCGCAGATTTTCTGGCCGAAACGCAAGAACGAGGGCCTTGATGGCTACGAGGTAAAAGACGGTCTTGCTGGAAAAGTCAGCTGCGAAGACCCGCAGGGTTATAGGCGTGTGACTTCCAATTGGCTGCGTCCGGAAAGCAACTTCCCCCTCAAGCTCTGCGTTTACGCCGTCGACCCCAACAATCAGCGCTCAGAATTGAAGGAATACGTCCGGGAATGGGAAGCGCTCAAAAACAGCGCCCCCTGAGCTGATCAGCGACGCCGGCCTTGTGCTTCCGCATTAATGGGCAAAACGGGAGCGCAAGGCAGCCGATGGCACGGAACGGTTTTTTCGGAAACAACTGGTCACGACGTCATACATAGTTACCGCCAGAGAGCGGAGACGAACACCGATAGTGAGGCCTGCAACGGGTCGCGACTCCCTTGAGTCGCCGTTCAACTATCAGGAGTGACCATGACCATTCATGACCAGGCCGCAGCGCCATCCAGGCAAATCGAGCCGATCCGACACGACAATCTGCTGATCCATTTCACCTCGGAATTTCACCGCATCTGGGACAGCACCGGCTCACGGGCTAAACCCGCGGCCTTCTGGCGCCCGACTCCGGCGCCAGATGTGTTGCCGGGCTATTTTCCGCTCGGCGACGTGTTCACCGCCGGACTACACAACATCAACGGCAGCACCGTCGTCGCCGTGGTTTGCGAAGCCGATTTCCCCAGTGCAGATTCAATGAATGGCCCGGCACTGTGCCGTCCGGAGGATTTCGAGCTGATCTGGAAAGATTCCGGCTCAGGCTCGAAGAAAGACGGTGCCGTATGGCGACCGCTTGCCCCGCAAGGTTATGTGGCCATGGGCGCGGTCTGTTCCAATGATCACGAAAAACCTTCACTCAACGCGGTTCGCTGTGTACGCGCCGATCTGGTGATCGCCTCGGACATCGGCGAACTGATCTGGAACGACAGGGGCAGCGGCGCCCGACAGAGCCTCAGTGCATGGAGTGTCACTCCACCCGGTGCAGCCCCGGGAGAGATTCACTTCGCACCAGGTACTTTTTTTGCGGCAAACACTTTCAACCGGCCCGAGAACAATGTCGGGGTCTATTCGCTACGGATGCAGATCACCCCCCTGATCAAATCATCGCCACAGTTGCCGGTGCTCAGCGCAGCGGATGCTCCGCAAAAAAACGGAGCAGCGACTATCGCTCAAGTGGTCGAGCTTCCATGGTTTGCCGTCAAGGATGACTTGTCACCACTCGAACAATTGCGCACCACGCCGTTTTATCGCCTGGAAAGAACCGACCAGTACTATCTGGTTGGGAGCGGACACAACACGGGCGATGGAAGCCGGGCGTTCAAATGGACGACGCAGCGGCTGCAGAATCCGAAAATGCTGCGACTATTCACTCAACTGACTACGGTGAATTTCGTCGGTCCCTGGACAAGGCATGCAGATATGCTTCCGACATTACCGTTCTCGGCGAGATTGGACAGTCAGTTCACCCACAGCGAGACTTCAATTAGCGGCTGGCAGGCGCCGTCTGTCACCCATGTAATTGCCATGGCAGGCAAAGGCAGGTTCGTGGCGGTTTATCAACTGGAGAGTTTTTACGAGTTGCTGAGGGCAGACGGTTCGCAAGTGGGGATCAATCTCGGCTACACCCACGACGAAAATCTGCATCTACTGCAATATCCACCGCACGAATGCCCCCACAATACAGCGGAACAGCCGGCACCGACGGCTACAGATAGCGCCCCATGATTTCATCGACAACCCCGTCCTTGCGCATCTGATCCAACGCCGCCTGCAGCCTGGCGACCGTTGCATCCGACACATCCTTGTTCAGCGCCAGGTACAACTCGGCGCTGTTGAAGCGCAGCACGGTCTTGAGGCCGGTGACCCCGTCCTGCCGCGCCAGATAACGCCCGGCAGGATCGCCCGTGGCCCACAGGTCGATCTGGCCGTTGACCAGTTTTTTCGCGTTGTCCTGATCGCGCAGCACGACCATAGGCTTCAAGCCTTGTTTGGTCAGCGTCTCGGCAATCGCATCGCCCTTGTAGGCACCGATCTTGTATTTGCGCGCATCGTTGAGGGTGTCGAGGGTGATCTTGCTGTCGGCCCTGGCCAACATGATCCAGTCGTCCGGACCGATCGGGCCGACCCATTTGAACAGGTTTTCGCGGTCCGGCAGGCGGGCCATCACGAAGGCGCCGTAGCCGGGGTTTTCCAGCGCCAGCTTGTAGACGCGCTCCCATGGGAAGCGCAGCGTCAGGCTATAGGTGAGCCCGGCACGCTTGAACATTTCACGCACGATGTCGGCGGCAATGCCGTTGATGTTCTCGCCCTTGGCGAAATTCTTGCCGTCTTTCGCCATGTTGTAGGGCGGAAAGTTTTCGGTGAGGAGCACCAGATCGGTGTCAGGACTGTTTTCGGCCCGCGCCGTGTTGATTAACAACACAGAGGCACTGGCGAGAACGAGAAGCAGGCGTTTGATCATGTCGGGCTACCGGAATCCATGGCGTGCCCAAGAGTGCCTTGGGTACGCCATGCTGTCCACTGGCCTGTACGGTTTAGCGCATCACGATGCCGCGTTTGGCCATATACGCTTTCGCTTCCTGCACAGTGTATTCGCCGAAGTGGAAAATACTCGCCGCCAGTACCGCGCTGGCGTGGCCTTCAAGGATGCCGTCGGCCAGATGCTGCAGGTTGCCGACGCCGCCGGAAGCGATCACCGGAATGCCCAGCGCATCGCTGATTGCGCGGGTCACACCGAGGTCGAAGCCGTTTTTCATGCCGTCCTGATCCATGCTGGTCAGCAGGATCTCGCCGGCACCGAGGCCTTCCATCTTCTTCGCCCACTCGACCGCGTCGAGGCCGGTCGGCTTGCGCCCGCCGTGGGTGAAGATTTCCCAGCGCGGGGTTTCACCCGGGCCGGAGACCTTCTTCGCGTCGATGGCGACGACGATGCACTGCGAGCCGAAATGCTGCGCCGCTTCGCCGACGAACTCCGGATTGAACACCGCTGCAGTGTTGATCGAGACCTTGTCCGCACCGGCATTGAGCAGGTTGCGGATGTCCTGCACGGTGCGCACGCCACCACCGACGGTCAGCGGGATGAACACCTGGCTGGCCATACGCTCGACGGTATGCAGCGTGGTGTCGCGGCCATCGACGCTCGCGGTGATGTCGAGAAAGGTAATCTCGTCGGCACCCTGCTCGTCATAACGACGGGCGATTTCCACCGGGTCACCGGCATCCCGGATGTTTTCGAACTTCACACCTTTGACGACCCGGCCGTTGTCCACGTCCAGGCAAGGGATGATGCGTTTGGCCAGCGCCATGGTCAGTCCTCAGCCTTGGTACGAATCGCAGAAAGCTTGCGCTTCAGCAACGTCGAGGGTGCCTTCGTAGATCGCCCGGCCGGTGATTGCGCCGATGATGCCCGGCGCCTTGGCGTCGAGCAGCGACTTGATGTCACCCAGATTGTGGATACCGCCGGAGGCGATCACCGGGATCTTCGTCGCTGCAGCCAGTGCAGCGGTGAACGGTACGTTGCAGCCCTGCATCATGCCGTCTTTGGCGATGTCGGTATAAACGATCGAGGACACGCCGTCGGCTTCAAACTGCTTGGCCAGGTCGATGACCTGCACGGTGCTGATTTCAGCCCAGCCATCGGTGGCAACGAAACCGTCCTTGGCATCCAGACCGACGATGATCTTGCCCGGGAACGCGCGGCAGGCTTCAGCGACGAACGCCGGATCTTTTACGGCTTTTGTGCCAATGATCACGTAGCTGACGCCCGCCTTGACGTAGTGCTCGATGGTTTCCAGCGAGCGGATACCGCCGCCGATCTGGATCGGCAGGGTCGGATAACGCTTCGCGATCGCGGTGACCACTTCACCGTTGACCGGCTGGCCTTCGAATGCGCCGTTCAGATCGACCAGATGCAGACGGCGGCAACCGCCCTCCACCCACTTGGCAGCCATGCTCACCGGGTCCTCGGAGAACACTGTGGAATCTTCCATGCGGCCCTGGCGCAGACGTACGCAGGCACCGTCTTTAAGATCGATAGCGGGAATAATCAGCATCTGGCAAACCTTCAAATTTGAATGTTCAGCTTGGCTCGGAAATCAGTTTTTCTCGAGCGCCCACAGGTCGCTTTCGATGCTTTCAAACCGCTCTTTGAGGTGGGTCTGCACATCGAAAATCGCCCTGTTGTAATAGTGCGGAGCAATTTCACGGGTAAACAGCTCAAGAATTTCCGCCGCTTCGAACGAACCCAGGTCGAGTTCGAAACGGTCTTCCATGAACCGCTGAATCTTGCGATTGGCCTCGCTCTCCTGTTCGGGAGTGAGGGTCAGGATCGGCGGTTTGGACTTCTTGGCGGCCATTTACCAGCGACCGTCCCACGCGGCGAAGTTCTGCAGCAATTGCAGGCCATGGGTATGGCTCTTCTCCGGGTGGAACTGCACGGCAAAACGCGAGCCTTCGGCCAGCGCTGCGGCGAAATCGACCCCGTAATGACCGCTGCCCACCACCTGCCGCGCGTTGGCGGCGGCGATGTAGTAGCTGTGCACGAAGTAGAAACGCGCCATGTCCGGAATGTCGTGCCACAGCGGGTGACTGACTTTCTGCTGCACTTCGTTCCAGCCCATGTGCGGGACTTTCAGGTGCTCGCCGTCTTCATGCAGGTCTTTGCCGAAGAACTTCACCGCGCCCGGGAACAGGCCGATGCAGTCAACGCCGTCGTTCTCTTCGCTGCTGTCGAGCAGGGCTTGCATGCCGACGCAGATGCCGAGAAACGGACGATCCTGGCTGACTTCACGTACCAGCGAATCGAAACCGAGGCGACGGATCTCTGCCATGCAATCGCGAATCGCGCCAACGCCCGGGAATACCACCCGGTCGGCTTCGCGGATCACGTCGGCATCGCTGGTGATCATCACCTTGCCGGCGCCGACGTGCTCCAGGGCCTTGGCCACCGAGTGCAGGTTGCCCATGCCGTAGTCGATAACTGCAACCGTCTGCATTACAGAACGCCTTTGGTCGATGGCATTTGCCCGGCCATGCGCTCATCCAGCTCGACGGCCATGCGCAGGGCGCGGCCGAAAGCCTTGAACACGGTTTCGATCTGGTGGTGGGTGTTGGTGCCACGCAGGTTGTCGATGTGCAGGCTGACCAAGGCGTGGTTGACGAAGCCCTGGAAGAATTCCTGGAACAGGTCGACGTCGAAGCCGCCCACGGTGGCACGGGTATACGGCACGTGCATCTGCAGGCCTGGACGGCCGGAGAAGTCGATCACCACGCGCGACAGCGCTTCATCGAGCGGCACGTAGGCGTGGCCGTAGCGACGGATGCCTTTCTTGTCGCCGATGGCTTTGGCGAAGGCCTGGCCGAGGGTGATACCGACGTCTTCCACAGTATGGTGGTCGTCGATATGCAGATCGCCCTTGCATTCAATATCCAGGTCGATCAACCCGTGACGGGCGATCTGATCCAGCATGTGCTCAAGAAAAGGAACACCGATATCGAATCGGGCCTTTCCGGTGCCATCAAGGTTGATCGAGGCTTTGATCTGGGTTTCCAGAGTGTCGCGCTCGACAGACGCCTTACGTTCGGCCATCACCAGCTCCGCAAAATCATTGGGCGAAAAAGGCAGCCATTATAGGCACGCGGGGCCGAAACAGAAACACGCGACGTGAGATGCCTGACGGACAGAAGCCCCGGCTGTCGCGGGTAGACATGTCCATACAAGCCATTACAGGCACCCCCGAAAACAAATGTGGGAGCGAGCTTGCTCGCGAATGCGGTAGTTCAGCCAACACTGATGTCGACTGACACTGCGCCTTCGCGAGCAAGCTCGCTCCCACAGGTTCGGTGTTTATCCAGCTAACACCTTAGTGAAACAGTACCGCCGTCTTCTGCAGGGTCACCCACACACCCCACGCCAACGGAATACCCACCGCCAGCCACGCGGCAATCGCCAGCGGCTTGCTGCCCGGTGCGGCTTTCCACTCCAGCACGGTGCTGGCATCAGCACCTTTATCGTGGCCCAGCGCCTGTTCGGCGGCCAGTTCAGCGTCGGTCATGAAGTACTTGTCGGCCACCGGACGCACCAGCAGGTTGCACAGGAATCCCAGCACCAGCAGGCCCGCGAGGATGTACAGGGTGATGTCGTAAGCGGCGGCGCGTTCAACGCCGATGCTCAGCTGATACTCACGCAGGTAGTTCACCAACACCGGACCGAGCACGCCGGCGGCGGCCCAGGCAGTCAGCAGGCGACCGTGGATCGCACCGACCATCTGCGTGCCGAACAGGTCAGCCAGATACGCCGGAACGGTCGCGAAACCACCACCGTACATCGACAGGATGATGCAGAACGCCGCCACGAACAGCGCAACATTGCCCAGATGGCCCATGTTCGGGATCAGCGCGTACAGGGCAAAACCGAGGGCGAAGAACACGAAGTAGGTGTTTTTGCGTCCCAGGTAGTCCGAGAACGAAGCCCAGAAGAAGCGGCCTCCGATGTTGAACAGGCTCAGCAGACCGGTGAAGCCGGCAGCGATCGCGGCGATCGAAGCCAGTTGCCCGGCGTCCAGTTGACCGAACGGCACGTCGACGCCCAGCAGCTTGCCGCCGAACACTTCCTGCAGCAGTGGCGAAGCCATGCCGAGGATGCCGATACCGGCCGATACGTTCAGGCACAGCACCAGCCACACCAGACGGAACTGCGGGGTTTTCCACGCCACATTCACGTGCACGTGACGGTGGGTGATCATCGCGTTCGACGCTTTCTTTGCCGGAGCGGTCCAGCCTTCAGGCTTCCAGCCGGTTGGCGGCACGCGGTAAGCCAGGGCGCCACCGATCATGAACACGAAGTAGATCGCCGCCATGGCCACGAAGCTCTGCCACACACCGACACCGGCAGGCGAAGCGAAGTGGCTCATCAGCGCAGTCGCCAACGGTGCACCGACCATCGCGCCGCCACCGAAGCCCATGATCGCCATGCCGGTCGCCATGCCGCGCTTGTCCGGGAACCACTTGATCAGGGTCGATACCGGCGAAATGTAGCCCAGGCCCAGACCGATACCGCCGATCACGCCGGAGCCGATCCACATCAGCCAGATCTGGTGGGTATAAATCCCCAGCGCCGAGATCAGCAGACCGCCGCACCAGCACAGTGCCGAAACCACACCAGCCTTGCGTGGCCCGGCGTGTTCCAGCCAGCCACCCCAGATCGCGGCCGAGCAGCCGAGGAAGATGAAGAACAGCGTGTAGATCCAGCCGAGCATGGAGATCGGCCAGTCGCATTGCGAAGAGAAGACCTGAGCGATGAAGCTCATGTCCGGTGCGCAAGCCACCGGAGCGGTGACGCCCAGCGCCTTGGACAGCGGCAACCAGAACACCGAGAAACCGTAGGCCATGCCGATGCACAGGTGGATGGCCAGAGCGGCCGGTGGAACCAGCCAGCGGTTGAAACCGGGCTTGGCGATGATGCGTTCCTTGGACAGGAACGCAGGCTGGTCGGCGCGAAGGCCGTCCGCCGTGATGCTCGTGCTCATTGTGTATCCCCCAATTATTAGTATGGTTCGCCAGCCACTGCTCACCCTCGGCCTTTATGCACGCAGGCATGACCGTTTTTTCGGGTGAAGCTCCTTGAAGGCGCGACGTTAAGTCGCAGAAGGACGGACGAACCGGCGAAGGTTACCATTTGCACGTGACAGAAAAACCAAACTGATATCACCTTTTTCATGTCATCTGATCTCGTCCCCACAGGAAAAAGCCATGCCGATCGCTGTCCAAGCGCTGAACGATGCCAGTTACCAGGATCAACAGGACCTGCAAAAAATCTATCGTGACGCTCCGCAATGGCTATTCGCACCGTTTTCCGGGGACGCTCAACTGATCGAAAACAGCCTGGCTGACGGCTCTTTGATTGCAGGACGTTTCAACGATCGCCTGCTCGGTGCAGCACGCCTGACAAGGCACGACAGGGTTTGGTACTTGTCACATTTGTGTGTACGAAAAGTCACCCGGCGCCGTGGGGTAGCCGAGCGGCTGGTGAACCAAGCACAGAAAATGGCGTCGCAAGCGGGAGCCCAACTGCGCCTGCTGGCACCGGCCGGACACCTTGAAGCTCAGGCGCTGGCTACCAAATTGCAATTGCCGCTGGACGTCATCGCGACATGACAGCGCCCCGAACCGGGCGGATGCAGCGCTATACTCCCCGGCTAAATTACGAATTCGACTAACTACAAGGACTCGCCCATGAAAGCGTTCGGCAAAATCCTGGGTCTGGTACTTCTCGGGCTGTTGCTGATCATTGTGGCGGCGGGCTTCGCCCTGACCCACCTGTTTGATCCCAACGACTACAAAGACGAGATTCGCCAGATAGCTCGCGACAAGGCCCACATCGAGCTGACGCTCAATGGCGATATCGGCTGGAGCCTGTTCCCGTGGCTCGGCCTGGAACTGCATGAGGCCAGCATCGCCACCCTGATCAACCCGACCGAACCGTATGCCGACCTGCAGATGCTCGGCCTGTCCGTGCGCGTGCTGCCGCTGTTGCGCCGCGAAGTGCAGATGAGCGATGTGCGCGTCGAAGGCCTGAACCTGCGCCTCAAACGCGACAAGAACGGCCACGGCAACTGGGAAGACATCGGCAAGCTGCCACCTCCCGCCACGCCTGCCGGCAGCCCGACGCCTGCCAGCCCGCCTGTTGCAGAGGTCGCCCAGCCGGAAAAACCGCCGCAGCCGATCCGCCTCGACATCGACAGCCTGACCGTCAATAACGCCCGCGTTGAATACAACGACGAGCAGACCGGCAAGCAATACAGTGCCGAAAGCATCCAGCTGAGCACCGGCGCGGTACACGACTCGATCAACATTCCGCTGAAAGCCACGGCGTTCCTCAGCACCAATCAGCCTGTGTTGCGCGTGCGTACCGAACTCAACGGCGAGCTGCGCATCGAGCGCGCCCTGCAGCGCTACAAATTCGAAGACATGAAACTGTCCGGCGAACTGACCGGCGATCCGCTGCAGGGCAAAGCCATGACTTTCTCCGCCCAAGGGCAGATCTCCCTGGACAAGGCAGCGAATGTCGCCGAATGGACCGGGATCAAGATCTCCGCCAACCAGTTGCGCGCGCTCGGTGAGCTGAAGGTCAACGACCTCGACAAGACCCCGCAGATCACTGGCGGTCTCTCGATCGCCCAGTTCGATCTGGCGAAATTTGTCGACAGCATCGGCCAGACGCTACCAGCCATGGCGCCCGGCAGCCTGAGCAAAGTCGAACTGGTCAGCCGCGTGGCCGCCACGCCAACCAGCGTGGCCTTCGACAACATCAACCTGAAACTCGACGACAGCAGCTTCAGCGGACGCATTGCCGTGGAAGATTTCGCCAAGCAGTCGCTGCGCGCGATCCTCAAGGCTGACACCTTTGACGTCGACCGCTATCTGCCGCCGAAATCGGAAAAAGCCAAAAACGCCACGCAAGTGCGTCAGGCCGAAGTCGCCAGCACCGAAGCCGATGCCATGGCCGGCGCCGGCAGCACTCCGCTGCCGGACAAGCCAAGCAAAAGCGCCTGGAGCACCGAGCGTCTGCTGCCGGTCGAGCGTCTGGCCAAACTCGACATCGATGCCGACCTGACCTTCGGCCAGCTGACCCTGGACAAACTGCCGATTCAGAACGCCGCACTCAAGGCCACCGGCCAGGGCGGCCTGCTGACCCTGGAGAACCTGCGCGGAGGCCTGTACAACGGCGACTTCGAAGCCAAGGGCACCCTCGACGTGCGCCCGAGTGCGCCGGTGCTGAACCTGCAAACCAGGATCAACCGTGTACCGGCCGAGAAAATCCTCGAAAGCCAAGGCAAGAATCCGCCGGTCAAAGGCTTGGTCACGCTGACCAGCAGCCTCACTGGCAGCGGCAACAGCCAGCAGGCGCTGATCGACACCCTCAACGGCAACGCCAGTTTCGTGATCAACAACGGCGTGCTGCTCAACGCCAACCTTGAACAGCAACTGTGCAAAGGCATCGCCACCCTCAACCGCAAAACCCTCAGCGGCGAGCCACGGGGCAAGGACACGCCGTTCCAGGAACTCAAGGGCAACCTGAGCTTTCGCAACGGTATCGCCAGCAACCCGGACCTGAAAGTGCGCATTCCCGGCATGACCGTCAACGGCGACGGTGACATCGACCTGCGCGTGCTGGGCATGGATTACCGCGTCGGCATCATCGTCGAAGGCGACACCAGCGCCATGCCGGATCCGGCCTGTCAGGTCGGCGAGAAATTCGTCGGCATCGAGTGGCCGCTGCGCTGCCGCGGCCCGCTGGAGCTGGGCGCCAAGGCCTGCCGTGTGGACAACGAACGTCTCGGCCAGGTCGCGACCAAAATCGCAGGTGACAAACTCAGCGAGAAGATCGATGAAAAACTCGGCGACAAGGTCAGCCCGGAATTGAAAAACGCATTGAAGGGGCTGTTCAAGCGATGAGAGCGGAGCAGTTTTCCACGGCGGTGCTGGAATGGTTCGACCGCCACGGCCGCCACGATTTGCCTTGGCAGCAGGACATCAATCCGTATCGGGTGTGGGTGTCGGAGATCATGTTGCAGCAGACCCAGGTCAGCACCGTGCTCAATTACTTCGACCGCTTCATGGCCGCGCTGCCAACGGTGCAAGCGCTGGCCGAAGCGCCGGAGGACGAAGTGCTGCACCTGTGGACCGGGCTGGGTTACTACACCCGCGCGCGCAATTTGCAGAAGACCGCGAAGATCGTCGTCAGCCAGTACGGCGGCGAGTTTCCCCGTGACGTCGAAAAGCTGACGGATCTGCCGGGGATCGGCCTGTCCACCGCCGGCGCCATCGCCAGCATCAGCATGGGCCTGCGCGCGCCGATCCTCGACGGCAACGTCAAACGCGTTCTGGCGCGTTTTACCGCGCAAGAGGGCTACCCGGGTGAACCGAAGGTCGCCAAGCAGCTGTGGGCCAATGCCGAGCGTTTCACGCCGCACGATCGGGTCAACGCCTACACCCAGGCGATGATGGATCTCGGCGCCACGTTGTGCACCCGCAGCAAACCCAGCTGCCTGCTGTGTCCGCTGGAAAAGGGTTGCGAGGCGCACATGCTCGGGCTGGAGACACGCTACCCGATCCCCAAACCGCGCAAGGCCATCCCGCAGAAACGCACGCTGATGCCGATGCTCGCCAACGAAGAAGGCGCGATTCTGCTTTATCGTCGGCCCTCCAGCGGCCTGTGGGGCGGTTTGTGGAGCCTGCCGGAACTCGACGACCTCGACGACCTGCAACATCTGGCCGATCAGCATTCGCTGACCATGGGCGAGCAGCAGGCGCTGCCAAGCCTCGTCCACACGTTCAGCCATTTCCAGTTGTCCATCGAACCCTGGCTGGTTCAGGTACAGGAGGCCAGCCATCACGTGGCCGAGGCCGACTGGCTCTGGTATAACCTCGCCACCCCGCCGCGCCTGGGCCTTGCCGCCCCGGTCAAAACCTTGCTCGAACGCGCGGCCGCCGTATTGAACGCAGGAGAGTTGTCATGACCCGCACCATCATGTGCCGCAAGTACAAAGAAGAACTGCCCGCGCTGGACCGCGCTCCTTTCCCGGGCGCCAAAGGTCAGGATATTTTTGACCACGTCTCGGCCAAGGCCTGGGCCGACTGGCAGAAGCACCAGACCCTGCTGATCAACGAAAAACGTCTGAACATGATGAATGCCGAAGACCGCAAATATCTTCAGGGCGAAATGGACAAGTACTTCTCCGGCGAGGATTATGCCAAAGCTGAAGGCTACGTTCCGCCTGCGGAGTAAACCCGCAAAATCGGGGGGCGAATCGTAAGCGACGGAATTAATTTAAGAAATTTTAAAAAAGTCGTTGACGTAAATCCGAAAAACCCTTTTAATGCGCCCCGTTGCCCAGATAGCTCAGTCGGTAGAGCAGGGGATTGAAAATCCCCGTGTCGGCGGTTCGATTCCGTCTCTGGGCACCAAATACCGAAAACCCTGAATCGCAAGATTCAGGGTTTTTTTATGCCTGCGATTTGATGACGGCTCATTCCAGCCTTTTTCCTGGGCTGCGCAAATGCGCGACGGGTTTCGAACAAAGGCGATCCGCGCTACTTTGGCCGCACCTTATGGAAGAGGGTCATCCGCTCGATGAACCAGAAAAGAACCCGCGTGCCCCTGCCCCATCCGCCACCCTATCGCCAGAGCCGGATTGCATTCTGGCTGACGGTGCTGGTCGGCGTACTGATCGCCTTCCTTATCGCCGCGTCGACTTATCTGATCGTCCACAGCCTGATCAGCGGCTCCATTACCACCTGGAACCGCTCCGGCCCCCGGCATACCTACACCCTGGCGCAGCAACCCCGAATGTTCTGGTTCGAGATCGTGTCGCAGTGCGTTGGCACCCTGTTCCTGATAGCCGTCGGCTGGATTGGATTGTGGATTCACCGAATGGCGCGCGAGCCCGGCGACAAGCAGAAGGCCAAGCGTACGCGGGGGTAAAGGAAGGCGCGGGATTGTACCCGCGCCTCGATTCTTCAATACACCCGCGTTATCCAGCGTCATTCCAGTGGAACACCAGATTGCGCGCAGTGCCGCTGCCAACGTCTGTCACGTCACGCCTTGTTTCGCCATTGCGTGTGGCGAGCACAGTGTATTTACCGGGTGGCAATTGCACGTACACCAGCGGCCCCGTTTGAGTGAGGGTCAGCACGGTTTGCCCCGGTGCCTTTTGAATCGTCACATCGACATCAGCGGTGTACTGGTCTTGCGCGCCCACCGCGAACGTCATGTGCAGGTTGTAACCGGGGGTTTGCTGAATGGCTTTTGACTCGTCCAGGCCAATCCCGCCGGACAGGTAGTTGATGCCGTTTTGCTGTTGTTGCTGGACTTGCACGCCGGCACTGTCGACCGGTTCCAGGTTGGCGGCCTGGGACATGCCAGGCAACAGCAGCCAACCGACAGCAGCGAGCGGCAGCATGAATGAACGAATGTTTTTCATGATGGCGACTCCCGGGTTCTGAAGAACCCAATCGTTACCCTTTTTTAGATTTGGCACCGCAAGGCTTGTTTTAGATTGATTGGTACTTGGCGCATGTACGAAATGGACTACAGACCATTGCTATCAATACGCCTTTTGCCGGCAACGTCCTGCACGACCCATCCCCCCTTCCGGCTGACTTCACAGGCTCGCCCGACATCGCCGAGCGGTGAATCCCGGCATGCTTTTGCGTCTGTTTCCAATGATGCGGAAGACCCGATGAACCCGTTAAAAACTGATGATGCGCAAGACCCGAAAATCGATTCATTGCTGGGAGAGTTGGGCGAACTGATCCGCCAGGCGCGGCAAAAAGTGCTCCGTGCGGTGGATACGATCCAGGTGCAGACCTGCTGGCAGATCGGCCAGCATATTGTCGAGTTTGAACAGCAAGGGGCGCAGCGGGCGGGGTATGGCAAGCGGTTGCTGGCCTTGTTGGCGAAGGATCTGACGGCGCAGTTCGGGAAGGGGTTTGATGAAACCAATCTTCGCAAGATGCGCCTGTTTTATCAGTTATTCCCAATTCGAGACGCACTGCGTCTCGAATTGAGCTGGACTCACTATCGCAGGCTGTTACGGGTCGAAAACGCAAAAGCACGTCAATGGTACGTGGAAGAATCCGCCAACCTGAACTGGTCCAGCCGCGCGCTTGATCGCCAGATCAATACGCTCTACTACGAGCGGCTCCTGATGAGTCGAGACAAGGCCGATGTGGTTGAAGAAGCCTCGATCAACATTGAGGCGATGAAAAACAATCCACGCGAATTCATTCGCGACCCCGTCCTGCTTGAGTTTCTCGGGCTGCCTGCGCCCTGCAAGATCAGAGAGGATGCTCTTGAACAGGCTCTCATCGAACACTTGCAAGGCTTCCTTCTTGAACTCGGCAAGGGATTTTCCTTTGTCGCTCGCCAGCAACGCCTCAGTACTCATGATGTAGATCTGTACATCGACCTGGTGTTCTACAACTATTTGCTCAAATGCTTCGTGATCATTGAGCTCAAGAGCGGAAGGCTCAGCGCTCGCGACGTAGGACAAATGGACATGTACGTGCGCATGTACGACGAACTCAAGCGCAGCGAAGGCGACAAGCCGACAGTCGGGATCATTCTGTGTGCAGAGAGCAACGACTCGGTCGCGCGTTACTCGATGCTCAAGGGCAATGAGCAACTGTTCGCCAGCAGTTACAAAACTATACTGCCGAGTGAGGAAGAACTGCGCGCCGAACTCAATCGGGAACAGGCCCTGATCGAAGCGCGCCTGCTCCTGCAATCCGCTGAATAGAAACGGCGGATTGTTCCCGTGTGGCGCGAAGGCTATTGTTGACAGCTCCGCGAAAGGGTCGAAAGCGATGAGCTGTCAGGATGCCCCAGCAATGCAAGACATGCAGTCACCGTCACCGGCGTTGACAGGCAAACAAGGTGAGGCCTTCAAGGAAGTCGCCGCCGATGGCTTTGTGCTCGGCGGTTTCACCTGGCAGCACACCCTGCCTGACCCGCAACGCCCGGTGGTCATCATCAACGCTGCCACCTCGGTACGCTGCCGACACTACACGCGCTTCGCCGATTATCTGTTCGCCAACGGCTTTGACGTGATCACCTACGACTACCGCGGCATCGGCGAATCGCGCCCGGCAACCCTGAAAGATCTTGAAGCCTCATGGACCGACTGGGGCGCGCTGGATTTCGAGGTGATGCTCAAACGCGCGCAACGGGAGTTTCCCGGCCAGCCCATCGATGTGGTCGGCCATAGCTTCGGCGGTTGCGCGGCGGGACTTGGCGAGTCCGGGCAGGTCATTCGTCGGCTGGTGACGGTCGGCGCGCAGTTCGCTTACTGGCGCGACTACGCACCAGCACAGCGCTGGCGCATGTTCGGCAAATGGCACCTGTTGATGCCGCTGCTGACGCGGCTCTGTGGCTACTTCCCGGGCAAGCGCCTCGGCTGGCTGGAGGACACGCCAGCGGGCGTCGTACGCGACTGGAGCACGCCTGCCGCGCGCTACGAGCAGCGTCCGAGCGGTCGCCGACTGCTGAAGGCAAGCGGTCGCCTGCCCTTCGCCAACGTCCGCGCACACACCCTGGCGATCAGTATCAGCGACGACCCGTACGGCACGATCCCGGCCATCGAACGCCTGCTCGGCTACTTCAGTCATGCGCACAAAACCCACTTGCGCATCGAGCCGCAGGACATCGGCGAACAACAAGTCGGACATTTCGCCTTTTTTCGTAGCGCATACCAAGCCACACTATGGCCCATTGCTCTGACCTGGCTGCAAACCGGCGAGTTGGCCCCCGACACACCTGGGCGGCCAGTGCCACGCAGCTGAGCCCTTTCAACGCACGACGGAACACACCATGGCCTCCGCCAACAAGCAGCAAAAACGCGCCGCCCGGGCAAAGACCAAGGCCAAGCAAAACCGCAGCAAACGCGCCGAGGCGCCGGTCGAACTGGACCCGAACGATGACCGTATCGACTTCGAGTCGGTGGACCTGACCGAGCTGTTCAAGAAAATGATCGACGCCGAGAAGATCAGCCAGCAAGCCATGTGCACCGCGTTCCTCGAAGACCCACTGCTGGAACTGGTCTACGAGCAGGAAGGCGAAGAAGGCGCGATGGATTTCATCCTCGCCGCGCTGATCGAGTATCGCCAGTGGTCGCAAGAAACCGACGAAGCCGGCGCCCTGGCGTGGATCGAATCCCCAGCCTTCCAGGCCGACTATGTGGCGGCGTCCGACGCGATCGCCGCACACACCCAACAGAAGAACTGAGTTCCCATGGCATCCCTGAACAAGCAACAGAAACGCGCCAAACGCGCCAAGGCCAAAGCCAAGCACATCCGCATGGTCGGCCGCAAACCACTGGATCAGGACGACAACCTCGGGCATCTGGACGAGCCGATCCCGGAATACACCCTCGCAATGTTCAGCAAAATGCGCGATGCCGAAGCCGTCAGCCGCAACGAAATGCTGCTGACCCTGCTGCGCGAACTGGCGTTCATCATCGTTGACCATCCAGAGCTGCTGGACATGGAAAACGCCGAGAATGAAGGCATGGCCGCCACCCACCTGGCCGCCGACATGCTGATCGACTACCGCATGTGGGCCGACGGCATGGACATCGAAACCGCCCAGGCCTGGCTGACCGAGCCACAGTTCATCACCGATTTCGGGATTGCGCTGGATACTTATGGCAAGTCGCTGGAGGACAGCGCCCCCAAAGCCGAGTAACTTTTTGCACCTGACATTCACGCACGATCAAAAAAGGAGGTCAGGTGAAGAAGACAGCTTCATGCAAGGATGGACAATTGCCGAAATCAGAAGACTCAGCTGCGACCCTTCAAAGCAAAACCGTTAAAACTCCCAAGGAAACAACTTGGGATGAATGGTTCGACGAAGAGAAAGGCAGCTCAGACTTTATGCTCTTGCGAGAACAAAGCTGATTACGGATATGTGGCGATGTTTCGCCACCTGCAGCACAAACAAAAACGGCCGCTCGTCATCACTGATAGCGGCCGTTTTGCATTACGCGTTACGGATCAGTTCAACACCACCGCACCACGGTTTTCCAGCTTGCGGCGGCGCGCCACCAGCAGGCCGGCGGCGACTACCATGAGGCTCAGCAGGCCGGTTGCGAGGATTTCCACGCGGTGGGCTTCCTGAAAAAGCATGATGGTCAGCGCCGCGACGATGAAGATGATCACCGCGTAGGTCAGGCCCGGGAACAGCCACATGCTGAAGACGATTTTCTCGCCGCGGGCCATGCGTTGTTTACGCATGCGCAGTTGCGAGAACGCGATCACCAGGTACACCAGCAGCGCGATGGCGCCGGAACTGGCCAGCAGGAATTCGAACACCGCGGCCGGGGCCACGTAGTTGGCGAAGGTGCAGAGGAACGCCGCGCCGGTCGACAGCATGACGGCCCAGTAAGGCGTGCCGCTTTTGTTGACCCGGGTCGACATCGCCGGTGCATCACCGCGCTTGCCAAGGGAGAACAGCATGCGCGACGAAGTGTACAGCGCCGAGTTCAGGCAGCTGGTGACCGCGACCAGCACCACGATGTCGACGATCATTTTCGCGTTCGGGATGCCCATGCGCTCAAGCACGGTCTGGTAGGAACCGAGGTTGGCCAGCGTAGGATCGTTCCATGGCACCAGGGCCACAACGATGAAGATCGATACCAGGTAGAACAGGCCGATCCGCCAAATAACGGAGTTGGTGGCCTTGGAGATCTGCTTGCCCGGGTTCTTCGATTCCGCGGCCGCGATGGTCACGATCTCGGTTCCCATGAACGAGAACATGGTGGTCAGGATTGCGCCCAGCACCGCGCCCATGCCGTTTGGCAGGAAACCGCCGGAGTCGAACAGGTGCGACACGCCGCTGACCTGGCTGTTCGGCAGGAAACCGAAGATTGCCGCGAGGCCAAGGATGATGAAGCCGATGATCGCCAGGACTTTGATCAGGGCGAACCAGAACTCGAATTCACCGTAGTTTTTTACGCTGAACAGGTTGGTGACCGTCAGCAGCATGGTGATGATCAAGGCGAAGGCCCAGATCTCGATCCCCGGGAACCAGGCATGGAGGATGGTCGCAGCGGCGTTGGCTTCCAGCGGAATCACCAATACCCAGAACCACCAGTACAACCAGCCGATGGTGAAACCGGCCCAGTGCCCGATGGCACGGTCGGCGTATGTCGAAAACGAGCCGGTGTCGGGCGAGGCGACAGCCATCTCACCGAGCATGCGCATTACCAGCACCACCAGAGTACCGGCGGCGGCGTAGGCCAGCAGCACGGCGGGGCCGGCGGCAGCGATCGCGTGGCCGGAGCCAACGAACAGACCGGCGCCGATAACACCGGCGATCGACAACATGGTCACATGACGCGGTTTGAGCCCCTGTTCGAGGCCATTGGAGCTTGGGGTACTGCTCATCGAAACTACCTTTGCGAGGAAAGCGATTGCGTCCGTCCTGTCTGGTTTTCCTTCTCGTAAAAAGAAACCAACGGGGCGTTCCAGATTCTGCACGCAATAAATGCGCCAAAATGTTTCAAACTCTTCTGCTCCGCGGCTTTGCGCGCGACCGGACAGTCATCGCAAGTCCTTGAGATTAATGGCTATTCGCCAGAGCGTTACCCTGCGACTCACTTTTCAGACGAATCAGCGCACCAGAAACACACTGAAAAAGTGTGGGATGCACAATTAAAGGGCGAATCGTGTACGTTCAGCCGGATAGCGCTTCCAACACCCCGCCAAAGCTGGCAACATCGCGCCTTTTTTTACGCAACGCCCTCGGGTTTTCACGATCAAACACCCGTTCGGTTGTTGATGGGGCGACAGTCTGCTGTGCCGATGCGACAACCTGCCACACGCCATCCGCTTACCGCCCGTAGCGCTGTTGGCTGCCATTGAAACGCTATGCTAGCTTGGCCGCCTCGCCAGGAAGGCCCGCCAACAGCAGGAGCGCAACATATATGAGGAACGCACATGGCTGAGGCCACGCCCGCGCTTGAAATCCGCAACTTGCACAAACGCTACGGACAGCTTGAGGTGCTCAAAGGCATCTCGCTGACCGCCCGCGACGGCGATGTGATCTCGATCCTCGGTTCCTCCGGTTCCGGCAAGTCCACGTTCCTGCGTTGCATCAACCTGTTGGAAAACCCGCACCAGGGTCAGATTCTGGTGGCTGGTGAAGAACTCAAGCTCAAGCCCGCCAAGAATGGCGAACTGGTTGCCGCTGATGGCAAACAGATCAACCGCCTGCGCTCCGAGATTGGTTTTGTATTTCAAAACTTTAATCTGTGGCCGCACATGAGCGTGCTCGACAACATCATCGAAGCCCCGCGCCGCGTGCTCGGCCAGAGCAAAGCCGAGGCCATCGAAGTCGCCGAAGCGCTGCTGGCCAAGGTCGGCATCGCCGACAAGCGCCATGCCTACCCGGCGCAATTGTCCGGTGGTCAGCAACAACGCGCGGCGATTGCCCGCACGCTGGCGATGCAGCCGAAGGTGATTCTGTTCGACGAGCCCACCTCCGCCCTTGACCCGGAAATGGTTCAGGAAGTACTTAGTGTCATCCGCGCACTGGCCGAAGAAGGCCGTACCATGCTGTTGGTGACCCACGAAATGGGCTTTGCCCGTCAGGTCTCCAGCGAAGTGGTGTTCCTCCACCAAGGGCTGGTGGAAGAGCAAGGATCGCCTCAGCAGGTGTTCGAAAACCCGCTTTCGGCGCGCTGCAAACAATTCATGTCCAGCAACCGCTAACGGAGCAACATGCATGCAGAATTTTAAAAAGGTCTTCCTGGCCGCCGCCGTCACCCTCGCCTTCAGCGCCGGTGCCATGGCCGAGACTCTGAAGATGGGCATCGAAGCGGCTTACCCGCCGTTCAACAACAAAGACGCCAGCGGCAACGTGGTCGGCTTTGACAAAGACATCGGCGACGCCCTGTGCGCCAAGATGAAGGTCGAGTGCAGCGTTGTCACCTCCGACTGGGACGGCATCATCCCGGCACTGAACGCCAAGAAGTTCGACTTCCTGGTCTCCTCGCTGTCGATCACCGAAGAGCGCAAGGGCGCGGTGGACTTCACTGACCCGTACTACTCGAACAAGCTGCAGTTCATCGCGCCGAAAAACGTCGACTTCAAAACCGACAAGGATTCGCTCAAGGGCAAAACCATCGGTACGCAGCGTGCGACGCTGGCCGGTACCTGGCTGGAGGACACCTATGGTGACGATATCAAGGTCAGCCTTTACGACACCCAGGAAAACGCCTACCTGGACCTGACCTCCGGTCGTGTCGATGCCATCCTCGCCGACAAGTACGCCAACTATGACTGGCTGAAAAGCGACGCCGGCAAGAACTACGAGTTCAAGGGCGACCCTGTCGTGGAAAGCGACAAGATCGGCATCGCCGTGCGCAAAGGCGATCCGCTGCGTGAGAAGCTGAACGCCGCCCTGAAGGAAATCGTCGCCGACGGTACCTACAAGAAGATCAACGACAAGTATTTCCCGTTCAGCATCTATTGATCTGACCTGCGGGACCGGCGCCGTGATCCGACGGCGCCGGCTCCCGGCCTTGCCTGCCGCGATTTGAATAGAAATCCATGATTATCGACCTCTACGGATTCGGCCCGGCCCTCGCCGCCGGTGCGCTGATGACCGTCAAACTGGCGCTGACGGCCCTGTGCCTGGGACTGGTGCTCGGTCTGCTCGGCGCCTTGGCCAAGACTTCCCCGTACAAGCCGCTGCAATGGCTTGGCGGTACTTATTCGACCTTGGTGCGTGGCGTCCCGGAATTGCTCTGGGTGCTGTTGATCTACTTCGGTACGGTCAACCTGATGCGCAGCCTCGGTGAGTTCTTCGGCAACCCCGACCTGCAACTCAGCGCCTTCGCTGCCGGCGTGATTGCGCTGGGCCTGTGCTTCGGCGCCTACGCCACGGAAGTGTTTCGCGGCGCGATCCTCGCCATTCCCAAGGGCCATCGCGAAGCGGGTGTGGCGCTGGGCCTGTCGAAATGGCGGATCTTCACCAAGCTGATCATGCCGCAGATGTGGCGCATCGCCCTGCCCGGCCTGGGCAACCTGTTTATGATTCTGATGAAAGACACCGCGCTGGTGTCGGTGATCGGCCTGGAAGAAATCATGCGTCACGCGCAGATCGGCGTGACCGTGTCGAAACAGCCATTCACCTTCTATCTGGTGGCGGCAGTCATGTATCTGGGCCTCACCGTGCTGGCGATGACCGGCATGCACTTCCTGGAAAAACGCGCCGCTCGCGGCTTTGCGAGGAGCGCTTCATGAACTGGGAAGTGATCATCAAGTGGCTACCGAAACTGGCGCAGGGCGCGACCCTGACCCTGGAACTGGTGGCGATTGCCGTGATTGCCGGCCTGTTGCTGGCCATTCCGCTGGGCATCGCCCGCTCTTCGAAGCTGTGGTACGTGCGCGCATTGCCCTACGCCTACATCTTCTTTTTCCGTGGCACGCCGTTGCTGGTGCAACTGTTTCTGGTCTATTACGGCCTGGCGCAGTTCGATGCGGTGCGCAACAGCGCACTGTGGCCGTACCTGCGCGATCCGTTCTGGTGTACCACCGCGACCATGACCCTGCACACGGCGGCGTACATCGCCGAAATTCTGCGCGGCGCGATCCAGGCGATTCCGCCCGGCGAAATCGAAGCGGCACGAGCGCTGGGCATGTCCAAGCCCAAGGCGATGTTCTACATCATGCTGCCGCGAGCGGCGCGCATCGGCCTGCCGGCCTACAGCAACGAAGTGATCCTGATGCTCAAGGCCAGCGCACTGGCGAGCACCGTGACCTTGCTGGAACTGACCGGCATGGCCCGCACGATCATCGCGCGCACCTACCTGCCGGTGGAAATCTTCTTCGCCGCCGGCGTGTTCTATCTGCTGATGTCCTACGTGCTGGTGCGCGGCTTCAAGCTGCTGGAGCGCTGGCTGCGCGTCGATGCCTGCCAAGGGCGTTGAAACTTCCCACGTGCTGACGGGCGAGGCCCTACTCGCCCGCTTCACCGCGCTGGATGCTTTTTTGCTTGAGCATCAGGCGCTGTGGAAACCTCGTCCATTCACTCATCGTTCGCTTCCATGGGAAACCGCCTACCCCGAATTGGCTTCCTGGCTACGCGGACGATCGCTGGAAGATGCAGAGCGGGCGCATAACCACCCTGCCGACCTCATCGATGCCCCGGAGCCGTTCGCTGCATTGGCGGCGCTGTCGACTGAGCTGAGCGCGGTCGGTGAATTGCCGGGACATACGCTGGAAACCCCAGGACATCGATTGAACGTCGATGTGCCGGGGCGCAAGTGGCTGCAGATCGAAGCCTTCGCCAGTCGCTTGTCTTTCGCCTCGCCGCCGGCGCATTGGCTGGACTGGTGTTCCGGCAAAGGACATTTAGGTCGGCGTCTGTTGGGCGCGGGACAACAACTGACTTGTGTCGAATACGATCCGGCGTTGGTCGCCAGTGGTCAGGCCCTGAGTCAGCGTCATCATTTGCACGCCCTGCATGTCGAGCAGGATGTGCTGTCCGCAGATGCGGCCACAGTGTTGAGCGCTCATCACACCCCCGTCGCCCTGCACGCCTGCGGCGATCTGCATGTGCGCCTGATGCAACTGGCAAGCGCTGCCGGATGTCAGCAGATGGCCATCGCCCCGTGCTGCTACAACCGGATCAATCGCAACGAGTACCAGGCCTTGTCCTCAGCGGGTTTGCGATCCGCCCTACAGCTCTCGCTCGAAGATCTGGCGCTGCCCATGAGCGAAACCGTCACCGCCGGTGCAAGAGTCCGACGTCAGCGCGACACCTCCATGGCCCGACGCCTGGCTTTCGATTTGCTGCAACGGCAGGTACGTGAAGTAGATGAATACCTGCCCACCCCGTCCCTGCCCAGCGCCTGGCTGGACAAACCTTTCGCCGATTACTGCCGCGATCTGGCTGCATTGAAGGAGTTATCCACAATCGGCACGCCAGATTGGCAGGCACTGGAAGCCGCTGGTTGGCAGCGGTTGGCCGAAGTTCGCAACCTGGAATTACTGCGCGGACTGTTCCGACGACCGCTGGAGCTTTGGCTGAATCTTGATCGAGCCATTTTCCTCGCCGAACGGGGATACGTCGTACGCCTCGGCACCTTCTGCGACGCACCGCTGACGCCGCGTAATTTTCTGCTGCTGGCCGAGCGCGCTTGAAATCTTTACAGCCTGTGGATAACTCTGTTGATGGTTTTCCCGTGGATCCAATATTCACGGTTGTTAAACGCCTGCAACAGAACTGGTCATTTTTTATTCACATGAATAAAAAACCTGTAAAACAGGGCTTTGCGCACAAAATGAGAACGTGTCCACAAAATCCCCTGCAACGCCGCCATAGCGCCGGTCCGTTGTGCATAAGCTTCCAATCAAAAGGACATAAACGGCTGAAATAGGTGCTTGAACGGTGCGGAAATCCTGCCAACACTCGCATGCTGGATTGACGTCGAACAGCCCGATTTTGCGGCTTGAGACCCAATGACACAGCCCACACCGCACCTGATCCAGCGCCTGCGTAAAAATAGTCTGAATTCAGGGGTTTACAGAACCAACCCAATCGCTATAATCGTCGCCCACACGCCGGTATAGCTCAGTTGGTAGAGCAACTGACTTGTAATCAGTAGGTCCCGGGTTCGATTCCTGGTGCCGGCACCATACAAAACAAGGGCTTGCAGCGATGCAGGCCCTTTGTTTTTGCGCTACACGTAACAAGCCACGTAACAAGCGTCCTGATCGATTCCCTACGCGGATCTTTCGAGTACGCAGCCAGGCATGCAGATGGTCTTCGACTCACACATTCAGCGAGTCCAGCGCCCGGCCGTTTCTGAAGGTCGCGCCTAAAATTTGTGACCCCGCGAAAAAAGAGTAATAAAGGTGATATGCCTTCCGAAAATTCGCTGCAAGCCACGTCCTGTAAGGCCCTCAGCGGTTTCTAAAAAGGTGATATTTGAGTGATATAGAAGTAATCGTATTACTCTTTTATAAGGTGATATTTCAAAATCACCAAACCCAATGAAACCGGGGGTTTGGCCGAAATATCACTTTTCATATCACTTCATATTACTTTTCCATGTGATATCGGAACCCCAGTAAAACCGGGGCGTCCAGCGCGTTTTTCCCGCCGTATTACCTTTATTACTCTTTTTGAAAAGCCCTCCCCATTCCCGAGAACAAATCTCATCTACAGACGTACTCCTGTGCGCCGTTTAGACTCGCGTCTTGATATCTCAAAATGCCGGGAATTCCATATGATTCGCCTCACCAAAGAGCCAGCCCTACCAAAGATCGATGTAGTGAAGGAAGGCCGTTACTGGCGGCTAGACTGGGATTATCAGGAAGCACCCGAAAGCAAAGTGTTACTCACCAAAAGAGAGTTTCTAGACGGGTACGTTTGCGGCCTGCTTGACTCAGTAGGAGTTTCAGCAGGTGGAATCTGCCGCCCCTCAGCTCGCACAGGGACAGTCAAGAAATTGAGCGAAGAAACGGCTCAGCACCTGAGCAAGTTACTCACAGACTTGCTGCACTCGCACGTTAAAGCAGAACACCGTCGCCTGCTGAATGCAGCGGAAGTCGAGGACATGATGAGCGGGGGCAAAATGGAAGGCGGTACAGATCACAAAATAGGTATGACCCTCGAACGACAAACGTCCTAAGCTGTCCTTTCGATACAGTGAAATTCTGACGATTAAGGAAGCGCCTGGTGAATGTGAATTGGGAGGGTTTGCTGCCGATCGAGGGGCTGGTCATCGTTGTTGAGGATGACCCTACCCTTCGCGGACTTATGGCGGACATCTTGGCCGATATCGCCGCCGACGTTATAGAGTTTGGGACAGCCGACGACGCGCTGACCTACCTACTCGAGCACCGAGGGGAATGCTCCCTCGCAATAGTTGATCACGGGTTGCCTGGGCAAATTCAAGGCGCGGAGTTTATCGAGCTAGCCAAGACCCGTTGGCCCGCGATCGCCACAATCCTGACGTCGGGATATTTGATCGAACCAGCAACCGTGCCATCGGGGACTATTTATCTTCACAAGCCATGGTCGATGGACGACTTTGTGAACTCCGTAAGTGCCCTACTGCAGCCTGGTCATGGTTCGACATGCACGACCGCGGAATCGTAGGTTCAACCGTGAGTAACTATCAGATCGTTGCCTTTGCCATCGCGATGACCATCACGTGGGCCGCATTAGTCGCTTGGATTATGTCGTTGTATTGGTAGCTGAAAGGTTGTGAAAAACTCGACTTGGTCTTAAACCCTTAGCGCCCTTGGGCTGACGCCTGATTCTCACCGTCGAACACTGAGTTCGCACACCCCTCAAATTCGATGCGTAAAGAATTTGAAAATTGCTCAAGCGGCTATTTTTCTGACCGTCCCCCTTACAGGCCGGGGTTTTCAGGATCGCCTACCCATCCCGCTCACCTCGCCAGGGTTTGCAACTCAGCTTCATTTTTTTTCAAAAGTTTGCATCGCGTGCAAATAACACCCGCCCCCCACAGCCCCCAGGCGGCTTGTCTTGCAGGCTCGTTTGCACCGCTTCAGGTTTTGCACAAAAAAATGACGCAAGGCCCGTCGGCGGGAGGGGGATAAGTGCTTTTTCATCTGTTTTTTTCGCGGCGCCGAGATTTTCCCAAGGCAGCACAGCGATGGGCATCAGGGTGCTGATGCCGTCAGTCGCCTTGGTGATGTAGGGGTACAAGTCCGTCGATATACTGTTCGGATATACAGTAATTGAGAGGGTGGGCACATCCGATGAAAAGAGAGTCTGTGGGAGCCGTAAACGCGAATTCCTCTGCTATAGCGCAATGGCAGGTCATGTTGCGCGATGAAGTGGCGTTGCTTGCAATGCCCGGTGCCCATCACAAAGCATTGCTCCGACAAGCCCACGCGCTACATCAAGGCCGAGTGATTGATGCTGACGGCCTAAGTGACTTTCTGGAGTTGGCTGATTCGGCGCTGGCCTACGCGGTCGAATCACTACTCGATCTCAAAGCTGAAGAGTAGGGGGGCAGTATGCGTGTACTGGTCACTCCTATGCGTTTGCGTGGTATCGCGCTCGAACCACAGGAGCGGCGCCGCTATCCGGCGATCCGCGGCAATGTCATGGTCAACTCTACTGTTTGCCACGAATTAGGCCGGGCGGCCAACGTTGCCCGTGTTGACGTGGGAATGCCGCTAGACCCCGACCCTCTGCCTCCTTTGCTTGACGCAACACTGGCGGGGATGGCTGTAACTGGTTTCGTATTGAGTGGAATCGAATACATCGACGGCTGTGCTTATGCACAGTCTTGGTGGTGCCGAGAGGGGTAGGCCAAGCCTAGGCAAAAAAAAGCCCACAACGTGGGCCTTTTAGTTCGTACGTCATTACTTTTTAGTCGCGGAACCAAACACGAACCCCAGCGCCGAGGTGGTTAGCCCGTACAGCCATTTTCTTGCTTCGCTTAGCTCGGGTGATTCTGTGATACCAAAACTCCCCACGATCAACAAAGCGGAAATACCGATAACAAAACCCGCAATGTTCGTTGGGGCTGCTGTATTGGTTGCTCCCCAAAACTTACCCAACCACCCCAGATTCTGCTGGTTGTGCTGAAGCTGAAAGTGCTCTTTACCGTTGGCAAAAAAAGCGTTTTCGTCATTCCCCGAACCGGTAGTCTGTCGCGAAGCGGGTTCAGCATTCGGATCAATTTGAAGGGATCCAAGCTTCCGCGTATCCGGCGTCGCTTCATCCGAATTCAAGCTTGAGCCGCCTGTTGTGTTTTTTGCACCGCTTCCTTGAAGTACGAGGCAATTTTAGGGAACGGTATATCGACGCCCCGCATACCCTTGCATTCACTCCAGGTGGTGTCCCACGGTGTACCAGTAGCGTGGGTCATTTCAGACAAACGAATACCCGAGTACTGGCCGTAGCTGTTAAACACGTTCTGGAGAAAAGTTCGGATATCCGGATCCGCAGGCGGCGATGCTTCACGGACACCTAAAGCGTCATATTCGAAAGCCTTACCCTCGATCGTCCCCGATCCGAAACGCTTAAATTCGTGGTAAAGGGATGGAATCACGGGGCCATACTGCCAAGCCTCCACCGCCTCGTTGATTAGTGGACGATCGGTGTATCCCGCGTACCATCCATGCGCGTAATAGACCAGCTTCTGCAGCTTCATCGGGCTAATAGGCTGCCCGCTGGCTTTGGCCAGTTCCAGGAAGTAATTAGCAATCGATTTAGCACTGAACACGTCGTCTTCCTCCATGTACAAGGATGGGGCACTCTTCTACAGATAGTGACTCTCACCCAAAAAACAACAAAAGCGCCCCGGAGGCGCCCTACTCATACCTTGACTGAATGATGTCAAACCTACCCAGCCAGGCCTTGAGCTTATCGTCGTGAACACTCGTTCCAGCGCCGATAACCCCCTTTCGGGTGCGAGTGCAGTATTGCTTAGCACTGCGTATCACGCAACATTGTCAGCGCTAAAAAAGGGTTAAATTCTGTATATATATCCAGATGTATGCAGAGACCTACCCGATGATCGGTTTCAGCTGTGCTGAGCGTCCCTTCGCGCTAGCCGCGTTTGCAGTGAATGCTCCTGCGTTATCGGGAGCCGGCGTTGCACCGTGCTTGTGCGCTGCAATCTGCGCATTCATCTGTTCCAACAGATCGAGCACTTCGCTGACCACTTGAAACAAATTCACACTTTCCGAGCCGATCCAGTTTTTCGGCGCCTGCAGACGCTGCCCTTTGCTGGAAATGCTTTGGCGCAAACCCTCGATCCGCTCCTGCATATCACCGCCTACCGTGGCGTTGTGCTTCTGCCCCACTATCAGGTTCAGATCCCGGCCGGTCGCCTGGTGCAGATCATCCACCGCCGCCAGGCTCGCGGATCCTCCTGACAGCAGCTTGAGCGCGCCCAGCGCCTCGATCGTCTTCACACCACCGACAGATTCGGTTGAGTGATCATCAACCGCCCGTGTGTGGCTCTGGAACTGCTCGCGATTGTCCAGGGCTTCAACCTCACGCTCGATCGCCTGATCCCGGATCTTTCCGTCTGTCTGGCGTAGCCAGTTACCGTCAGCGTCGACACGCTGTTGGGCGGCGCCGCTGTGCTGCCATACCTGGTCGCCTTTCGGCACCTTGGGCATGCTCAGGCCGTGCGGCAAGATCGATTGAATGTAGGGCTTGTTCGGCAGACCGTATGCGAAACACACCACCACCCGCGTGCCTTCCTCCGGAAAGGCGTAAATGCCCATTTCCTCGCCGCCGGTGGGCAGTGGCAACGGCACGCCGGTCAACGGCGGCATGCCCGGATCTGGCGCGTCATCGGCGCCCAGGACTTCAATGTCGACCGCGTAGCGCGGACGGAAGTCGTCGCAGATCCCGGCATCCGCCGGGGCATCGGCCACGGCGATGACGCGGGCGAAGCGTGGCAGGTGGTAACCACCGGTGAGTTCGGGAAATTGGCGCTCTACAGCGCGGCGGATTGCGTCTTCCATCGGATTGCCATCTGGTCATTGGCGAGTGCCACACTGGTGACACGTTCGCCGGCGTTGATCGTTGCACCCGGTCGCAGGCCAGGAAGGGCCGCCACCATTGCGCTCTGGTTGCCCTGGTAGCCGTCGAACAGCTCCGTGGGGATCTGCAGCGCCGCCCGGGCGCCAAAAAAACTGTCGGCCCAGCTGCCCGCGAACACTTCGCCGTTGCCCAGCTGGTGCCAGGTGAAGTCGGGAATACTGAATACTCGGGCCAGGCTATCCATGGCCTGGTATCCGGCAGCAAGGCTGTAGAAGTACGGTGCCTTCACGCCGGCGTAAGGCCGATCGGGAACGCGAAATCGCAGGCCCGTCTGCTCGCTGATGGCAGCCAGCACAGCGCGTAGATCGACATGACGCAGGTTCAACGGCAACGGGTTGGCCAGCACAGCAGCCAGCTCACGGCAGAACAGCACCTGCTCTTTGGCATTGGCGGCGGTGCAACGCTCGACGTAGCCGATGAAGTGGCGCTGCAGCGTGCGGTCGTTGTAGCCGATATCCAGCGTCACCAAGCCTTTCAGCGGCTCAGCAGACTGAACGGTGAAGTTCGCCCGCCCTGGACTGGTGGCGTCCAGCCGAACGTCTTCCTTGACCAGGCAAACAGGCGCGCCATTGATCGACAGAACCTTGTGCAGTTTCACGTCTGCTCACTCCCCAGCCACTTATCCACGCGGCCCAGCACCTTTTCAAAGCCGCTCAGTTCCGGGTTGTCGCTCGAACCTGAGCCGCCCCCACCTTCGCCCACCGCGTTGCCCGGGGCGCTCTGGGCGTCGACCTTGTTGCCAGCGCGTCGACCCTCGACCTTTTCCGGGTTCGATTCGCGCTCGCTGAGGGTGAATTGCACCAGCCAGGCTTTCAGGTTGTCCGCCTCCCGGGCGCTGACGCCTTCGGAGAACTCCACCTGGCGCACGCCGAAGGCCTCGGCGGTATCGTTCACGACGCGGTACAGATGCAACTCCCCGCCGCTCGCCGTGGCTTCGGCCAGGCGCATCAAGTCAGTCAGTTGCACCCGATCAACAAAGGGAATCATCAGCGAAACGGCCAGCGTCTTGGGCTTGAAGCCCTTGTGGGCCTTGTCGGTGTTGCTGGTCTGCCCCGACATGTCGCCGCTTTCGATGCGCAGATTGCCGGTGACCTTGAGGTTTTTCCCTTGGACTTTTTGCCCGTCGAGTAACAGCGTCATAGCCCCACCAATTCCTGTACAAAACTCAGACCTTCCTTGGTGCCGACCAGCAGCATTCCCGCGCACTGCACCCACTCATGCCCCGGTGCGTCGCCGCTCAGCAGCTCCTGGCGCAGCTCGCTGGAGTTGCCGGGGCCGATCAGACGTGCGCGGATGCTGACATCCGGATTGCCCTCGGCCAGTAGGTTTTTCAGGTCGGCTAGTTGTTGATCTCGGCCCTGTTGCTGGGCGACCTTGCGAGCGGCCAGCGCTGCCAGATCGCCCAGCGGCGAACTGTCGGCGGCGTAGCCCTCCAGCACGGCCAACTGGCCGGCCATGGACTGTTTCGCGGCCTTGACCACCGTGCAGCGCTCCAGCGGCAGGGTCTGCCAGCGCGGGAGTGGGCCGGCGCCGGGGATCTCCCACTTGTCGCTCTCAAGTTTCATCAGGTGCTGGGCGCGCCGCTCCGTGCGCACCAGGTCGGGAATCGGCAGTAATGCGTTGAATCGGGACAGGCCACTGGCCAACTGTTCCAGGCGCGTGCCCAGGAACAGAATCGACAGCGCGTATTGCGGCCCCGCCGGACGCCCGGAGTCGGTCGCGTCTTCCAACTTTCTGGCCAGGTGTTCCAAAACGTTCGGCGCCGACAGGAAACGCTGGTAGCCCGTGCCCTGGCCGATACCACTCTGGAATGGCGTCACCACCAGGCACGCCGGCACCTGGCCCAACTGTTCAGCCAGCGCCGCCCGACCGGCTTCAATGGCGCCTTTCGCGGCATCGCCGACCGGCCCCGGGTTGGTGCTGGCCAAACCTTCCAGACCTGCCACCCGCTGGGCGGTGCTGACCAACTCGCCCGTGGCCAGATCCTTGGCGGCGGACAGTCCACCCATCCACTGCGTGGCCTGCTCCGGCCAGCGCATCGTCACCGGTGCCCAGGTCATGCCGGCGGCGTCCAGGTGATGGCTTTCATCGCCTTGAGGTCTTTGTCTTTCAGCGCGCTGGCCACCGCCTGACGCAGCGTCTCGGCCTGTTGCTGCGCCGCCTGCCGAAACCGCACCAGGTCATGACTGACCTTCTGCAGTTGGGCGATCGTGTGCGGTCTGAAGGCCAGCACCTGGTCGGCGTCGTAGCATGGGTAGGTGTCGTCCATCCCCAACAACACCTGACCGTTCAGGTTTACCTGGTCATCAATCGCGCTGCTGTAGCGGTACACCTCGCCCAAGGCGCTGGAGTTGAATCCGCCGGCGATGTACGCCGCGCAGTCGGTGGCGATCGCCTGCAGTTTTTTGTCCCGAAGTGCGGTCAGCACGGCATCGATGTCATCAACCCATTCGCTGCCCTTCCAGATCTGGTTCGGCCCGGGCTTTTTCATGGTGAAGCCTGCCGGCACCGGTTCGAAGCCTTCGAGCGTGCGCGGCTCGCCGGTCGCGGTGCTGTACACCACCACGCCGCCGAAGTAGTCCACCAGCTGCCATGCTTTGCCATTCCACCAGGCGGCTTTATGTTCAGGGATAGCCGGCGGCGCTGTTTCTACGCAGCCGCCCGGGATCATGTACACGCCAGGCTCCAGCGGCGATTCGTCAGCGGTCACTGTGCCCACCAGGATTCCCAGGTGGTTGGTCTGATAGACGACTTTCTCGGTCATGCTCGATCTCAATACTTGATGCAGTAGAAAAGGGCCAAGTTCCTAGGCCGGGTTTCAGTGCCGCCGGCGGCGGCGACGGTGATGCCGTGGGTGTGCGCACCACCTCCACCCACGCCGACGTTGTGGGCGTGGTGGCCGGCAGCGTCCATACCGATGTTGTGCGCGTGCGCGCCAGCCCAGGACGTTTCGTGAGCGCCACCTGATTGCTGTACCGAGTTGAGGCCGCCTGCGCCCTGGCCGATACCTGGCGAACTCGGCGCGGAGTGGTTGTGTGCGCCCTGGGCGTCTGTCCAGGTTCGGTGAACGTGGTTGCCCTGGGCGTCTGTCCAAGCAGCGTGAAGGTGGTCACCCACCGCTGCAGCAGACGCGGTGTGCGCGTGGGAATGGATCATCATGTCCTGATAGACGCCGAACGCACGGCCCGGGTCGAGGCCGCGCCCGTCGTCCCAGCCGCGAGGGAACAGGCCGCGCATATCGGGCAAGTTGAACGTGGTTGTTCCGTCGCCGGCGCCGTAGTGCGTACCTAACCATCCAAACAGCCGCGGATAGGCCGTGCGCGAAACCGCCGCACCGTTGCATTTCAGCCATCCCGGCGGGGCAGCAGTCATTGCAAACGCTGCCACCATGCCGGTCATCGAGTCGTCGACCTGCTTCTGCAGCTTGTTCAACGCGGCCGTGGTGGCAAGGATTTCGCTGCTGTTGGTGGTCGGGTCATCGCTCTTGGCGTTGGGCAGGTTGCCCAGATCCACGTCTTCTTTGGTCGTACCCCGGGCGCGCAGGTTCGCGTAATCACCATCACGCGCCGCGAAGTGTTGAATCAGCGGCCCGGCGATTGATTCAGGCTGACGGGCGTCCCAGAAAGCCGTTGGCGATGTGTAAAAGGCGATCGGCACGCAGTAATGGCGAACGCCGGCCGAGTCGGTGTAATCGGACTTCTCGCCGTAGACGACTTTCCACGTTGCCACCCGATCGTTCAGCTGTCGCTCCAGGCAGACGTCGAGGGTGATTGTCCCGGCAGGAATGACACCGGTGAACGGCCATGGGGTTGTCATCGACACCCGAATGCCTTCGATGTACGCCGTACCGGCTCCCAACTGAAACCCGTTTTCGCTCTTTCCAAACGCCAGTGCATTGCCGAAAAAACAGGCACGACCGTACATTTCACGATTGCTCAGGCGCTCGCGCTCATCGATCCCGGCCAGGCGCACAGTAAAGTCATGCTGCCAGGTACTGGCATCGATGGTGATGCCGGTCAGCGCCTGGGCGCCGTCGAACGCCACCAGAAAGTTGCGCGTGACGTTGTTGCCGATCTGCAGCGGCGGGATGTTCTTGCGCTTCTGCTGCAGCGGGACGTAGGAGACGGCAAACAGCAGGCCGTCCGCGTCCTCGAGGCCGACCCAGTTGAAGTCCCAGTCGCCGATGTCGGAACCGAGCTGGGCGCTGTAGACAACTTGGTTCGGATTCACAAATCCCCGGTTTTCCTCGGGGATGTCGTAGACCTGGACAATCTGGCCCGCCGGCGGTTTGCCAGCGGCGCGATCCACCGGCGTTTCGGGATCAAGCCCGGGCACGTTGGCGAAGATGAATTTCGTCACAACCAGGGGCTTTTTCTGGCTTTGTTTCAGGGCGATCTGGCTTTCGCCGGCCAAAGTGATACTGGCGCTCACGGTGCGCTCCTACAGGCTGGCGACCAGCGTTTGCTGGTCGTCGTTGAAGTCGATCAGGCCGATTTGCAGGCCCACGGGGGTAATGGTCACGAAGTCATAGCGCCGGCAGGTGCGGCCGTACTGCTGGATCAGCACACGCAACAACTCCGGATTGAGGGACAGCTGCGCGTTGCTGAACTTGAGCAGCACCACGTCCCAGTCACGCCCGGGCTGGCGTTCCTCGATCTCCACATAGCCGACGCCCAGGCGCTCGAAAATGCGCTTCATGCCGGCAGTGCTGCCGGCGTCCACTGAGTTGATGAAGGCGAATTTCACGCGCAGGCGGAACAGGGCTTCCGGTTCACCGGTGAAGCGCGTCACGTCACGCTGCCAGGCCCACAGTTCCAGAATGGCCAGGTGGCAGGTGTCGGGATCGATCTGCAGGTAGGGCCAGCGCAGCCAGCTGGTGACGGTTTCCCACCAGGACTGTGCAGCGGCCAATAACTTCGACAGCTCGGTGCCGCCGAGCCAGAAAGGCAACTTGAGCTTGGTCATTGCGCCGTCACCTTCAACTGGCCCAGGCGTGGAATGTTCAGCCCGCTGATGATGTCCTGACCGGGTAGAAACCGCAGGGACGCGATGTCCTCGAACTGCTGGTGAATCTCTTCACTGAGCCGGCTGTAGCTGAAACGTGATTGCGGATAGGTCAGCGTCGGCTGGTAGTCCGTCGCGGTGCTTTCTCGAAAAGCTGCGCGCACGAACAATTCCACCTCTTTCACCAGGGCAGCGATCCGCTCGGCGCCTAAGTTGGGCTTGGGCCACAGCCACAGCGTCACGGTCGCCGGGACTTCGGGCATGACCATGGCCATCAGATCGTCGCCGTGGCCATGGTTGCCTTGGTCGCGGATGTGCGCATTGATCTGCTGCAGGTAGGCGTCCGCCGGCACACCCGCATCGAACAGGATGTAGGCATTGGCACTGCCCGGGCCACGGGGCGCGCCGTGTTCGAAATACACACCATCCGGCCGCACGCCCGGGAAGGCGGAAATCATGGCGCGATACACCGCGTCGGTGTGCCACTGGTTGACCGCCGAGAACTGGTTACGCACGCGCAGACGCAACTGGTCGTTGGGTTCCGGATCTGCACCTGGGGATTCCAGCCAACCGTCTTTGTTCACCACCTGGACTATGCCAGGGATCGGCACCGGCAGGATCGCGTAGTACCCCGGCGCCAGGTTGAAGCCACTGCCGGCCTCGACTGCCTCCACGGGAACGTCCAACTGCAGCTGGCCCTGCTGGAACGTCGCCGACGCCGTGGTAACCAGTTTGTAGACGTTGCCATTGATCGCGGCAGACTGCACCACGATCCCCTTTTCCAACTGCAGCACGCCGTCCGGAATGGCCCGGGTGAACAGCAATTTGCCCTTTGCCTTGGTCGCGCCCTTGCGCTCGACGTTGACCGCCCATGCCAGCGTGTCCAGCCAGGCGTCGACCGCCGTTTTCACAAAGAAGTTGGGCAGCACGGTCAGGCACAGGAAATCCAGAAGCCACAAAACCGGCTTGGTCACCAGTGCGGTCATCACTCGCCAGAATGGGGAATAGCTGCTGGTGTTGGCGACTTTCGCGCCCTGGGCTTCAACCTCTTTTTCCCATGCGGCCTTTAGCCCCGCCTCGGTGGTCGGAATGCCGGTATCGGCGATCACCTTTTTGAAATCGACGCTCACAGACTTACCTCAATCGATCCGAATTTGATGGTTTTGGCGGTCACCAGATACACACCTGCCGCCTGCTCGGTGATACGCGCCGTTCCCGGCACCAGGCGCACGTCTTCTTCAACCAGCAGTTCCATCTGCTGGATGCAATCGCGTTGACGCAGGCGATCGCGTTCGGCCACCAGCGTCACCAACAGCCCGCTGTCGCGGATCATGTGGGCGATGTCCTGGGCAATACAGGCACGGTCGTCGACCAGCAGCGGCTGGTGCGACAGATCCAGCGCCAGGTCGTTGTCGACGATGAGCAGATCCACGTACTCGCTCATCCGCCTACCGCCATCGCAACCATGTTTTCCATCTCCAGCGGCGTCATCTGCTTGCCGGTGTGAATGTTCACGTTCTCCACATGCGTGCCCTTGTTCTGGCTGCTGTTGTTGTTCTGGATGCTGGTTAGCAGGCCACCCGGCGGCACCGCCGACGGGCGCGCCGGCGACAGGCTTGGAATGGCCGCGTTGATGGTTTGTTGGGCTTTCTGCGCAGCGTTGGCGGTGTCGGAAGCGCTGGCAGCGGCGTCGACGCCTGGCACCTCGGGCATACCGCCGAAGCGCGTTTCGATGTTCACGCCCGGGATGCTGTTCAGCAGCTCGATCACGCCGTTAACGGCCTTGGTAAAAATGCCGACGATGCTGTCCCACGCGGCCTTGGCCATGCCCGACCAGCCGCCCATGGAGTTAAACCAGTCGGACAGTTTCTGGAGCTTGTCGGCGACGAACTGGAACGCGGCCGTGTTCATCAGGGCGCTCGTCCACTCCTTCCAGAAGTAGACCGCCGCCGCAATGACCGCCACCAGGGCGACGATCCCGACCACGACCCACACCACCGGGTTGGCCAACAGAGCCGCGTTGACCAGCCAGATCGCGCCCTGCCACAGCATCATGGCGCCGCGAATCAGCGCCAGGCCGGCGCTCAGCGTGTAGATCACGGCGACGTAAGCCAGGATGGCCAGCTTCTGCAGGATGAACACCGCGACGGTGCGCAGCCCCATCAGTTGGAAGACTTTCCAGACCGTCAGCATTCCCAACCAGGTCATGCGGGCAATGCCCACTACCATGGTCAGCGCCGACATCGCGGCGACGATGCCCATGATCGTCAGCGCGGTGATGCCGATCACCCGGGTGATGTTCGGGAACAGCTGCGACCAGCGCACCAGCGTTTTGCCGATGTCCACCATCTTGGCCATAAACGGCGACAGCACCGGGATCAGCACCTGGCCGAAAACTACTCGCATGACTTCAACCAGGGACGCCCACTGTTGCCACGGGTCAACCATCGCCCGCGCCATCTGCTCGGCGTTCTCCAGCCCGCGCACCTTGCCCAGTTGCTCGATGCCGTTGCGCAGCCGATCGGTGTCCTTGGCCAGCGCACCGATCACCTGGGCACCTTCGCCGCCGAAGGCTTCCATCAGCTTGGCCCCGGCCGACGCGCTGGTGAGGTCGCCGAACTTGCCTTGAAGCTTGTCCAGGATGGTCATCATCGGCAGCAACTTGCCCTGCTGGTCGGTGAACTTCATGCCGAGCTTTTCGGAGGCGGCGCCGATGTTTTCGAAAAACGCCTTGTACCGTCCGCCGGCGTCGCCGCCTTCCATGGTGCTGCTCAGCGTGCCGATCACCGCCATCTGTTCAGCCAGGTCGACGCCGGAAGTCGTGGCGATCGCCCCGGCTTCCTTGAAGGCGTCTTTCATGGCTGCGCCGCTGGTGCGGAACAGCTGCACCGCCAGCGCCGTCTGGCCGCCGAGCTTTTCGACCCACGCGCCCTTCCCCATCGCATCGGCTTGGGATTTCTGCAGGTTGTAGAGCGTGCCGACGTATTCGCCCATGGTTTCGGCGTCGGTCTTGGTGGCCTTGGCCAGCAGGTTGCTGGTGTTGGTGAAGGTCGCCAGCTGGTTGCCGGCAAGACCCTTAATGGCGCCCTCGATCAGGTACGCCGATGCCACAAAGTCCCTGGCGTTCTCGCCGTAGTTCACCGCGAACTCCAGTGATTTGGCGTTGAGCGCCGACAGCGCGTCCTCGGCTACGCCCAGCGATCGGACATCGCCCAGGGCACGATTGACCTCCAGCGCCGGTTCCATGGATTCGCGAATGGCGACCACGCCCGCCGTCAGACCGCCCAAGCCCAGGCCGATCGTCTTGATGTGCTTTTCGCTTTGATCGGAAAGCTCGGCAAAACCCATTTTCACCTTGCCCAGGGGCGCGGTGACCTTGTCCTGCAAGCTGAGAATGAAAGCCAGGCTGGCGCTACGGTCTGCCAATGTCGTTACCCGTTCAGCGCAAGGGCGATGCCGCTAGCCACGGCAAATTCCATGCGTCTCCAGTGTTCGTCCTCCAGCCACTTGGCCGTCCCCATCGCCTCGGGCGTGGGTTCGACACCAGGTAGCCAGCGGTTCGTCAGGGCCATCAGCTGGCCCAGGCCGTTTTCGCTCAGGCGCTCAGCGTGCTCGAGCGCTTTTTTACGATCACCTCAACGTTGGGCGCGTATTCCTCCAACAACGCGCCGGCCAACTGCATCACCATCACCGGGTTGGCCAGCAGCGGTTTCAGCGTGGCCTTTTCCTCTTGCTTGACGGTGGTCATCAACAGGTTGTTGCCCGGGGCGACCTTGTTGGTTTGGGTCAGGGCGTTGAAGTACTTGGTCACGTCCGCCGGGGACAGGTTGAAAGTGAATTCCTGTTCGCCGACTTCCAGGGTGATTTCGGTGTTTTGCTGGCTCATGGGGTATCGCTCTTTTTGAGGTTGGGAAAAGTGGTGCCCTGGGGCGCCGACGATCGCCGGCAAACGCCAAGGGCGTATTGCTGCAGTCCGACGATCATTTGCCGGCTTTTGGCGAGTTGATCTCGGAGGGTGAAATAATCCGGTCGAGCGTCTGCAGCGAGTTCGGCGCGTCCTGCATCAGCCACGCGGGCGGTGCCGGCGGTGGCGGACAAAGATCCGGCGGAGGGACAGGTGGCGCTGACGTACAGCCGGCCAGTACCATCGCCAACAGCGCGGCGCAGGCGTTCGTTTTCAATGCGTGCATCGGTCAATTCCTTGGTGTTTCGTTGGTCGATCGCGTCCCGCTCGGCGAGCATTTCACCGCTGATGCGTGCCGCTTCCCGCAGGCCGCTGGCCTCCCATTTCGCGCTGTCGCGCTCGCGTCTGGCTTCGTCGCGCTGGCCTTCGAGTACGTCGAAACCGATCCAGGCAACCAGGCACAGCACGATCAGGAACAAGGCTTCGCGCAGCATCACAAGCCCTCCGCACACAGCCGGGATTCGGCCAGCCGGCGGTTGTGCAGGCCCGGCACAAAGCGCTTCTGGCCCTTGGCGTCAGTCACAAAGGCCCATACCGGCGTCTTGCCGTCCGGTGCCCATGCCAGGGCTTTGCAGCCCTCGGCAATGCGACCGGCGTTGATAAGCGCGACCGATCGACTGGCGCAGGTGCTGGTCACGCCGAAGTTGTGGCCATGACTGGTGAGGGCGTCGAATGTGTTCTGGCCCACGTTCGGGTTCGTGATGCACTCGGCAAGCTGCAGCTGCGCTTTGCGGATCACCAGTTGCTCCACCTCGGCGCACTTGGCCGGCGACCAGTAGTCGCCGACGACGACCGGGTACGGGCTGGTAAACCGGGTGATGCCTTTGCAAACCGTGGGCAGTCCGCCGGCGAGCTTGTCCGCATAAACGGTGTTCTGGCCGTTGCCTTCCCAGGTGCCCAGGAAGATCACCAGCGGCGTGCTGGCCAGCGCGATCAAACCGGCGGCTATCCGCCCGCGCAGGCTCATGGGAACCACACGCGCAGCAGTGCCGGCACGACCATCTGCAGCACGGCGCCAACCAGCGTCAGGATGGTCAGCAAGCGGCCAACTTTGGCGCCGATGTCATTCACCGCAACGGTCAGCGTCTGCTGGCCGGCGTTGAGTTCCGACAGCTGGCCCGCCATGTGTTCGAAACCCTGCTCCAGCTTCGTGACACGGGTCGGGACGGTTTCGTGGCGGTCTTCCAGCTCGCCCAGCCGGTGTTCAAAGACGGCAAATCTCTGTTCCAGCGCGGCAAGGCGCACGGCGTCAGTGGTCATCGGCGTTTACTCTTCTCGACGTCCGTCTGGCACGGGACGCACCGGGTTATGCCGCCGTGCGCCTGGCGCGCCGGCGGAATTGGTTTGTCGCAGTCCTGGCAATGGGTCAGGCTCGGCCCGACCGGCACAGCCTTGCTCAGCTGGGCCTTGATCGCCTGGTCACGTTGGCGTTGCTCCAGCTCCTGGGCGCGGTCGAACCAGTCCACCATCAGCGCAGCCCCTCGGTTTCAGCAGCGGCCAGGTACGGAACGCCGTTGATGCGGATGAAATCCGGGCTGGTGACGTCGAACGGAACCTTGTATTTGCTCTTCTCGCCGCCCTTGGGATCGATCGACAGCAGGCTGGAGACCTTCACCCGGCAACCGAACGCTTCCACGCGCATTTCTTCATCCTCGCCGGCCTTCGCGAAGAACACCGAGTCGAAGGGTTTCAGCTCGCGGAAACTGCCCGCCGAGCGCGCCGCGTCCACCAGCAAGTTGAAATTGGTGCTGTCCAGTTCCAGCTCGCCGGCGGCGGCGACATCGCCGTCCACGTAGCCGTCCGGCACGCCACGGGTTTGGGCCACTGCCGAATTGTCGGTAATGTCCAGGGTGCAGCTTTCGACGTGCAGCGCGATGTCGCCCAGGTTTACGTCAAAGTTCTTGCCGCCAATCTTCGCCATGGGGCGTTACTCCGTTTTCTCAGTGGAAAGATCCAAGGCGATGTTCGCGGTCAGGTCTTTCGGGCAGTTGTGGGGTTTGAGCTTGATGTAGGCCGCGACCTTGGTTTTCGTCAGCCAGGTCAGCACCAGGTCGCCGTCCTTTGGCGGCTCGATGTCGCCAGGGAACACCTGGCCCGCGAACGTGACGGACTTGGCCATGGCGCGCAGCGGCGCCATCAGCTGGTTGGTGTTGACGGCCATGCTGTTGGGGGTGTTGTTCAGTCGGCGATCGGCCACGCGGCGAATCAGCAGCGGGCGGATCTGCCGAGCGGCCTTGTCGGTGATGCGCAGGTATTCCACGACCTGAAAGTCACTGCCGGCGGTGTCCAGCATGTTGCCGTCGCCCCAGTACACGCCCGGGTAGTCGGGATAGGTCTGCGAAACCGAGTAGCGCGCCCGATCCAGCTCGCTGCGCACCGCCGAGGTCAGCGGGACTTTTTCGCCATCGATCGGAACAGGGCCGAGGCCCAGCACGGCACCGGTAGCCACGCGCATCGGGCTGTCAGCGATGCTCACGGAAGCATTGGCCAAGCGACCGGCCAGCACGCCAAGGTCATTGCCGTGCAGCTGCGGTACGACCAACACACGCGGCGCGGCGAGGTTGGCCAACAGCGCTTTGCGCTCGCTGACGTACTGCGCCCAGGTCTGTTCGGCGGTGACGCCAGGCGCGGACGCCATGACGAACACGCGACGCCCGTAGGTGTTGTTCAGCGCGATCGCCGCGTCATGCATCGCCGACAGCTCGGCGGCAGCGGTCACCGGCTTGGTAATCACCACGGCTTCCACGGAATAGCCCTGCTGCTGGGCCTTTTCCAACGCCTCGTCCCATTTGCCCTCGGCGCCGATCGGAGCCGCAACACATGCCCAGCGCTGGCCACCGTTGAGACGGGCAGCGGTGATTTGGGTTTTCAGGTCGCTGGCCGGAACGCCCAGTTCGGCGTCCAGATCGCTGTCCGTGTTCAGCGGCAGGATCTGGCCGACGTTCTTGCCGGCGGGGCCGATGAATAGAAAGTAACGCTCAATCTCGCTCACAGGCCCCTGGCCCAGGTTGAGATTGTCGACGGTGACTTGACCGAGTGCCATGCAGTGCCTCGTTAGCGGGGTGAAGTTAGGATTTGTTGCAACACCTGGCTAATCAGCAGGTCGGTGTCGCGTTCGGTTTCGGCGCCGATGAACTGGCGTTTCGGGAGCGTGATTTCCCAGCTCTGCGCGCCCGACGACTCGCTGCGCTGGTCGTCCAGGATGCGGATCAACAGACCCGCCTTGGCGTAATTCACATGTTCTTGAATCCACGCCACAGACGGCCTGGTCAGGCTCTTTTTGCCGGCCTGGCGCACGCGGAAACCCAACCGACGCAAGCGCTTGGCTTGTTTCTCGGTTGCGGCTAGACCCGGCGGGGTTTTGTTCCAGCGGCGCATCTGCGCGGCGGTGCGGCGCTCGCTGACGCCGTAGTGCTGCTGCGCGGCGACCCATCGGGTCAGAGCGTTTTTCCAGCCCAATTCCGCTTCATCAGCGGTCACGCGGGTGACCACCATCAGCTTGGCCAGGCCGGCTTCCATCTTCTTTTTGCCCTTGCTCTCGCCCTGGCGCGGGGCGAACGCCGAACCGTCCAGGTTCTGCTGGGCACGCTGACGCTTGCGGCTCATCGTCCGCACGCGCTTGGTCACCTGGTTCAGCAAACGCCGGCGCAACTGCGGCGGCAGGCTCAGCAACGCCAGTTGCTCGCGCACGCCCAAGCGTCCGCGCACGTCGAGTTCGAACGTGCTACGCCCCGCCATTGGTGGCCACCTCGCCGCGCTCGGCGATCCACAGATCAAATGGAACGAACGCCCAGGTCTTGCCGAAGGCCTGGATCTCTCCGCCCGGATCTTCGGAGAGATACTGCGGCTCGACGAATTCCAGCGTGACTTCCACGTCGAACAGATCGCTGTCCAAGGGCTCCACGGCAAATTCCGGCGCCGGCAGTTCGTGGCGGTCGCGGTCGGCGTCGTGAGTCTCCAGCCAACTGCCCACCAGGGCCATCATGCGGGCCGGATTGGCGGCGAAACGCTCCAGGACAATCACGGCGCGGTAGTGCATGTCGGCAAAGTGCATGCCGTCGACGTCGGGTTTCCAGATCAGCGACAGCTTGACCTGCTCCGTCCAGCTGTCGAGCTGTTCAGGCTCGACCAGGCGGCGTTCCAGCAGGTAGGCGGTCAACGCCTGCAGCTTGGTCATAGCAACTTCGCCGTGATGCGGCCACGGCCCTGCAGGGCGCGCACAGCCTGCTGACTGAATGCCAGGAACGTGTCTTCACGCTCCGGCGCTTCCTTGCCGGTGTTCTCGGCGCTCTCGCGGCGGGTCACGGTCGCGAACTGCTGCAGGGCGCTGGCCTTGGCGCGGCAATACACGGCGCGCTTGTACAGCTTGGCTTTGAATGCACGCTCAGGCAGCAGCATCGGATCGGCTGTTTCCACGGCGACGATGCCTGCTGCAAGCCAGCTGGTTTTGAGCTTGGCCAGGTCGGTATTGACCTCGGCCATCGCGATAAACAAGGCGTCGGTCAGCAGGTCGCCCAGGAACTCCGCCGGCAGGCGATAGCCCTTCTGGAACTCGGCCACGGAGAGGTTCGGCCAAAAGCCGTCGTTCTCGATCGCCTGTTCCACAACAGTGGTGGGTTTCCCGGAAAAGCTCATTGCTGACCGCTCGAATTAGGGCGGGGAGACTGTTTTTCGTGGGGCTGTCCATAAATGGCAGACACACGTCCACAGTTCCCCGCTGGGGGGGTAGTCGGTTATTGGGCGCCGGTGACGGCGGGTGTTTGTTTGGCGATCGCCTTACGGCACTTCGCAATTCGTGTCTCGTTGCCGGCCTTGGCGTGCAACTCGGTGGATCGCTCCAGGTGCTTGAGCGCCGTTTCCCATTGCTCGGCCTCCATGGCGCGCATACCGATCAACTTGTGGTACTTGCTCGGGATCTGTTCGGGCAGATCCCATTCGCCGTCGACACGCGGCAGCAGGTCGGACAGGTACGGTTCCGGGCTGCGCTGGGCGTTGTATTCACGAAAAGCCCATTCGATCACCGCGTCAGCGACGAACGTCTGCACGTTGCGCTTGAAGCGCTCCGGCATTTCCTGCCCCTGCTCGATCGCGAAGTCCGCCAGTTCCAGACCGTCTTCGAACTGCTCGGTGTCGAACAGCCAGACCATCACCTGCACCAGGACGGGGTTCTGCATCACCAGGCCCGAATCCATGTAGCGCTGGATGAAGTCCTGGTACTTGGGCAGCAACTCATTTCGCTTAAGCGTTTGCTTGCTCGCCAAGTTCTTTAAATCGCTCAAGCGCTTCAGGTCTTCATCCAGCGAGGCCTGCATCAGCAGCAGGTGTTTTTTCGCGTTGGCTGGGCTGCTCAGGGCTTCCGCCGGCGAATACGCCAGCGGTGCCGCTGCAGCAGCGATCACTGCAGCAGTTCCCTGAGCCAAAATGCGGCGCTTGTGGGCAAGGGCCAGGCTCACTTCACCAGCTCCACGTTTTCGGTCAGCGCGATCTTTTCCAGCTGCTCGATCACGTAGCCCTCGTTGCGGCTGTTGTAATCCTCGACGCGGGAACGTTTCGGGTTGTCCACGGTTTGCTTGCGCCAGCTGGAGTCCTGGAAGTAAATCGACAGGTTGTCCCAACTGGTGACCAGCACGCCGTTGACCGGGAAGAACGGCACGCTAAAGCTCGGCAGACCGCCGTAGGTGGCGATCACCTGGGCGTCCTCGATACGCTCTTTCTCGGTCGGGGTGTCGCCCTGCTTGGCGTACAGCTTGGCCTTGTCAGCGGCCAGCAGGTCGGTGCCGATGATCGCTACCAGGTCGCCGCTGTCGCGCAGACGCTCGTCCACCATTTGCTTGGTGTCATGCACCAGGGCGTCCAGGTTCTCGTAATCGCCACCCGGCCCCATGGTGACCTTGCCAGGTGTATTGCCCTCCTTGAGAACCTGCTGGGGCGCCTGCTCGCGCAGTTGCTGCAGCCAGCCTTTGTTCACGTCCTGCAGCATCGGATAGGTTTCGATATCGGTCTGCGCAGCCGCTTTCACACCGTGGAAACCGACCATGATGCGATCCAGGGCGATCTGTTTCTGCACAGCAGCCGAATACTTCTGATGGAAGTCCGGGAACTTGGCCCAGGCATCGATCTTCGCGTAGGGCAGGCCCACATCCGATTCGGTCGACGACAGTTCGTAGGTGCTGTTATCCAGCGCCGAAGCGTCCTTCGCCACGCGGTCGGTGGTCTTGGTGTTGGTGCGGCCTGTCACCGGGCCAGACACGCCAATAAACACCTTCTCGCCCTTGATCTCGGTCACCGGAATGACGTTGATGCGTTGCAGGAAGTCCGACTTGGCGGTGATAGCCTCGTTTAGTTCCTGGGCGATCGACGGTTCAACAGAGAACATCTTGCTGGCCAGCTCGACACCGTAGGTCTCGGCGATCGCCAGCTGCATTTCGGCGTACATCTTGGCGCCGTAGGCGCTCAGTGAACGGGCCATGTCAGAGCACCCGCACTTTGGATTTGTCGGCGGCGCCGGTGGTGCGCGGCAATTGCCGACCGGCAGGGGTGTTTTTCAGTGCGGTGAACTGCTTCTCCAGGCGACCCAGCGCGGCCAGGACAGCTTTGTTGCCGGCACCGCTGCGCTTGAACTCGCGTTCTTCCTCGGCAGTGGTGACGATTTCGTCTACTGCAGCGCTGACATCATCGATCGGGGCCTGATCGGGTTCCGGTGCGTCTTCGGCTGCAGGCTCGATCACGGCCTGAATGCCGGCAGCGACGACCAGCAGCTGGGCCAGCAGGGTTTTCAAGGCCGTTGCGGTAGCTTCATCCATTGGGGGTTTGCTCTCGGTTGGGGTTTGCGGGGTGGTTTCGGTGGGCGTGTCTTCAATGCCGAAACGCTTGAACAGGCGGGTGAACATGGCGGCAAGGCGCCCGATCTCGCCCTGCGGCTCGGTTTCGCTCAAAGAGCCCAGCTCGTGGGAAGCGGCGTAGTACGAATCGCGGCTGGTGCGGCTGGAAAAGTAGAGTTCTTGGGTTCCGACACTGGCGGGTTCGTCAGTGACCGCGATGCCGGTCATGTAGGCTTTGCCACGGCCCCGGAAATTCGGCCTGATCTCAATGCTGGTGAACAGCTTTTCGCCGGCGTCGTTGAGGCGCAGCAACTTGTCGTTGGGCTTCAACTGCGCCTCAAGGGCAACTTGGCCAGGCTCCAGGTCTTCCGCGTCCTCGACGAGACGCACAGCGAAGACGGTGCCAAATGAACCGAACCAACGTTCGTGCTCACACCAGATAACGGCGGTGTACAGGGTCGGTGTGTAGGTCTCGGCGATGTCGCGCAGTTCCTGGGGCAGGATCTCGCGGCCATCGACGGTCGGGCCGCTGGTGGCAACACGTTTCCAGTAGGAGACAAGGGAACGGGGCATGGTCGGTAACTGCGCTCAATCGTTGAATGAGCCGCCACGATAGGGAGCCGTTTTGCCCCAAACAAACGGTTGGTTTTCGGCGTTCTCCTATTTTCCGGATATAGGCGAATGCCGGGATTTAACCCCGCGTTTCCAGCGTTTTCGCCGCATAGACTGCGGCCCATGAACTACCCGACCGAAGTCAAAGAAGCCGCAAAACGCCTCTACCTGCGCCGCTGTTCGGTAAAGGAAATCCAGGCGCATTTGAAGCTGCCTAACATCCGCATCGTCTACTACTGGATTCGCCAAGGCGGCTGGGACGAGATGCTGACGGATGAAGAACCGTTGAGCGCCGTCAACCGACGAATCACCCTGATTCTGGAAAAGATCGATCCGCTGACGGATGCCGAGCTGAAAGAGTTGGAGCGGCTGACAAGCCTGCTGGAGCGCCTAAAAAAACTCGCGGCGAAACCTGCGCCGGCAGCGCCTGCCGACCGTCCGGACGAGTCTGACGAACGCCAGCCAAGCCAACGCCGTGAGCGGCGCGAGGGCGGCGGCAAGAAGCGCGAAAAGAAGGCGAAGAACGACATCAGCGGCCTGACCGAAGTGGACTTCCTGGATAAGTTCATCTCGAAAATGTACGGCTACCAGAAAGAGCTGTTCGAGGCGAAACAGAACCCGCTGACCCGCCGTGTCCGGAACATCCTCAAAAGCCGTCAGGTCGGTCTGACGTACTACTTCGCCGGCGAAGCGTTCATGGACGCCGTGTTGAGCGGTGATAACCAGGTGTTCCTGTCGGCCAGCCGATCACAGTCGGAGATCTTCCGCAGCTACATCATCCAGTTTGCCCAGCAGTGGTTCGGCATCGAGCTGACCGGTAACCCGATCACCCTAAGCAACGGCGCCGAGCTGCGCTTTCTCAGCACCAACAGCAGCACCGCCCAGGGCTACCACGGGCACGTCTACGTCGACGAATACTTCTGGATTCGCGACTTTGAAAAGCTCAGCACCGTCGCCAGCGCCATGGGCACCCACAAGAAATGGCGCAAAACCTATTTCTCGACGCCCAGCGCCGTGTCGCACCAGGCGTATCCGTTCTGGTCGGGCGACGAATTCCGCAACAGCAAGCGCGGCAAAAAGGCAGGCGGCGAATGGCCGAGTGAAGCGGCTTATACGCAGGGCGCGCTGTGTCCGGACGGTCAGTGGCGCAAGACGATCACCCTGGACGATGCGATCGCCGGCGGCTGCGATCTGTTCGACCTGGAACAGCTGCAGCTGGAGTACGACGAAGACAAATTCCAGCAGCTGTTCTACTGCAAGTTCATCGACAGCACCCAAAGCGCATTCAGCCTCAAGGATCTGGAGCGCTGCTATTCGGATCTGTCGTTGTGGGAGGACTACAACCCGGATCTGGATCGCCCGTTTGGCAACAGCCCGGTCTGGCTGGGCTACGACCCGAGCCGCACACGCGACGACGCCACCTGCGTGGTCATCGCGCCGCCACTTGAACCCGGGGCGAAGTTCCGGATTTTGGAAAAGCACAGCTGGCGTGGCCACTCGTTCACCTACCAGGCAGCGCAGGTCAAGAAGCTGACCGAGCGCTTCAACGTGCAGCACATCGGCATCGATGTCACCGGCGTGGGTTACGGCGTGTTCGACCTGGTGCGCGACTTCTACGCCAAGGCAACGCCGATTCACTACAGCCTGGAGGCGAAAAACGCCCTGGTGTTGAAGGCCCAGGACACGATTCAAGGCAGTCGCATCGAGTGGGACGCGGGCTGGACGGACATCGCCCAGGCGTTCCTGACCATCAAGCGCGGCGCCACCAACAGCGGCCAGATCACTTACAGCGCATCCCGTACCGAGGCCACCGGTCACGCCGACATTGCCTGGGCGGTGATGCACGCCCTGTCCAACGAACCTTTGAACACCAACAAGCGGCGCCGTAGCCGCTACGTCACGAGTAACCAGAACAGCCATGGCCAACCGCAAACGCAGAAAGCACCACGTAGCCCAACCACAGCAACAGCCAATGCGCTCGTTTACGTTCGGGGAGCCGGAACAAGTGCTGTCCGGCAACATCGGCGAGTACGTGGGCGTGTTCCCCAGCGACGACGGCAAGATCTACAAGCCGCCGGTGTCGCGGGCTGGGCTGGCCAAGCTGCTGCGCGCCAACGCGCACCACGGCGCCATTCCGAAATTCAAGCGCAACCTGTTGCTGCGTGAGTTCATCGCCTCGGCGGGCTGCAGCACAGAGACGATGGGACGCGCCGGACTGGACTACATGGTGTTCGGCGAAGCGTACTTCTACAACGACACCAACGCGTTCGGCCAGGTGCTGGAGCTGCAGCACCTGCCGGCGATCAACATGCGCGTGAAGGTCGACGGCGGTTTCGTGATGCTGCTGCCCGACAACAAGGAAATGGAGTTTGAGGCGCACGAAATTTCCCACGTCCTGGACTACGACGTGGAACAGAACATTTACGGAATTCCGGACTACCTGGGCGGCCTGCAGGCGTTGCTGCTGAACGAGGCCGCGACCCTCTTCCGCCGCCGGTACTACAGCAACGGCGCGCACGCCGGTTACATCTTCTACACCAACGACCCCGACCTGACCGAAGAGGACGAGGACGAGCTGCGCGCACAGATCAGCGCGAGCAAGGGCGTGGGCAACTTCCGCTCGATGTTCGTCAACATCCCCAACGGCAAAGAGAACGCGATCCAGATCATCCCGGTGGGCGACTTCCAGGCGAAAGACGAGCTGGAGAAGGTGAAGAACATCACTCGAAACGATGTCATTGCAGCCTGGCGGATGAACCCAGCGCTGGCCGGCATCATCCCGGAAAACACCGGCGGGTTTGGCGACATTGAAAAGATCGATCGCGTGTACACCAGCAACGAAATTCGACCGATTTGCCAGCTGTTCGATCAACTCAATGACCGGTTACGCGAAGACAGGCGCTTTAGCTGGAAACCTGCGCCATTGGCAGTGGATGCCACTGCATGAAACACCTTTCTAAGCGAATACCACTACAAAATGTGGCAATATGGTGGCGATCAGCTGCCCCTGGGGAGGGACACAATGAGAGTTGTATGCAAGTGCGGCCACAAGGGCCGAATTGCTTCACGGGAAGAGGTAACAACGGAGTTCGTGAAGCTGTATTGCCAATGCCTCGACGCACGGTGCGGGCATACGTGGGTGTCGAACCTGACGTTCTCACACACGCTCAGTCCGTCATCGCAGACTTTCGAACGCATGTTGATCGATCGGTTTCGCGAGTTGCCCAGGGCAAAGCAGCGGGAGCTTTTCGAGCAGTTGGGATCGCAGGCGGTGGCGTAGCTGCAAACCGCCAACGCAGAAGCGTCGGCGATCGGGATCACTCAAAGAATGAGATTCAGCCCTCTACTGGCTCCTTTGGGTTTACGGCCAGTATCTCGGCAACTCGACGGACTTGCTGCTGCTCCACTTGGCTCAACCGTCGATAGAGATCGATCAAACGTCGCTCGATATTTGTAAGTCCGGACGTATCGAACTCGGTTTTCTCGAACGCGGTGCGATCGTTCATCTTGCGATCCAACATGCTTACTACTCCATAAAGTGCATTGCTGAACTGGCTTTATGGGGGGTAGCAAAAGGCATTGAAATGGGAGTTTTCCCAATGGATGAAAGGCTTTGTTGCGATTTAAGACCGGTGCCGGGCAGCGTCGTCGGCCATGGCTTCGAGGATGCGGCGAATAGCCTTTTGGTCGTCTTCCGGAATGCTTCGAAACTGAACTATCAGTCGGTTTTCGACATCGTCCAAAGCGCTTTCAGCCAAGTTTGTTCGAGTCCCGGACAGGATGTAAGGGATGTCAAAGCCAAACTTCTCTGCGACCTTGCTCAGGTATGGCGCAGGCGCATCGCTTGTCCCTGCCTCGTAATTGGCCTGTGTTCTTTTCACTACGCCAATCGCGTCTGCAAGCTCGGCCTGAGTCATACCGCAGCGCTTGCGCTCTTCCTGCAGGCGGGAACCAATATCTTCAGAAAGATGCAAAATCATTCATCCCAAATATTTACAAATGCATCAAAGTGCATCATTCTGCATTTCACACCACATGAAATTGCATGGATTTGCACTATGCCGAAGACAAGCATCAGCGAGCAAGCCCGCGAACAAGCGCGGGAAGCATTGGAGAAGCGCGGACAATCCGCGAAGGACTTTGCACTTTTACACAACCTGAGTCCCAGCACCGTTTACGCGGTGTTGAGTGGACAAAGCAAATGTCGCCGTGGGGAGGCACACCGCGCCGCAGTATTGCTCGGCGTTAAAAAAGGTGTCGTTGAACAGTAGTGCCAGCGCTCAACAGGGAAAAGTAGAAGATGAAAAGCCCGATCCTAGACACTCGCAAAGAAGTCATGAGCGAGATTATCCGTAGCTATACCGGCGGGCGCGAAGCTGCGGCCGCACGCTTGGGCCTGAAGCTCAAAAAGTTCGACAACCACGCCTACGAAAACGCCGGCTGCAGCCCTCTCAGTGACTCTCAGGTTTTCTTGCTCGAGCAGGACTGTGGAACACACCACTTCCCCAACTACGTCGCCTCAATGTACGGCGGGCTGTTCGTGCCGATGGCTGATCCTGAAACCTTGGACAACGTCGAGCTTTACGCTCGCTCTGTGCAGGTAGCGGCAAAGCGCGGCTGCGTCGACCAAGCGATCGCCAAAGCACTGGAGGACGGTTCAATCAGCGAAGAAGAAGCCGACCTGATTATGGACGCTCACAACCTCCACGTTGCAGCACGGCACGCCGAAGTACTTGCAGCCATCGCTCTATACCGCGCAGGAAAATCCCAATGAACAATCTGCCTGCAGTACAGGAATATCAGGACATGCTCAAAGCCGCAGCGCTGGTCTTTCTTGAGCGTCACCAATGCGAACACCTGAGCGACGACCAGCTGCTGCTGAAACGCGCAGTCCGACACTTGGTTGCCGACTTTGACGTACTGACTCCTACCGCCGAAAAAATGGTTCACCTGGCTTACAGCGATCTTTCTGCAGTGAGCGATCGGCAGCGTCTGGATGTTCTGATCAGCACACCTACACACACCGTTATCACGGACACAGCCACCGGTGAGGTGTGGGCCATCCCCGCCAGCCTGATCTTTGAGCGAATCCTGAACGCACCGGACAACGGGCGTTTCCGCATCACCACTCCGTAACACCCGACCAACAAATCCCCGATCCCCCCATTCCCGTGGGTTTGGGTGAGCTGCGCCCGAAATTGAGGTTTGACGATGGAAAACGCTCTCAACATCAACGCAAAACTGCCGCCGGATCAGGCTCAAGCGCTCCTGGTCAACCTGCGTGAACATTACCGTCTCAGCCTCAATGAACTTTGGTACGCAGACCAATACCGCTTCATTCCCGAAGGCCTGCGCCATGGGTCGATTCTCACGAACGATCCCGTGATGGCCGCTCGAAAACATCTGATCGGCGCCCTCGCCGGTGCCCTGACTCAAAGCCTCAAAACAGTGAAAAAACCATGAGAGATGATCTCCGCGACGACGTCCTGAAGCGCCTGGAATTCGATTACGGTCTGAAACACCGCTCGGGAACCGTTTACATGCGCGGCGGTGAGTGTCCGAAGTGCAGAAAGAAAGAGTTGTATTCGCGCCACGACACGCCATGGCTCGTCATTTGCGGCCGGCCTGAAAAGTGCGGCCACACCATGCACGTCAAAGAAATCTACGACGATTTGTTCGAAGACTGGAGCAAGCGAGCGCCGGCGACGGACAACGCTCCCACAGCCACAGCTCGGGCGTATTTGGAATTTGGTCGAGGCTTCAACATTGAGTTGGTCGCGGGCTGGTTCACACAAGAAACCTACTACTCGTCCCAGCACAACGCCGGCAGTGCCACGGTGCGTTTCGCTTTGGAGAAAGGCGGCTACTGGGAACGCCTGATCGATAAGCCGGCGCGCTTCGGCAAGATGAAAGCTCGCTTCGCCCCAGGTGATAGCTACAAGGGTGTGTGGTGGTGTCCGCCCTGTGTTGATCTGCTTGAAGCAAAAGAACTCTGGATCGTGGAAGGCATCTTCGACGCCATTGCCCTGGTGCACCACGGGATTTCCGCCGTATCTGCCATGTCATCAAATGCATTCCCGGCTGACTCTCTGCAGGCGTTGGTCACTGCGCGCCCGGGCAATCTGCCAAAGCTCGTCTGGGCGCTGGACAACGAACCAGGCGCACACGCCTACACCAAGCGTTGGGTTCGCATGGCCCGTGAGTTGGGGTTTACCTGTGAGGCCGCGCAGATCCCTCAGCGGGACAACCGGAAGGTGGACTGGAACGACCTTCACCAGCGATGGCAGTTCCTGGACGAAGGCGACAAGCGCGACGTCCAGTTTGAAAAAGACATGACCATTGCGCGGCATCACGGCGCCCTGCTGATCGCTGAGAACGCCACCGAAAAAGCATTGGTGATGTTCGATTGGAAGCGTCGGAGCGAATTCCATCTGGAGTTCGGCAACCGCCTGTATTGGTTCAAGCTTGATCTGGAGAAATACAACAAGGCCATTCAGGAACTGGAGGACAGTGAGCACCACGACGATCAGCAGCTGAACAATAAACAGATGCGGGCGAAAGCCATGCAGCAGTGCGGTGCGCTGCAGCGCATCGCTACCTGCAATCCGAAAGCCCTGTACTACCAGGAAAACAAACTTACCGACGAGTCCTGGTATTACTTCCGGATCACCTTTGCGCACGACGCCGCGCCGATCAAAAACACGTTCACCAGCGCTCAGATCGCGTCATCAGCCGAGTTCAAAAAGCGTCTACTGGGCATTGCTCCGGGCGGAATGTTCACCGGCACAACTCAACAGCTGGACGCTTTCATTGAGGAGCAAACCGACGCCCTCAAGACCGTTCAAACCATCGACTTCACGGGCTACACCCGCGAACACGGCGCTTACGTGTACGGCGACGTGGCGGTACGCGACGGGAAAATCTTCAAACTGAACGAAGAGGATTTCTTCGACATGGATCGATTGAGCATTAAAACGCTCAGCCAGTCCGTAACCTTGAACCTGAACACTGACCTGGAGAAGTTCGACACCGAATGGCTCGACATCATTTGGCAATGCTTCGGTGCTAAAGGACTGGTCGCCCTCGCTTTCTGGTTCGGCTCTTTGTTCGCTGAGCAGATCCGGCAGCACCAAAAGAGTTACCCCTTCATGGAAATTATCGGCGAGCCAGGCGCCGGTAAATCTACCCTGATCGAATTCCTCTGGAAGTTGTGCGGGCGCCTCGACTACGAAGGTTTCGACCCCACTAAGGGCACCCCCGTTGCTCGGGCACGAAACTTTGCCCAGGTCGGGAATCTGCCGGTGGTGTTGATTGAATCTGAGCGTGAAAAATCAGATGGAAGCCAGACCCGCCAATATGACTGGGACGAATTGAAGACCGCCTACAACGGCCGCAGCGTTCGCTCAACCGGTGTAAAGAACAACGGTAACGACACACGAGAACCGCCCTTCCGTGGTGCAGTGGTCATCGGGCAGAACCACGCGGTGAACGCCTCTGAACCGATACTGCAACGCCTGGTGCACATCGCCATGACGAAAGACGGGCAGACACCGCAAACCAAGCTGCTGGTTGAAAAACTTGAGCGTATGCCCGTCGACCGTGTGAGCGGGTTTCTGCTCAAGGCAACCACGTCGGAGTCCGCCGTGATGGAGACCATCCGCTCGAAGGTTCCGACCTACGAACAGACATTGCTGGCCCTCCCTGAGATTCGCACCGTCCGGATCGCAAAGAATCATGCCCAGTTGCACGCGCTCGTAGACGCATTGGTGCACATCGTGCCCCTGAAAAAACACCAGCTGGAAGCCACACACGCCGAGATCCAGAACATGGCCAAGGATCGCCAGCTGGCCATCAATGCTGATCACCCGGTCGTCGTCGAGTTTTGGGAACTGTACGAATACCTAAACAGCGCTGCAGGCGGACTCAACCACTCACGCAATGACAGTTTGATTGCAGTGAACCTCAACGACTTCGCCAAAGAAGCCGCAGAGAAACGCCAGAAAGTACCGGACATGACCGAGCTGAAACGCCACCTAAAAACCAGCAAGTGCCCGAAGTTCGTGGAGACAAACAGAACCGTTTGCTCTGCCTGGGAGTTGGACGCTGCAAACAAACCAAAAACTGTGCGTTGCTGGATTTTCCAGAGCGCTTAACGAGGTGGTGTCGGGGGGTTGCAGCCCCCCGACACCGACCACCACTGAGGGCAACACGATGAAGGCACAGCACTACAGCGGCAGCGATTCAAAGGCTAACACACAGGGCGAAGTCGACACTCAGTCCGCCCGGCACTTAATGGCGATTCGGATAGTCGGCACAGCGTTGTTTGATTACCAGATAACCAAAACGGACGAAGCGCGGATCCGGCTTGAGTGTTTGGCCACCTTCGCCAAACAGCAGGGCGATATTGATGCGGCCGAAGCGGCCATAGTCGCCCAACTTCTGGCCAGCCATGCATCGCCGAGGGCGATTTTATGAACGATGGCAAAACCATTCGGGAGCGGCCGGCGATGGCCAGCAAGCGATTGGATCTGCCAAGCATCTGCGACATCTGCGGCAAGGCTAGATCGACCCGAAAACATCAAAAATGCAGCCGTATTCGCCAACATCGAAAGACCGAGGAATGGGCCGCTGTAATGGCCGAAAAGGCTGCAATTAGAAAAGCAAAGGAACGCCGTTATGTTTAAACGCCGTGAGCAACCTGCACCAGAATCAAACACAGTGGTTTCTACTACGCTTTCAGCAGAACCCGCCTCTACACTGGTCTGTCATCAGGCACGGGAACACACAGGTTCGAGGGTTGTACCGTGAGCCGAGCAACATCAGGTGTTTTGACCTTTCAAGACCTGCAGCACATCACCGGTTATCAGCGTCGATCCGATGTTGAGCGCTCGCTGATCGCCCAGGGTGTGCGCTTGTTCCGTGGCCGAACTGGCCCGTGGACAACGCTTGACCTGATTAATAACGCCGGCGGCGTCGCGTCGGCCAGCTCTGAAAGGTACGACACCGACATATTATGAGGCGAGCGAGGAAGCGTAAGCACAACCCCCATATCCCTGCCCATGTCGATCAGGCCGCCCTCCCGGCGGCCGTTTATTTCGACCATCGCGGCAGTGGTGTCTGGTATACCCTTCATCGGGACGAGACCGGAAAGCAGCGCCGCAAAAATGTGGCGCCCGCAGACATGTCGCTGGTAGAACTTCATCAAATCATGGACGAGGCGTCCAACGTCGATCGAGGAACGCTCCGCTATGTGTGCGAACAGTTCCACCTGAGCGACCGTTACAAAAAGCTCGCTCCCAAAACCCACGCTGACTACTGCTACTCCCGCGATGTTCTGCTGAACATCCCCACCAAATTGGGCAAGCCGCTGGGCGATCTCGCCGTGAAGAAGTTCACCGCCGCCCTGGTGCAACGCATTGTCGATCGAATCGCAGACGAGGGCACACCCTCAAAAGCGGCGCACGCACTGCGATACCTGCGCCGCGTGCTGCAGTGGGGACGCAATCGGGGTTTCCTTGAGTTGAACCCTGCTTTGGGCACCGAAGCGCCGATAGAACGTAAACAACGCCGGTTGCCACAGTTGAACGTTATGGACGTACTCATCGATCGCGCAACGGCGCGTGGACGTCTGGCACGTAACGAGCCCGGCGGTTGTCCCGAATATCTAGCCAGCGTAATGGAGCTGGCCTACCTTTGCCGCCTGCGTGGCATCGAGGTCGTGACGCTCACGGACGCGAACGAGCTGCAGGAGGGGATACTGACCAATCGACGCAAGGGCAGTCGGGACAACATTGTCCGTTGGACACCCCGATTGCGTAACGTTTGGGAAGGCGCGAAAGCATTGCGCGCGAGGGTGTGGGAGCGCCGTAAAACGCCTATCCCGATCGCGGCCTCAAAGCGCTTTATCATCGTGGCCAGCCACGGTGGCCCACTTCTTAAAACAAGTCTGGACACCGCGTGGCAGAGATTCATTACCCTTGCGATCACAGACGGAGAAATTGACTCCGAGGAGCGCTTCGCCTTGCACGATTTAAAGCGACGTGGCATCACTGACACGGCTGGCACTAGGGCGGATAAACAAGAAGCCAGTGGTCACCGTGACGCGAAAATGATGGATGTCTATGACCTAAGCGTACCAACAGTGTCTCCCTCAGCGGATTAACGGGAGTAGTGGCAGATTGCGCCCACTGCTCCGCTAAATCGGTTTAGGAATCTTGGAAAGGATTAGGCCATGGAAAATGAGAGCGATACCGTTCCTAAAGACGAAGTCTTTGGGGACATAAACGATCTGACTAAAATGTTAGATGAAATGGACGAACGCGGATTAGTTCTCTCACTAGCAGCATTCGCAGAGGATGCGCTTGGTTCACTGTTGAGAGCTTTCATGCTACCCACCAGTACAACAGCACAGCTAATCGATGGCTTCAACGCACCGTTGGGGAACTTCTCCTCCCGTATCAAGGCTGCTTACTCGCTGGGACTAATCAGAAAAGAGCAATTTGATGATCTCGAGCAGCTTCGAAAAATCCGAAATCTCTTTGCACACACATGGCAGCCATTGGGTTTCGATGATCAGAGAGTGGCCGGACACATCCGTTCGCTACGATTTGGTTCACTTGAACAAAGGTGGCCTGCAACTCCTAAGGACAAACTAAGGACGTCCATCTATTCAGTGCTGGTTGCCCTAAACTCTATGACCGGGCGTACCAAGACCGGAGTCGGGCAAGCACAGTTAACCGGTTACGAACTGATCATCGGGTTCCATGGCGAATTCGAAGAGCAACTCGAGCAAGCCGAATCGACCTTCAAGGAAATATCGGAAAATTTAGAAGGCAGCCTTGGTGAAAAGCGTGCCTTCTACCTCCAGTTGCTTACTCGCCTGCGAGATAGAGTGCACTATATCCAAGGGGCAACAACCGAAGCGCAGCACATAGCCACTACGTCACTTATGCTGCGGATCATCAAGAAGCTGGAATGTCTCTAGAGGCAATACGGTGAGGGTTTCCACCCACGTAACAAAAGTTAGCGCAGCGTCAAAAACGCACAGCTTTAGGGCAGTACGCACGTAACACGAATCAAGCTAACCCATTGATTTTTATGTTTAAAGCACCCTCCTTGTAATCAGTAGGTCCCGGGTTCGACTCCTGGTGCCGGCACCATACAAAACAAAGCCTCGCAGCGATGCGGGGCTTTTGTTTGTCTGCTAGACGTAATAAGCGACGTAACAAGAACGCAATACCTCGCCATCACCAGCAGGGATTTGGCCATGTCGTCGATTGACACCGCGTTGAATTTCTTGGACCAAGGGCGGGTCGGCCTCTTCGTGGGTGTCGTCATCGCGATCATTGCTTATTTAAAGAGTCGCCAACGCACCAGGGTGGGGTATGTCCACCTGGGTGAGCATTTATTAGGTAGTGCGTCCGATGCCTTGCCAGCAGGGATTGACGTTCAATACGAAGGAATTAGCGTTCCTCGCCTGACCAAATCCATCATCATCATTTGGAATAACGGTGAAAACACCGTTTCAGGTTCCGACATAGTCGAAAAAGACCCACTTCGATTTCATGTCGGGAGGGACGGAAAGATTTTGTCTACCTCTGTCTTGAAGGTGAGTAGAGAAGTCAATGAGTTTCGCGTTGTGTCAATGCCAGGCCAAGAGTCAAATGAAGCGGTGTTCACTTTCGACTTCTTAGATGCGAGTGATGGGGCGGTGGTGGAAATCCTTCACACCAGTACCAATCGTAGTCCATCTGCTAAAGGCACACTGCGAGGGCTTCCAAAGGGGCTCCGAAATCTGGGGCAGTTCACCCGCCCTAAACCGCAAAAGAAAAAGCGAAGCGGGGCGCTGTCTATTGTCGCTGCAGTTGTGTTTTCTCCCCCAGTCTTGGCCTGCGCCGGGTTCGCGGCCGCAGTCTATCTCCCTCGGCCGGAACTCCTTGTTGACATAGCAAAGAACGAGTCGGCCTACGTTGGCTTCAGTGGCGTTATGGGTGCTGTGTTTGGCGTCTGGGCGGTCAATACCTTCTCGGCTAGACGTCGTTACCCAAAGAGTCTCCACTTGGAAGCGCTTGAGTAAGTTCATTAGGTAAGCAGAGCTCTAAGCAGCGCTGATTTGGATTGTTTGCGTGGGCCTAGAAATGCCATCCCGTAGGTGAAATAAGGGTCAGACCACGTTTTCAGCTGAGACTGTGGTCTGACTCTATTTTTCCCCACCTTATTTTGCTCGTGTCACCACGGAGCTTAGGTTGGCGAAAACGCTTTGAGAAACCCCGGCCTTCCTTTGCTCTTCAGTGGCCGCCGAGAGCGGCAGCAGCGTTACGCGCGAGGCCTTTCCAGACTTCATCTGACGTACAGATTCCATCAAGTCCGTCTGAAATCGCCCTAGTTCATTTGCCAGGCCTTTTCTTCGCCTTCAGCTATTTTCTCCAACGCTCGCTTGCTGAACTTATGCCGCTTGAACCGAAAGCGAAATCCGCCTTCCAAGTTGCTGCAACGCACGCTCAACATTCTCGATTTTGGAGTGATGCAGGAAATCTACCAGGCGATCGACCTGGGGCCGTTGTACGCCGAGACGACGTGCCAACTCGGCCTTGCTTAAACCTGATTCCAAAAGTGTATTCCACAGAGCAACCTTTGCTGCAGTCAGCGCAGGCAGACGCAATACAACGTCACTTGCCTGTTCTCCTGCCTGCCCGGTCGGAATCAACCGGCGATCATCAACGTATATTGAGAGCGCCGTCTCGATTGCATCAATGGCGGTGTCCAACGCTTGCTCGAGGGTGTCGCCAGCGGCGTGCATCTCAGGAATTTCTGCGCAGGACAACCAGACACTGTCAGGCTCTTCGTGAACTTCCAACGCATATTCGAACATCACGATTCCTCTCATGGGGTACAGCTGAGCCTCAATCCCTGAGGCCCAGCTGTTTGATTATCGATTTTCTCAACCCTTCGCCCATTTCCTTGGCTCCATGGTCGGGAAACACAGTTGATTTGCCATTCAAGGAAACCTTGAAGTGACTGCCCTTGCCGGTTTGAAACTCAACGCCTTGGGCTTTCAACCATCGCCGAAACTCGCTGTACTTCATGTGCATCACTCGCCGTTTCGGTAAAGCGAATGTGCAACATATTTGCTGCGCGCGCAACATAAGTGTTGCACTACACAGAGATGGCAACGGCCACCACCCGGCCACGATTGCGCATCCGTCCTTCGCAAGCTACCGTCAAACCCGTCGCTGCCAATTCAGCGACCGGGCCTGAGAACCCGCGTAAGATACAGGCGCACCAGCGCCCAAAATCACGATTGCCGGCGCTTTTTTGTGTCCGCATTCACGTGTAATGGCGACTGTGCGTGGGAGACCTTCGTGTCTGCCGGGTTCCTGTATCTCCGGTTTCTCAGCCTGCGCATAGCTGCCACCCTTTCGCCTGAGAACGAAAATGGCAGCTCTCATTTGATACAGGGAGTTCACAAATGAATGCCATCGATCCATCCGTAATCCGCCGCTCTGCCACACCGGTCACCTCACGCCACGCCTTACGTAGGGCAGGTGAAGCGAACTGACCGACTACCTCGATTTGAAAACCCCAGGCCTTACGCACTTTTCCTTCCAGGCCAATCAAGCGCTGTTCCGCACCAATCGTGGCGTTCCAGTCATCGCCGCCCTCTCGCACGCCTCGCACTTGCTTCACATCTCCAAGCTGCTGACCGCCGACTCTACAGTTTCTCGCGATCCTGACCTTCACGCTTATGCCCCCCGGTATTTGCAGGATTTAAGCAAGGCGCTGATCGACGATGTGGTGAAAGTGCTGAATGCGCCAACAGCAAGCCATTGACGTAAATCGCCAATAAAAAGCCCTCGCGGTACTGCGAGGGCTTTTTGCGTTTCAAACCTGGCTGATCTCGAACACAAACGAAATCCTGCGCTGGCTCGCACTCCACACATACCGCAAATGCTTGCCCTGCTTTGGAATCGACACTGCCGGGGGCCTGAATGCGGCAACACATTCGTGGCCCGGCAAACGGACGCTGTTGTACAGCAAGCCCCAGGATTGAAACTCACGCAGTTGTCGGGCAAACGTCTGGGAAGGACCGTAGGCGTCTGGATCGGGTTGATGCAAGTCGGGAAAGCCGTGACGCACATCATGCAACGGTTGCAGCACGCGATTGACGTAAGTACGCATGGTCAACTCAAGATCCGCCTCGTTGGTGGCCGCGAGGAAACGCTCCTGGTGATAGCAGGTTTCGGCGATGGCCGCGGCCTGGCTGCTGGCGGCGTAGTAGACGCCGAAGGTGCCATCGGTGAAGCGACTGCTTTTGCCGATGTGGGTAAACGCCGCCATCACCGGGGTTGAACCAGGGCCGGAGAGTCGGTCTTCGGGGCGCACGCGGGCGAGGAAACCGGCCTGTTCGATCAGGCGATCGTTGGTCAGCGCCTCCAGCGCGTAGGCGATTTCCAGGTCTTCGGGGTCGAGCACGTCTTCGAACAGCGAAATCGGCGGGAAGCTGCTGTTGACGATCCGGTAGGCCTTCGGCCATTGCGGCTCAGCCAGCGGAGGGGCCTTCAACCGCGCACCCCGTCGAGGTAGCGGCGCACATCGGCGATGTCGACCACCCTCCCCGCCAGCATGTAATCCAGCGCCGTTCGACCATTGAATGGCGCAGCCGTGTTGGGGCTGCTGACCCACGTATAAGCGCGCTCGCGGCTGTTGCTGAAGATGATGCTCAAGGCCTTGTGAATACCCATCAGATACGAGATTCGCTCTAGCGTGTCGTGTGGCAAGCGAATGTTCGGCGGCAGGTGTTTGTATTTGTAAAACGTGGTGTTGCCGACGCCACCCAACAGCGTGCGCTGCTGCTCGGCGTTGCAACCCCAGCGCTCCATGAGGTTGAAGAAGAACTTCAGCGCGACGCGCCCGGCTTCGGGGACGTCGAGTTGTTCACGCGGGGTGAGGGCTGGGGATGAGGTAGGCATAGACGCCTCCTGATATTTTGTCTTAACTGAAGACTAGTACATAACTGTATTTTTTTAGAGTTTTTATACACAAACGAACAATCGTAACGACCAAAAGCACAGAAGCCGGAGTTAAGCCCGCTTATGTATTTCTGCGCTATTTGAACAATTCTGAATGGCTCCCTAGATCCACAAATGTGATCAGGTCTGGGCGCGTGTTCTCGTAAATCATCAGAAAATCGCCACCGATATGACACTCGCGGAATCCAGACCAATCTCCAGTCAGCGCATGATCCAGATATTCTGCCGGTAATTGCTGCCCCAAGAACAACATCGCCATCACCTTCCGGACGTCGTTCATGTCTCGCCTTCCGGCGCGGTTATAACGATCCCAAGACTTCTTGAATTCAGAAGTCTGCGCACACTGTTTAGGCCGATCAGCGCGTTTTTGTGTTTTCTCCGGTCTCGCCATCAGCAGTCCTCAGCATGTCGTCTATCGAGTCGAAACGCTGACGGATTTCTCGTGCTTCCATCATTGCGCGGGCCGTTTTCTCTGATGGAACCCGCACCTCGAAGGGAAGCCCCTGAGTGGCAACAACCTGCCGCAGGAAAAGTCGCATGGCGTCGCTAATGCTCAGCCCGCAAGCGTTCAAGACTTCAGTGGCACGCGCTTTCAAATCCTCATCAATTCGGCAGCGCACATCGGTAGTTTTCAGTAGTGCAGCCATTTCAATTACCTCATCGTGATTTTGTAGCTACATAAGCGCTACCTCTGCATTGTGGTCGGAGGGATCTTCGTCGGTCAACGCGAAGTTGATAGGTGGTTCTCTACCGCCATGACTCGCATGCCAGGCAGCCATTTCAACTCCTTTTACAAGGTAGGGCTATCAGCTGAATCGTTACTTTGCCTGAGACCTATCTGCGCATAACGAAGGCATAAACCCCGGAAGATGTAAGCTGTTTCTCTTCGAAAAAAATTGCCCCACGCATCAAAACCACGCACTTTTCTTGACCCCAATCACCCCCACGTCATCAAAAATCCCGATCCTGTGTCAGCTTCCAGCCATCGGCGGGGACATCAATTCGCTACTAAACCCGCGACAACTATGCTCAGGTGCTGGAATATAGCCGGCATATGACGCCGGATCGGCCGTCTCGTAAACAACAATACCCAGCCCACTTCAGAGGGCATTACCCATGGATAGCAGAACCTTACGCAACCTCATGCGCATCGTGCAGACCGGCTCGTTGTCGGCCGCAGCCGAGCATTCGTGCCTGACTGTGCAGGCCCTGGCCGCGCAGTTGAACAAGGTCGAAGAGCAGTTCGGTTTCCGCTTGTTTCGACGTTCCAACAAAGGGCTGACGCTGACGCCGCAAGGCACGGAGCTGACGCCTTACATGGACAAAGTGCTGATTGCCACGCGACAGATGGAAGAAAAGGTCGAGGCGCTCAAGGTGCCGGGCCAGCGCACGTTGAAGGTCGCGTTGAACAACACGTTGTCGTCTGACTTCAACCGGCGAATGATCGGACGCCTGATCGAGGTGTTTCCCGATTACCAGATGGAATTCAGCTATGCCGAGTCGATGGAGAACCTCAGCAAGCTGAAGAACGAAGACTTTGACCTCGCGGTGCTGATCGGCCCGCAGCGGCCGGGTTTGCCGAGTATCGTCCTGCCGGATGTGCAGGTGCAGGTGGTCGGTGCCCATTGCGGGCAGGAAAACGATCCACTGACGTTGCTGGGCAACAAGTTTCAGGTGCGTCCTGCGGAAGATTGTCCGTATTCCCACAGCTTCCTGCGTTTTCTCGACGCCGGACTGGGCAATCACGAGAACGGTCAACGCATGGTCTATTCCTGCAGCGAAACCCTGACGCTGTCGTTGATCACGCAGATGGACGCAGTGGGTATGGTTTCTCGTGAGGCCGCGCAAAAGAACGGCCTGACGATTTTCCCCGGATTCGAGGATTTCCTCGAAGTGCGTCTGGCGGTGAACAATCCGAACTTGTCGGGCCAGGCCCTGAATGACGTGGTCGACCTGCCGCTACATGAACGAGCCGAGCGCAATGTACGCAGCCGTCCCAACCGCCACACTGAGAAAGAGGTTTTTGCTGAAATACGCACATAGCAACGTCGGAATGGCTGCATAAAATTCCGGGCGATCGAGCTGTATGTGCTGATCCTTGATCAACAAGGGTGTCAGGCTGATCGCAGCGACGATCGCCACCGGCAGGTACTCCAGCGCCCGCGCAACGAACGGCGGCCAGTGCTCGGTATTGACTTGCAGCGGCAACGCGCGTGGCAGGAAGGTCACGGCCATCATCAGCGCCACCACCAGAATCAGGAACGTTTGGTCAGGCATACACCCACTCCGCAGCCCACAAACGTGGCGATGAATACGTTGAAGGGCGAAGTGCCGACCAGGCTCAGCGCGCCCATGCAGGCCACGGCTGCCGCAGCGGCGATGAGTTTGTTGCGGGTGTTGCACAGCGACACCAGCACGTAGAGCATCATCGCGGTCAGTGCGTAGTCGAGCTGATATTTGATCAGGTGCGATGCATATTGCGCGCAGACAGCGCCCAGCAATCCGCCCAGCACCCACGAGGTGTGGCAGAACAGGTTGAAGCCGATCAGGTAACGGATGTTGACCGGCGCGCCGGTGCCCAGTTTGACGCTGTGAAACGCGAAGGATTCGTCGGTCAGCCCACCCGCGTAAGCCCAGCGCTCCATGCGGCTCAGCCCCAGTGCGCGCAGGGCTTTGGCCATGTACACCGACATCAGCATGTGCCGCGCGTTGATCAGAAACGTGGTCAGCACGATGGTGGTCAGCGAAGCGCCGCTGGAGATCAGCGCCAGCGCAGCGAATTGCGAAGCACCGGCGTAGACGAACAGACACATCGCCACCGGCAGCCACATCGGCAGCCCGGCGTTGACCGCCATCAGCCCGAACACGAACGACACCGTGAAATAACCGGCCACCACCGGGCTGGCTTCGGCAAACGTGCGCGATGGCTGATGGGCAGCCATCAGCGGCGCACTGCCGGACGTTTCATTCATAGATCCCTCTCAAATGTCCGCTCGCCGTGGGGTTCGCAAAAACCCTGGGCAGTCCAGAATCGCTTGCCCGCGAGGTTAGCATCGTCGACGAACAGAAACATCCGTAATACACCGACCCGCTTCATGTCGGACGACGCCGCTTCCACCAGCCGCTGACCGACGCCCTGGCTGCGATAGCGCGGGCTGACCGCCAAGTGGTTGATGGTGCCGCGGCTGCCTAGCATGCCGCCGAGCACCGCACCGACGATTTCGCCTTCGACGTCGAAGGCCAGATAGGCCGTGGTGGTCTTCTGGATCAATACACCGCGCAGGCATTTGGCGTCCTGCCACTCACAGAACGACACTTCGTCGAACTGCCGGAAGAAGCGCTCCATGCGCTGCGCGTCCTTGGCGGTGGCGCGTCGCAGCACCACCGGCGTCGAGCACTCGACGCCATCGATTGGGGTGATCTGATTAGCGAACAATGTCGAAAGCGGTCCCGGGCCGCGAGAAGGAAATCGCCAGAATCTGCCGGTACGCCATCGCATGAGTGTGCGTATTGCGGGCCGGGGTTACGTAGTGGCGCATATCGCGATCAAGGAAGTAGGTGGTGTCGAGAATTTCCTGGTAGGTGGTCGACGCCAATTGATGCTCGTGGATATCGTAAAGACGACTCTCCGCACCCTCGACATTATTGCGCCCCCAGAAGTGCACGCCGCTGAACGGATAACCGTCGCAGTGAATCCCTTCCGGAGTGATTTCCAGCTGCTTGCCGGGTTTGATCTCGATGCGGATCTGATGAATCTGGCATTGCCAGATTTCATCGTGCAATTCTTCCGGCAGCACGCTTTTGTACACTTCAAAATCGGTGTCGATCAGGCTGCGCATCACCGGCGAAGTGATCACTTCATCAGAGAAGTCCTGAAAGTGCCGCACAACACCGCCCACGTAGGCGTTGTTCTCTTTCGACTGCACGTACGCGCGATGCTCGAGTTGCTTCAATTCACGTGTTTTCGGGTTGTACTCAAAGTCGCTGTAACGACGGTAACGCATGCCGGCTTCGGCCTGACCGTAGTAACTGTCAGGCTCCATGTTTTCCCAACTTTTGGTCAGTCTGACGAAGTCGGCAAAATGACCGTAGAGATTGAAGTCACCACCCTGGACGTTGACATATTTGTCGCGCCGTAGCGATTCGCCCACTTCTCTGTTCAAAACGATCATTACCAAATTCTCCGCTGCGTTGAGCGGCCTAATCTATTAGGTGGAGAATTTGCGTCCATGAGAAAGAATTTCAGGCATTTAAAGCCCTGTTTGAAACGGTAGTTGAAGACGCGTTAAAACAACTTTTACATGACAAAAACACGGGTTTTTTACGGTTTTTGCACAAAAGACCTCGAAAAAAAACCCCGAGGTCAGTCGGGGTTTTCTCATGTTTCTTACACCGGATCGTTCATCAGAAGATGTTGATCGGGTAGTCCACGAATACCCGCAGCTCGTTGCCGCTGACGTTGTACTCGCTGGATTTCTGCGACACACGCAGGATCGAGCTGCGCAATTTCACGCTCAGATCTTTAGCCGGACCGCTTTGTACGACGTATTTGACCTGGTTGAAGATCTCGCGCTCGGTGCCGCCTTCGCTGGTGGATGTGGTGATGTTGTCGCCACGCACGTAAGCGAAGTTGTAGCTCAGACCCGGTACGCCAAATGCGCCGAAGTCCAGGCCGTAGCCCAACTGCCAGCTGCGCTCGTCTTCAGCGTTGAAGTCCGACCAGTAGGAGTTGGCCAGGTAGATAGTGTTGCCACCGTCACCGACACGACCTTGCTCTTTCTGATAGCCGCCGTAGGCGTAGCCCAGGTTGCTGTCGCCAGTGGAGCGCTGGTGCGCCACGGTGAAGGAGTGAGGGCCGGTGGCGAACGTCGCTGCCAGGCTCCAGATCTTGTTGTCATCGCCGGTAGCGCCACTTTCGCGGACGTAGGAGTCGTCCAGCTTGGTGCGGTAGCCGTTGAAGTCCAGGGTCAGGGACTGATCCTTGTCGATCGGGAACACGTAGTTGGCGTTCACGTATTGCTTCTTCAGCACGTCCTCGACGTCGGAAGCGTACAGCGCCGCCTTGAATCGTTCGGTGAACTGGTAGCTACCGCCCAACACGTTGATCGCCTTCAGACCACCGCTGTCACGGCCTTCAGCGCTTTTGCGCGACTCGGCGGTGAAACGACCGGCGTCCAGTTGCAAGCCTTTGATCTCTTTGGAAGTGATCAAGGTACCGGTATAGCTTTCCGGCAGCAGACGCGAATTGTCGTAGTTCAGCACCGGCAGCGCCGGCATCTGGTCACCGTAGGTCAGCACGGTGTTGGACAGACGGAATTTGACCGCAGCGCCGCCTTTGGACAGGTCGTTGGCCGGTTTGCCGCTGTCGCCACGTTTGAAGAAGTCGATGCCGCCGGCACCGCTGCGATCTTCGCTGCGTTCCAGGTTCAGGGCGTACAGACCGAAAGCATCGACACCGACACCGATGGTGCCTTGGGTGAAGCCGGACGAGAACGTACCGATGGCCGCCTGGCCCCACTCGGATTTGTCCGCGTTGCCGTCTTTGTAATCACGATTGATGTAGGCATTGCGCAGCAGCACTTTCAGACTGCTGTCTTCTACAAAACCCTTGGACTCGGCCTGGCCGTCAGCCATGGCCTGTGTAGCACTCAACATCCCCAGTGCGATCAGACTGATTCGCTTGTTCAACATTTTGTTTTCCTTATTACGGGTTGAAACGCGCTGTGTCGAACGGCTGAAACGGCGCTATTGCACTCTTTTTTCACCCCGAAACAAAAAGACCCGCCCACGACTGAGTCATGGCGGGCCTGCTCATTATTCTTGAGTCATGGCGGTTGGCCACAGGCGTTGGGCCGAATCGTAGCCGCGCCTTCAATAATGTGTCAATTTCAAGAATCGTCTTTAAATAGGTAAAAATCGTCTAAGAATCGTAAATTTTGCGATAGCGCATTGCTCGGAAATGCGCTCAGCCAGTGAATCCAGTGCGATTACGCGCAGCCGTCGAGACCGCATTGCACGGCGGATTGCCCCGGCTCAACCGCGACCACCGCTTGCCTCAACCAGGCGGCGAAAGCCTGCGGCTTGCCAAGCCATGGGCTGATGTCGATCAGCGTGAATTGCCCGTCCTGCTCCAGCGCCAATGTCGGGAAACCCTGGCCGCCCAGTTGCGCCAAGAGTGCGCGGCTGGCTTTCACATGCGCTGTCGTATCAACGGATTTGAACGCAACCGCAAAGGTGTTCTCGGCGTAGCCCAACTCACTGGCGAGTTCGAACAGTACGGACTCATCGGCAATCCGCCGTCCCTCAACGTAATGCGCCGTTTGCAAACGCCCAAGCAATTGCAGGCCACGGCCGTCGATGGACTCTGCCGCCATCACCGCTGCGATCGGCGGCGTCGAATCGAAAACCGCCGATTGATCACGCAGCAGACCTTCGAAATACGCCTCGCCAAAGGGTTGCCCGGTGTATTCGGCGATGCGCCGGTCGTGGGGCATGACGTAATCACGCAGTTGCGGCGAAACGCGCTGACGGCTCGCGCCGCTCATCATTCCGCCCCCATGCGCCGCGACCGGCAGCACTTGCTGCGCCGCTTGCACCAACGGTTTGGCGCCGTAGCACCAGCCGCACAATGGATCGTAGATGTAGTGAAGGATCATGGGAGAACTCCGGCAGGCAATCAGGAAAAATCGATGGCGGCAGACTATGCCTACGCGTGTTGGGGAAAAACGCCGGAATGGCTTTCAGACTGTTCCGAGAATCGGTCGAATGGATTACCTGATCAGGTTGTATCAAAATCGACATAAATTGAAACAATCTGACAGGGGAACTTCTCAGGAATAAATAACGGCAGCAAATGCAAAGCATTACCATTCGCGCGTTTGAATTTCCTTACCCTTTCGGATGCGCTTTTCCATGCCTGCCCCGTTCCGCCTCACGCCCGTCACCCTTGGATTGTCTGCCGTTCTGTCCAGCGGTTTTGCTTATTCCGCCACTGAACTGCCCGCCACGGCGATCAGCGCCGAAGAACAAGCCGAGGACCCGCGCGTCAAGATCAGCACCACTGCGACTCGCACTTCGACCCCGGTGCGTTACGTGCCGCAGGCCATCGACTCGATCAAGACCTCGAACGTCGCCGACTACGGCACCAATGACATCGGTGACGCCCTGAGCGGGATTCCCAACGTCAGCAGCAGCGCCGACACGCGCTTCGACAGTCTGCGCATCCGCGGCTTCGACGCCAGCAACGACTTCTATCTGGACGGCATTCGCGACGACAGCCAGTACAAGCGCGACCTGCACAACATCGAGCGGGTCGAAGTGCTCAAAGGTCCGGCGGCGGTACTTTATGGCCGAGGCAGCCAGGGCGGGATCGTCAACCGCGTGAGCAAGCTGCCCGAGTTCGGCCGTCGCTCGACCATCGAGGCCCAGGGCGGCAGCGAAGACCTGCGCAGCCTGTACGCCGACCTCAGCACCGACCCCAGCGAAAACCTCAGCCTGCGCCTGAACATGGGCAACATGGATGAAAACAGCTTTCGCGACGGCGTCAGCGGCAACCGGCAGTTGTTCGCGCCGTCGATGAGCTGGCAGCTGACTCCGGACCTGAACTGGCTGGTGCAATACGAATACAGTCGCTACAACCGCACGCCGGATCGCGGCATTCCGGGGGTGAATGGCCGTCCCGCAGACGTAGGTCGTGACACCACCTACGGCAACGATCACGATTTCATCGACGACAAGGCGCAATCCCTGCGCTCGAAATTCACCTACGAGATCAACGACGCCTGGCAACTGCGCCAGACCCTCGGTGTGTTCAAGCTCGACAGCGATTTCGACAACACCTATCTGACCGGCTTCGACCCGAAAACCAACAAGGTCGCGCGCCAGCACTGGCAGCAGGATCTGACCACCCGCAACGTCTACAACAACCTCGAACTGGAAGGCGGTTTCGATACCTTTGGCCTTGAGCATCGCCTGTTGACCGGCGTCGAGATCGGCAGCCAGCGCCGCGATCCGAAGTTGTACAACGCCGCCACCGGCAAGACACCCGGCGCACAACCGGTGCCGTCGCTCGACCTGTTCAACCCCAACCGCGAGCTGCGCCACACCGGCAGCATGCAAACGTTCAGCGACAGCCACACCGAAGTCGAAAGCCGCGCGGTCTACGTCCAGGATCAACTGCGCCTGAATGATCAATGGCAACTGCTGGCCGGCCTGCGCTACGACACCTTCGATATCGAGTCGACCAACAAGCTCAAGAACATCACTGAGGATCGCGACAGCCACAGCACCAGCCCGCGCTTCGGGATTGTCTGGACGCCGCTGCAGAACCATTCGTTCTACGCCTCCTGGTCCAAGACTTTCTCGCCAGTGGGTGGCGGCCTGATCGGCATCACTCCGGGCGCTGCCGGCAACACCAACGACTTGAGCCCGGAGCTGACCAAACAGAAAGAAATCGGCGTGAAAAGCGACTGGCTCGATGATCGCTTGAGCACCACGCTGGCGGTCTACGACCTGGAACTCTACAACCGTCGCACCAGCGATCCGAACGATCCGACCCTGACCGTCATGACCGGTTTGCAGCGCTCGCGCGGCATCGAGCTGACCGCCACCGGCAAACTCGTTGGCAACTGGTACATGCGCGGTGGCGTCGGCGTGCAGGACACCACCATCGAGAAGGACAACAACGGTCTGGAAGGCAAACGCGTCAACAACGTGGCCAAACACAACGGCAGCCTGTTCCTGACCTGGAAACCGGAGATGGGCTGGTACGGCGAAACCGGCCTGACCCTGGTTGGTCAGCGCTATGCCGACAATGCCAATACCACCGTGCTGCCGGGTTATGGCCGCTGGGATGCGCTGGTCGGTTATCGCTTCAAGGACTGGGACTTGCGCACGGCACTGAACAACATCACCGACCGCGAGTATTACGCCTCGGCCACCAGCCAGTATCAGATCCAGCCAGGCGCACCGCGCAGCGTGGTGATGACCGGTACCTATAGTTTTTAAAAGCAGGATCAAAAGATCGCAGCCTTCGGTGTAGTGGTTCAGTTTTTTTAAACCACTCCGTAGGAGTATTAGGCCGCCTGCTGCTCAAACAGCGCAGGCGGCAAGTGGTTCGAGGCAGAGTGGCAACGACGATGGTTGTAGTGATGAACAAAATTCATCACATCCTTCTCCGCTTCGAAATGGTTTTGGTAGCCGTTTTCCGGCATCCAATCGTGTTTCAACGTCCTGAAATAGCGCTCAACCACTGCGTTATCCCAGCAGTTTCCTCGACGACTCATGCTCTGAACGATCCGGTTTTCTGCCAAGCAGCCAACAAATCGATCAGCGGTGTACTGGCAGCCCTGGTCTGAGTGAAATAGCAACGCAGGCATCGGACGGCGTAGTGACACTGCTAACCTTAGCGCCCTTGCAGACAGTTCAGCATCGGCAGTTCGGGAACAGGCCCAACCCACAATTCTGCGTGAAAACAGATCCATCACCACCGCCAGATAAAGCCAGCTATTTCCGACTCGGATGTAGGTAATGTCACCGGCCCAAAGTGTGTCTGGCTGGGTCGGATTAAAACGCCGATCAAGTATGTTCGGTGCAACAATCGCTGGTTTCGTAGCGCGTCGATAGTGGGCATAACGCGGTCTGCGTCGGTGTAGACCAAAGGTGTTGATCAGCGTGCGCATTCGACAGCGCCCAATAAAAATCCCCTCTTTTCTTAGCTCTCTGGAAAACCCACGAGTACCTAACGCCTCACGATGTTCTTTATGCATCGCACGAAGTTTACGCCTCAGCAAGCGCAGTTCAGGCTTCAGGCGCTTGGGTTTACGCTTGGTGTAATAGCTGCTTCGAGCAACGCCAAGCACTGAGCACATGCGCCGAATCGACATTGCACCTCGAACGCCATCAATCACTTGGTTCGACCGAACAGAACCTTTAGATGAGAGGGCAATTGCTTTTTTAGTACTTGGTTCTCGGCTTCAAGCAGTGCCAGCTTTGCCTGGAGCGATTCGATCAGTTCCTGATCCTGCAATCGCGGTGGCTGCGACATGCCTTCCTGCTCTCGACGCCAGCGCGAAACCCAGCGACGCAGGGCCGTAGGGCCCACACCAGTAGCTTCACAGGCTTTAGGGGTGGAGTAATTCATCTCCACGACCAAGCGAATGGCTTCTGCTTTTTCCTCTGACGTGACAACCCGATATCCCATGATGCTTCCTTAAATCGACGCTCCTACATCATGGTCTAAAAAAATTCGACCACAACACGGCAGCTCCTACAGAGAAACACACCACCCCATGTAGGAGCTGCCGAAGGCTGCGATCTTTTCGGTGTTCCATAAAAAAGCGCCGCCATCCCGGCAGCGCTTTTACCAATCCTTGTTGTTTTTCTTATCCTTGCATCACAGCCCATAACGCTTCCAGTTCGGCCTCGCTGAACAGGCCAGCGGGATAGCGCTCGATCATCATCCGGCGCGGATCAGGTTCCCTGATCTGACGCGTTCCATTGGACTTCAAAAAGTGCGCGACAATCTGGAGCGATTCGCCGTTGACGACCATGGGATGCAAAGTCCGCTCGCTGACTACGTTCACTTCGGCGTTCATTTCAGCGCTCTCTCCCCGTTCGTGAGCGGCTAAGTTATCCAAGGTATATGACAGAACTGTTGAAGTTCCCCCCTCTCCCTAGTGCACTTTGTCCGATACAAGAGCTATGCCAAGGTTTCCGATTTGTCGACAGGCGGATACAAACAAGCCCGCGGTCCAACCGGGCCGCGGGCTTGTTTGAATGCATAGCGAGCTAATTGTTGCCTGGCCGATTTTTGAATCAACTCAAGCTGTTACGTCTCAACTCATTCTTTGTGCGGGGCTGGCTGTTGTTGGGTAAGGCAGTGGATATTGCCGCCGCCCAGTAACAGTTCGCGGCCCGGCACCATCACCACTTCGTGCTGCGGGAACAGCTTCTGCAGGATTTCCCGCGCAGGCGCGTCCATTGGATCGTCGAAGCTCGGCGCGATGATGCCGCCGTTGACGATCAGGAAGTTCACGTAGGAGCCGGCCAGACGCACGGAAGGGTTGCGCTCCTGCGTACCGTCCACCGGATCGACACCGGCGCACTCTTCTTCGGTCGCATACAGCGGCCCCGGGATCGGCATCTTGTGCACCGTGAACGGGCGACCCTTGGCGTCGGTGCTGCTTTGCAGCACGTTCATCGCGGCCTGGCAGCGCGGGTAGTTCGGGTCCTGCGGATCGTCGGTCCACGCCAGCAGCACTTCGCCCGGGCGCACGTAGCAGCAGAAGTTATCCACATGGCCGTCGGTTTCGTCGTTGAACAGGCCATCCGGCAGCCAGATGATCTTGTCCACAGACAGATTGTCGCGCAGCACCGCTTCGATCTCTTCGCGGCCCAGATGTGGATTGCGGTTGTGATTGAGCAGGCACTCTTCAGTAGTGATCAGCGTGCCTTCGCCGTCGACGTGAATCGAACCGCCTTCAAGCACAAAACCTTCGGTGCGATAACGCGAGCTGCGCTCGATTTCGAGGATCTTGCCGCCGACCTGCGAATCACGGTTCCACGGCGAATACAGACCGCCTTCGAAACCGCCCCAAGAGTTGAAGTCCCAGTTCACACCGCGCACTTCGCCACTGTTGTTGATGACGAACGTCGGGCCGGTATCACGCACCCAGGCGTCATCGCTGGACATCTCGACCACACGGATATTCGGCACGTCGAGGCGCGCACGGGCGTTTTCGTACTGGCCGGCCGAAACGGCAACGGTTACAGGTTCAAAACGGGCGATGGCCTTGGCCACTGCAACGTGCGCGGCCTGCGCCGGCTTGCCACCCAGGCGCCAGTTGTCCGGACGCTCAGGCCAGATCATCCAGGTCTGGGTCTGCGGCGCCCACTCGGCCGGCATGTAGAAGCCATCGTCACGCGGGGTACTTTTCAAAGTGGTCATCGGCACAGGACTCCTGGGGAACCGTCGAAGGGTTGCAAAGCAATGGCAACTTTATAACCGATAAATATCGGCATTAAAAGCTGACAACCAACCGAGCATCTAAAATTTCACAACAATTATCGATATAAATCTGAATCCCTGTAGGAGCTGCCGCAGGCTGCGATCTTTTGATCTGGCTTTTCAAAGGCAAAAGTCAAAAGATCGCAGCCTGCGGCAGCTCCTACAGGGGTCTGGTTTAGAGGCCTTCTTTGAGCACTCGATCCAGCATGTCGACAAAGAAGTCCACACTGCGCCGCGAGGTAACCATCGGCGGTTTGATCTTGAGAATGTTCAGGTCATCTCCGGTCGGCTGCATGAAGATCCCCAGCTCGCGCAGGCGATCGCACAACAACGTGGTCTCCTCGGTGGCCGGCTCCAGGGTTTCGCGATTGCGGATCAACTCCACGCCCAGATAAAACCCGGAACCGTGCACCGCACCCACCAGCGGATGTTTATCGATCAAGGCTTCCAGCCGCGCCTTGAAATGCCCGCCAACCACTTGGGCGTTTTCCCAGAGTTTTTCTTCTTCCATCACATCCAGCACCGCCATGCCGATCTGGCAACTCACCGGGCTGCCGCCAGCGGATGAGAAGAAGTAGCCTTCGGCCTCCAGCGCTTCGGCGATTTCCCGACGCGTAATGACGGCGCCGAGCGGCTGACCGTTGCCCATGCCCTTGGCCATGCAGATGATGTCCGGTACCACGCCCTGCTCTTCGAAACCCCAGAAAAAATGGCCCATGCGTCCGTAACCAACCTGTACTTCATCGGCGATGCACACCCCGCCTTGGGCACGTACCAACGCATACACCTGCTTCAGGTAATTGGGCGGCAGGGCGATACCGCCGGCATTGCCATACACCGGCTCGCAGATGAACCCGGCCAGTTGGCGCTCCTGCGCGGCGATATGCGCTAGTTGCGCCTCGACGCTGCGCACATAATCCGCCGCAGAATCGAGGCCACGGAATTCACCGCGATAGATGTTCGGCGCGGTCACCGGGTGCACCCAGTCCGGGCGGCTTTCAAGTGCACGCGGGTTGTCGGCGATCGACGTCGACACCGCATCGGCGCCCACCGTCCAGCCGTGATAGGCCTCCAGCACGCTGAGCATGTCGCGGCCGCCGCTGTAGGCCCACGCCAGACGGATCGCCAGATCGTTGGCCTCGCTGCCGCTGTTGACCAGAAACACCCGGTCCATGCCTTCCGGCGCCAGTTTCAGCAGGCGCTCGGAAAACTCCGCCACGGCTGCATAGTTGAATCGCGAGTTGGTGTTGAGCAGCGACCACTGTCGCGCCGCCACTTGGGCCATACGCGGATGACCATGGCCGAGCACCGCGACGTTGTTGAGCATGTCGAGGTAGGAGCGGCCCTGCATATCGATCAGGTGATTGCGCCAGCCGCGCTCGATGCGCGGCGGGTCGACGTAATAGTGTTTTTGCGTGCGGGCGAAACTGACGTCGCGCCGCTCAAGCAAGGTTTTCGCGTCCAGCTCCGGCTCGGCATCGCAGGCCAGGCCCAACAGCGCCGCCGGTGACGGACACAACGCCTGCCACGCAGCCGCGCGCGCAGGACTGCAGAACAGCGGCGCATCCAGCGACGCGATGCGGCTCAACTGCACAAGCAGCGGCCCATTGACCGCACCCAGCACCTGACCTTTGACCAGCGCCGCGCCACTGTGCAGCGAGGCGTTCACGCCCCACAGGCGCACGCTGAGCTGCGGCCCGTCGAGCTGCAGCGCCCCATCCGCCTTGTGATGCAGCACACCGGCAAACGGCGCTTCCACGATCGTGCCTCGTGGCACGCGCAGTTCAACAAGCAGCGGGAAGGTCTCCGGTTCGACCGCGCTGTCCACTCGCGTCTGCGACAAGCGGTATTGCCCGTAACGACTCGCCGCCAGGCCATGCGCGGCGGCGGCTTCAGTCAGCAGCTGCTGATCGATGCCCGCCTGCTCCCAGTTGCCCGCCTCGAAATGCGGACTCAGAACGCCAAGATCGATCAGCGCAAATTCCCGCCCGACCAGTTCCGGCAGCAGCGGCGCGAACCCTTCACTGCCAATGGCCGGCAGTTGCTGGCCGACCGCCGTGAGGATCGCCGCTTCCATCAGCGCCAATGGCACCGAAGTCGCCACGTGGAAAATTTCCCACTCGTGACCAAGATTGTCGCGGCTGTAGGTGTTGCCCGGGTCGATGCTGACCTGCTGCTCGCCACTGAGTACCAGCACCGCCGCCCGCGCCACGATCAACGGCCACAGTGCCTGCAACTCTTCGTGCTGAAGCGGATTGACCGCGTGATAGGCCTGCACCGCCGGCAGAATCACGAACGGATCACCACCGGCATGGTGCAGCAGCGCCGCGCAGGTCACCGACAGATCGGTGATACGCCAAGTGCGCACCAAGTCACCGAAGTCGATCACGCCCTGCAATTGCCAATGACGCTTGGCATCGCGTTGCCAGACAGCGTTATCGTCGGTGATGTCCATGTGGATCGCTTGCACCGGGAGCTTGTCCTGCAACGGTTGCAAGCGACGTTCGGCCTGTTCGGCGGCGGCAGCGATCAGTGCGCGCTGGCGTTCATCCTTGATCACCGGCAGCAGGTGGTTGATCAGCGCACTGGCATGGCGCGCATCCCATTGCAGCGCGCGCTCAAGACCCGGATGGTCGAAGCCGGCCAGCGCCAGATCCATCTCGCCACATAACTGACCGAATCTGGCCACCACGTCATGCCCCAAATGCTCGAGCTGGGTCAGCGACTGACCTTCGATGTACTCCAGCAGCCGCACGTGCACCGGCTCGCCGTTGGCCTGCAGCGATAACAGGTCCTCGCCGTTATTGGCCGAGATCACCTTGGGTACGTGCACCGACGAATGCTCGGCGAGGTACTTGAGGCCCGCATGTTGGGCCTGCAACTCCACCAGCGCGTAATCACCCCGGCAGATTTTCAGGACAAAGCGCCCACGCTCACTGTCTACCCGGTAATTGAGGTCCTGCTGACTGCCCAGCGCCTGCAACGTGCCGCTGAGGCCGTAATGCTCCGCCAGCCACTGCCGGGCCAGTGCCTCAGAGACCTGCGGGCTGGGCAAACTGGCGCGATGAATCAACGTGGCGAGCGGCATGGAACGACCCCTGAAATTTTATTAGGCGCCTATATCGCCATTGCACCGATGGTTGTGCAACCCCCTGACTGCCGTTATTCGAGCGCTCGCATCCATCAGCACTTTGCGCAAGAATGTCGGCCACTCACATCTATCCGGAAAAAACTCATGAATGTAATCACCACCGATCTGCCCGGTGTTCTGATCATCGAACCCAAGGTATTTGGTGACGAGCGCGGTTTCTTCTACGAGAGTTTCAACGCCAAGGCCTTTCAGGAAGCGACCGGTCTGGACACTCAATTCGTTCAGGACAACCATTCGCGCTCGCAGAAAGGCGTGCTGCGCGGCCTGCATTACCAGCTGCAAAATACCCAGGGCAAACTGGTTCGGGTGACCGCCGGCGAAGTGCTTGATGTAGCCGTGGACATCCGTCGCAGCTCGCCGCACTTCGGCAAGTGGGTTGCTGTACGCCTGTCGGCCGAGAACCACCGTCAACTGTGGGTTCCGGAAGGCTTTGCCCATGGTTTCGTGGTGCTGAGCGAGTTCGCCGAATTCCTCTACAAGACCACCAACTACTACGATCCATCGTCCGAGCGCAGCATTCGCTGGGACGACCCTGCCTTGGGCATCGACTGGCAACTGGACGAAGCGCCGAAACTGTCGGCCAAGGATCAGGCCGGTGCGCTGCTCAAGGACGCTGACGTCTTCGCCTGAGCCTAGGCATAATGCGCCTGTTCACTCAGGCGCATCCGGCTCATGAAACCATCTCTACCCCGCAGACCCCGCTGGCGCAGCCTCGCCCTGCTGGCGCTGTGCCTGGCACCGCTGCTGTGGCCGCTGGAGCATCTGGCCGAGCGCTATTACCGCAGTGAACTGGCCGGGCAAAACCGCCAGACCCTCGATCTTTACGTCGCCAACCTGCTGGGCACCCTGCACCGTTATGAAGTATTGCCGCAGATCCTCGGCGACCTGCCGGCCCTGCGCGCCGTGCTCGGGGCACCAGACGACGGCGTCACCCAAGGCAACGCCAACCGCCTGCTGAAAAACATCGCCGCACAGACCGGCGCCGAAGTCATGTACCTGATGGACACCAGCGGCCAGACTCTCGCGGCGTCAAACTGGGACAAACATGACAGTTTCGTCGGGCGCAATTTCGCTTTCCGTCCGTATTTCAGCGAAGCCATGGCCGGGCGTCTGGGCCGTTTCTTCGGCCTCGGCACTACTTCGGCCAAACGCGGTTATTTCTTCGCCGCGGCGGTGCGCAACGGCGAAAAAATCATCGGCGTGCTGGTGATCAAAGTCGATCTCGACCACACCGAAAGCCTGTGGGGCAAAACCCCGGAACAACTGTTGGTGACCGACCACAACGGCGTGGTGATTCTCACCTCGCGCCCGGAGTGGCGCTTTCGCTCGACCCGTATCCTGACCGACACCGAGCGCTCGGCGATCACCGCCATCCTGCCCTATCCGACCCGCGAGCCGCGCCCGCTGAACCTCAGCGACAGCGCCTGGCTGACCCAAACCGTCGATATCGCCGAAACCGGCTGGAGCGTCAGTATTCTTGCCCCGCGCACGCTGATCGACCGCCCGGTGCGCACCGTGGTGGCGATCGGCGGTGCCACACTGTTGGTGGTGATGTTGTTGCTGGGGCTGATGATGCAGCGCCGTCGGCATTACCTGGAACGCATCGCCTTCGAGGCCAAGGCCCGTCGTGAACTGGAAGGTCGGGTGGCCGAGCGGACCAGCGATCTGGAAGGCCTCAACCGCCGCCTCAAGCAGGAAGTGCTGGAGCGCGAACAGGCTCAGCAGGAACTGGTGCGTGCCCAGGACGATCTGGTCCAGGCCGGCAAACTCTCGGCACTGGGCACGATGTCGGCGAGCATCAGCCATGAACTCAACCAGCCGCTGGCGGCGATTCGCAGTTACGCGGAAAACGCCGAAGTGCTGCTCGATCATCAACGCACCGACGACGCCCGTGGCAACCTCAAACTGATCAGCGAACTGACCGGGCGCATGGCCTCGATCATTGCCCACCTGCGGGCCTTCGCCCGCCGCGACCGCCATGCCCCGGAAAGCGTCGCCCTGCAACCGGCGCTGGACGATGCGCTGGCGTTGCTGGCCAAACGGCGCCGCAGTATGGAAGTCGAGCTGATCCGCGACCTGCCCGCCGCCACGCTGTGGGTCGAGGCCGGGGAAACCCGTCTGCGTCAGGTGCTCGGCAACCTGCTGGCCAACGCCCTCGATGCGCTGACCGAAAAAGGCCCGCCGCGCAAACTGTGGCTGAGTGCCGAATCCACGGCCGAGGGCGTCAATCTGTACATTCGCGACAACGGCCCGGGCTTTTGCATGGAAGCCCTCGGCCGCGCCAGCGAGCCCTTCTACACCACCAAGACTCGTACTCAGGGCCTTGGCCTGGGGCTGGCGATCTGTGAAACCCTGATGCGCGCCTTCGGCGGTGAACTGTCGTTTGCCAACCACAAGCAAGGTGGCGCCTTGATCACCCTGCGGCTGCGCGCCGGCGCGCCCGGGGTCAGCCTGCAACCGTCCGAGGATCGAAGTGCATGACCATCGACAATCGCATTCAGGTGGTGTTGATCGACGACGATCCGCACCTGCGTCAGGCCCTCGGCCAGACTCTGGATCTGGCCGGGCTGAAAATCCTCCCGCTGTCCGAAGCCAAAGGTCTGGCCGGGCAACTGGAGCGTGACTGGCCCGGCGTGGTGGTCAGCGACATCCGCATGCCGGGCATGGACGGCCTCGAGCTGTTGAGCGAATTGCACGCTCAGGACCCGGAGCTGCCGGTGCTGCTGATCACCGGCCACGGCGACGTGCCGCTGGCGGTGCAGGCGATGCGTGCCGGCGCGTATGACTTTCTGGAGAAACCGTTCGCCAGTGATGCGCTGCTCGACAGCGTGCGCCGCGCCCTGGCCCTGCGCCGGCTGGTGCTGGACAACCGCAGCCTGCGCCTGGCCTTGAGCGATCGCAACGAACTGAGCGCACGACTGGTCGGCCACTCGGCGCCGATGTTGCGCCTGCGCGAGCAGATTGGCGCGCTGGCGGCGACCAAGGCCGACGTGCTGATCCTCGGTGAAACCGGCGCCGGTAAAGAGGTCGTGGCCCGTGCGCTTCACGATTTGTCGAGCCGGCGAAACGGCCCGTTCGTGGCGATCAACGCCGGGGCACTGGCCGAATCGGTGGTCGAAAGCGAGCTGTTCGGGCATGAGCCGGGCGCGTTCACCGGCGCGCAGAAACGCCGGATCGGTAAGTTCGAGTTCGCCAACGGCGGCACGCTGTTCCTCGACGAAATCGAAAGCATGAGCATGGACGTGCAGGTGAAACTGCTGCGCATGCTGCAAGAGCGTGTGGTCGAACGTCTGGGTGGCAATCAGTTGATCCCGCTGGACATCCGCGTCATCGCCGCGACCAAGGAAGACTTGCGTCAGGCCGCTGATCAGGGACGATTCCGCGCCGACTTGTATTACCGCCTGAACGTTGCACCGCTGCGCATTCCGCCACTGCGCGAACGCGGCGAGGATGCGCTGGTACTGTTCCAGCATTACGCCGATGAAGCCAGCGCCCGCCACGGTTTGCCGCCTCACGAACTGCAACCGGCGCAACGCGCCTTGCTGCTGCGCCACACCTGGCCGGGCAACGTGCGCGAACTGCAGAACGCTGCCGAGCGTTTCGCCCTCGGTCTGGAACTGGCGCTGGATAACAGTGGAAGCGAAAGCGGCGGCACCAGCGTGGAAGTCATCAGTGGCGGCCTCAGCGAGCAAGTGGAAAACTTCGAGAAGTCGTTGATTGCCGCTGAGCTGGCGCGCTCGCACAGTTCGGTGCGCAGCCTCGCCGAAGCCCTGGGTATTCCGCGCAAGACCCTGCACGACAAACTGCGCAAGCACGGCTTGAATTTCGCCGACAGTAGCGCCCATGGAGACGAAGCCGAATGAGCCGCGACAGTCACTATCTGGAATCGGTGCTGCATCACGACATTCCCCTGACCCGCGAGATGGGCCTCAAGGTCCTCGCCTGGCACGAACAACAGTTAAGCCTGCACTTGCCGCTGGAGCCGAACGTCAATCACAAAAGCACCATGTTCGGCGGCAGTCTCTACTGCGGCGCGGTGCTGGCGGGTTGGGGCTGGCTGCATCTGCGCCTGAAGGAAGAAGGCATCGAAGACGGGCACATCGTGATTCAGGAAGGCCAGATCAGCTATCCGCTGCCCGTGACCGGTGATGCCACGGCGCTTTGCCCGGCACCGGAAGCGGCGGTCTGGAAGAAGTTTCTGGCGATGTATCAGCGTTATGGGCGGGCGCGATTGACGCTCAACACGCGGATCGTCAATGCCGGAAGTGATGAGGATGCGGTGACGTTCAGCGGGCAGTACGTTTTGCACCGCTGAAGCAAAAGATCGCAGCCTTCGGCAGCTCCTACACGGGATTCGCATTTCCCTGTAGGAGCTGCCGCAGGCTGCGATCTTTTGATCTTATGAGCGCGCCAGTTCCAGCAATCTTGAACGCCACGCCGCCTTCGCCGGCAACGCCAGAAAGAACTCATTGAGCAGCGATTCCCGCGCCGGATAACAGAACGCTTCGCCCTGCAGATCCAGCACCTCGCCGCCGGCACCTTCGAGCACGCCCTGCGCCGCTGCGGTGTCCCACTGCGACGTCGGCGCCAATCGCGGATAACAATCCGCCGCCCCTTCAGCCAACAGACAAAACTTCAGCGAACTGCCGATGTTCGCCAGTTGCAACTCGCCCAAACTGGCGCTCAGACCGGCAAGCAGCCGCTCTTGCTCCGGACTCGAGTGCCGACGGCTCGCCACCACGGTGAACGCTTCACCGGGCGCGAGCACCTCACGCACCTCAATCGCCACCGGCGAACCACCTTTGTCCCCACGCCACGCGCCGAGACCGGCTCCGCCGACATAGAACCGGCCATTGGTCGGCATCGTCACCACGCCAAACACCACCCGCCCGTTTTCGATCAGCGCGATGTTCACGGTAAATTCTTCACTGCCGCTGATGAACTCCTTGGTGCCATCCAGCGGATCCACCAGCCACCAGCGCTGCCACCCGGCGCGCACGCTCTGCGGAATGTTGGCGTCTTCCTCGGACAGAATCGGAATACTGGAGTCCAGCGCGGTCAGCCCGGCGACGATGACATGGTGCGCGGCCATGTCCGCTGCGGTCACCGGTGAATCATCGGACTTGGCGGTGACCTCCACGCCAGAGCGCCAGAACGGCAGAATCGCCTCGCCAGCCTGCAATGCCAGCTCAACCACTGGCGCCATCAACGGATGCGGAAACTTCATCGATATCTCACTCACGACCGAAAGAACCCGCGCTGCGTCAGCAGATCACGCGCCAGATACAGCGCCGCCAGGGCACGGCCTTCGGTAAATTGCGGGTTTTGCGCCAGCGCCGCCAGCTCCCCCAGGTTGACCTTGTCAACGCGCATCGGCTCGGGCTCGTCGCCCTCCAGACGCTCCTCGTAGAGGTCGGAGGCCAACACCACCTGGATCTTCTGACTCATGTAACCGGGCGACAGCGACAACTCAGTCAGATGTTCCAGTTGGCGCGCACCGAAACCGGCCTCTTCCTTGAGTTCGCGCTCGGCCGCTGCCAGCACATCTTCGCCCGGCTCAATCAGGCCTTTGGGCAGGGACAGTTCGTACTCGTCAGTGCCGCCGCAGTATTCCTCGACCAGCACCGCGTGTTCGCTGTCGAGCATCGCCACGATCATCACCGCGCCATAACCCGCGCCTTTGCCGACCAGACGCTCGTAAGTGCGTTCCACGCCATTGGAAAAACGCAGCTTCAGTTCTTCGACGCAAAACAGACGACTGGTGGCGACGATCTCGCGGGCGAGTACAGTGGGTTTCTGGCGCATGCAAAGCTCCTTGGCGTGAACGCGCTACTATAACGCGGCTTTCCCGATTGTTTGTGTCGGATATCTTTCTACCGCTCGAGACGTTGCCATGCCTTCTTTACCGTGGTCTGACATCGATACCGTCCTGCTGGACATGGACGGTACGCTGCTGGACCTGCACTTCGACAACCATTTCTGGCTGGAACACCTGCCGCAGCGCTACGCCGAACTGCACGGGGTGAGCCGGGCCATGGCCGACATGGAATTGCAGCCGCTGTTTGAGCGTCATGCCGGACAACTGCAGTGGTACTGCCTGGATTTCTGGAGTACCGAGTTGAAGCTCTCGGTGCGTGAACTGAAACTGGAAACCGCACACTTGATCGCCCTGCGTACGGATGCCGACACGTTTCTGCAAGCGATTAAAAACGCCGGCAAACGGGTGATCATGATCACCAATGCACACCGCGATTCGCTGTCGCTGAAACTGGAACGAATTGAACTGGCGCCCTATTTCGAGCGGCTGATCAGCTCGCACGATTACGGGTTTCCCAAGGAAAATCCGCAGTTCTGGGATGCCCTGCAGGCGGACATCGACTTTGATCCGGCGCGCAGCCTGTTTATCGATGACACCTTGCCGATCCTGCGCAGCGCCCGGGATTTCGGCGTGGCGCATCTGTTGGCGGTGAAGGAGCCGGACAGTCGCAAGGGGCCGAAGGACACGGCCGAGTTTGTGGCGGTTGAAGACTACCGCGATTTGATTGTCGGCCTCTGACCCCCTGTAGGAGCTGCCGCAGGCTGCGATCTTTTGACTTTGATTTTAAAAAAACAAGATCAAAAGATCGCAGTCTGCGGCAGCTCCTACACGGGTTATGTGTTACTCGGGGATACGCAGGGTCTGGCCCGGGTAGATTTTGTTTACATCCTTGAGCATTGGCTTGTTGGCCTCAAAGATCTTGTTGTACTGGTTGGCGTTGCCATACACCGCCAGGGAAATCGCGCTGAGGGTGTCGCCCTTTTTCACCACGACAAAACGCGCGGCGGCCACCACCGGCCCGGTCACGGTGATCTGATCATCAACGCTGCCCACGCCTTCGATATTACCCACCGCCAGCAAAATCTTTTCCTTCTCCTCCTGGCTGGCGACTTCACCGGTGACCGTCACCTTGTCGCCGTCCACGGTGGCCTGAACATTCGGGTTGCCCAACCCGACCTTGCTGATATGTTCCTTCAACTGCTCACTGGCATTGGCATTGCCCGGGGTCAGCAGGTCGATCAGCTTTTCACCGGCTTCTTTCACAAAGCTCAACAGACTCATAGCGCACACTCCTTGATTTGGGTTCCAGACGTCCAAGCCTAGACCACACCAGAGCAACCCGGTTCCGGGCCGACCAATGACCCGGCAGCCGCTTGATCGACGCCATCTATCAATAGATCGACAGTACCGATTAGACGCGACAAGTTGCCGCGCCTAGTCTTAGCGTTGATCAATCCGTCGGTGATGCCATGAACGCCAAGCGCCCAACTTGCGCGGCGCCTGCACTCGAAACGCCCGCGCCCGCCGCCAGCCAGACCTACAGCTACAGCGATCTGCCCCTCGTGGAATCGGCCAGCACCGCGCTCGCCGAGGAAGTCGCGCTGGCGATCGCCTACAACGGCATCAGTCAGGCGGTGATGCTGGTAACGCCGACGGATCTGGAAGACTTCATCGTCGGTTTCAGCCTCGGCAGCGGCATCATCGAAGACGCCAGCGACATCTATGACCTGCAACTGACCGGCGCAGGCTCCGCGCAATACGCGCAAGTGACTATCGCCAACCGCGCGTTCTGGAACCTCAAGCAGCAGCGCCGACAACTGGCCGGCACCAGCGGCTGCGGATTGTGCGGCGTTGAAGCCGTCGAGCAAGCGTTGCCCGATCTGAACGTCCTGCCCGGAGCACCGTTACCGCCCGCCGCATGGCTCGACGGCCTGCGCCAGCGCATCGGCGCGTTCCAGCCGCTTGGTCAGCACTGCGGCGCGGTCCACGCGGCGGTGTTCATGAACGCCAGCGGTGAATTGCTGCTGGGCCGTGAAGACATTGGCCGGCACAACGCCCTCGACAAACTGATTGGCGGGCTGATCCGCCAGAAGATTTCCACAGAAGGCGGCCTGGCGATTGTCACCAGCCGCTGCAGTCTCGAATTGATCCAGAAAGTTTTACGCGCCGGCATCCAGACTCTGGTCAGCCTGTCCGCGCCCACGGGCCTTGCCGTGCAATGGGCCCGTCGTCACAACCTCAATCTCATCCACCTGCCGCAGAAGAATGCGCCGCGGGTCTACAGCCCAGCGATGGAGAATCAAGCGTGAGCCAACATCATCAAGCCGACCAGAAACCTGTCCCGCGCTACAAACCTTACAAAGGTGCAGCCGGCGGCTGGGGTGCCCTGATCAGTGTGGCCCAGGCCTGGTTGACCAGCGACAACGCGCTGAAAAACCTGCGCATGATGCTCAAGACTAACCAGAACGGCGGCTTCGACTGTCCGGGCTGCGCCTGGGGCGATTCGCCGGAAAGCGGCATGGTCAAGTTCTGCGAGAACGGCGCCAAAGCAGTGAACTGGGAAGCGACCAAGCGTCGGGTGGACGGCAAGTTCTTCGCCAAACACAGCGTCACTTCGTTGCTGGAGCAGAGCGACTACTGGCTTGAATACCAGGGCCGCCTGACCGAGCCGATGGTCTACGACGCCGAGACCGACCGCTACAAACCCATCGCCTGGGACGATGCCTTCGCCCTGATCGGCAAACACCTGCAAGCGCTGTCGAGTCCGGATCAAGCCGAGTTCTACACCTCGGGCCGTGCCAGCAACGAAGCGGCGTACCTGTATCAGCTGTTTGTGCGCGCCTACGGCACCAACAACTTCCCGGACTGCTCGAACATGTGCCACGAGGCCAGTGGTGTGGCGTTGGCGCAGAGCGTTGGCGTCGGCAAAGGCACCGTAACCTTCGACGATTTCGAACACGCCGACGCGATTTTCGTCTGGGGCCAGAACCCCGGCACCAACCATCCGCGGATGCTCGAACCGCTGCGTGAAGCGGTGAAGCGCGGCGCGCAAGTGGTGTGCATCAACCCGCTGAAAGAGCGCGGCCTGGAACGCTTCCAGCACCCGCAGCACCCGATCGAGATGCTCACCAACGGCGACAAGCCGACCAACACCGCGTACTTCCGTCCGGCACTGGGCGGCGACATGGCGGTCCTGCGCGGCATGGCCAAGTTCCTCTTGCAGTGGGAGCGCGATGCGCAGAAAGCAGGTGATCCTGCGGTGTTCGATCATGATTTCCTTAACGCCCACAGCACCAACGTGCTGGAGTATCTCGGCGTGGTCGATGACACGCCTTGGGAGCAGATCGTCGCGCAGTCCGGCCTGACTCTGGTCGAGATCGAGCAAGCGGCGCGCATGTACGCCAAAGGCAAGAATGTGATCATGTGCTGGGCGATGGGCATCACCCAGCATCGCCACTCGGTGCCGACCATCCAGGAAATCGCCAACCTGATGCTGCTGCGCGGCAACGTCGGCAAACCTGGCGCCGGCCTGTGCCCGGTGCGCGGTCACAGTAACGTGCAGGGCGACCGCACCATGGGCATCAACGAGCGTCCGCCGGTGGCGTTCCTCGATTCTCTCGAGCGGCGCTTCCAGTTCAAGGTGCCGCGTGACAACGGGCACAACGTGGTCGAGGCGATTCACGCCATGGCCGAGGGCCGCGCCAAGGTCTTCATCGGTCTGGGTGGCAACTTCGCCCAGGCCACGCCGGACAGCCCGCGCACCTTCGCGGCGCTGAGCAATTGCGACCTGACTGTGCAGATCAGCACCAAGCTCAACCGCAGCCATCTGGCCCACGGAAAAGACGCGCTGATCCTGCCGTGCCTGGGCCGTACCGACATCGATATCCAGACCGAAGGCCCGCAGGCGGTCACCGTGGAAGACTCGTTCAGCATGGTCCATGCCTCCAATGGCCAGCTGCAGCCGCTGTCGAACCAGATGCGCTCGGAACCGGCGATCATCGCCGGCATCGCCGCCGCCACGCTGGGCAGCAAACCGGTGGACTGGAACTGGCTGGTGGCCGACTACGGGCGCATCCGCGACCTGATCGCCGACACCATTCCCGGCTTCAAGGACTTCAACGAAAAGGTCAAGAACCCGGGCGGTTTCTACCTCGGTAACAGCGCTGGTGCGCGCAAGTGGAACACCCCTTCAGGCCGGGCCAACTTCCGCGCGAACCTGCTGCCCAAGGATCTGGTGCATGAACGCACCCGCGCCACCGGGCAACTGCCGGATCTGATCCTGCAATCGATGCGCTCCCACGATCAGTACAACACCACGATCTATGGTCTCGACGACCGTTATCGTGGGGTCAAGGGTCAGCGCGATGTGCTGTTCGCCAACGAGGCCGACATCATTCGCCTGGGCTTCCGCCCGGGACAGAAGGCCGACATCGTGTCGATCTGGGACGATGGTCGTGAGCGTCGGGTGAAGGGCTTTACCTTGCTCGCGTTTGATATCCCGGCGGGGCAGGCCGCGGCTTATTACCCTGAGGTGAATCCGCTGGTGCCGCTGGAAAGCACCGGGGATGGCAGTCATACGCCGACATCGAAGTTCATTGCGATCCGCCTTGAGGCGGCGAGTGAGACCGGGTTGATCATGGCCAAGTCCGCTTAAAGACGCTGCCCTGTGGCGTGGGAGCTTGCTCCCGCTGGAGGCCGCAGGACTGCCTCCGTTTGCATTTTTTGGGGCCGCTTCGCGGCCCGGCGGGAGCAAGCTCCCTCGCCACAGAATTTGTGTTGAGTCTCTGTTTCCTGAAACTTTCAAACGCCCACAAAAAAGGCCGCTTTTTAACAAAAGCGGCCTGTCCGAAGTAGCTGAAGACCGGCGAAAATCGCTTAAGTTCCGCATACAAAACAGTAACTTGCATAATTGTATACAAGTCGTGTTATTCGTCGGATTTCGATTGTCAGCCTTGTTACACAGCCTCAGGATCGCGCCGTCATCCCTTTGAGGCTCCTCTATGAAGTTCTCCTCGATTCTCTTGTTGTCCCTTGGCCTGGTCAGTGGCTTCGCTTCTGCCGGAGGCACCACCGAAGCAGGTGTGGGCGGCGCATTGGGCGGGGTTCTTGGCTCGGTCGTCGGTCAGTCTTTAGGCGGCAGCACAGGTTCAACCATTGGCGCAGCCCTGGGCGGCGCGGGTGGTAGCGCGGTCGGCGCCAACAAACACAGCCGTGGCGAAGCGGCCATTGGCGGTGCGTTGGGCGCAGCCGGCGGTAACGTGGTCGGCCGCAGCATGGGCGGCACCACCGGCAGCCTGATCGGCGCCGCAGCAGGTGGCGGCGCCGGTGGCGCGCTGGGCAACTACATGGGCAACAAGAGCAACGACGACGACCGTCATTACGATCGCGATCGTGATCACCGTCGCTACTACCGCGACGACCACCGTGGTCGCGGCCATGCCTACGGCCATCGCAAGCATCACCGGTATTACAACCACCGCTGATTGCTGAGCCTGGCGGGCAACGGATCAAAAGATCGCAGCCTGCGGCAGCTCCTACAGTCGAACCCTGTAGGAATTGCCGCAGGCTGCGATCTTTTTTGCGTTATCACACCAGCAAACGCTCAAGAGCCTGACGCAACCGGCCAGGAATCGGTACCGGCTGATTGCTCGTCCGATCCACAAACACATGAACAAAACGCCCCGCCGCACACGCCTCGCTTTCACCGACCTTGAACACCGCCAGTTCATATTGCACCGAACTGTTACCCAGCTTGCCGACCCGCAGACCGATCTCGATCAGGTCCGGGAACGCGATCGAGGCGAAATAATCGCAAGATGAACTCACGACGAAACCCACCACCTCGCCGTCGTGGATATCCAGGCCACCGACCTGAATCAGGTAAATGTTCACCGCGGTATCGAAAAAGCTGTAGTAGGTAACGTTGTTGATGTGCCCATAAGCATCGTTGTCGTGCCAGCGGGTGGTGATCGGCTGGAAATGCGGGTAGTCGGTGCGTTGCGCCATGGTGCTGGACATCGGTGTCGATTCCTTGAGTTTCTGCCCAGTCTAAAGGTAAAAACCTTTGCCTCGCGCCGCCAGCTCGCCAATCAGTGGCGCCGGCCGCCATTGATCGCCCTGTCGCGTCTCCAGCGCCAGCAAGCGCTGGTGAATGGCTGCCAGCCCCTGATCGTCCGCCCAGGCCATCGGGCCGCCCCTGTCCGCCGGGAAGCCGTAGCCATTGAGGTAAACCTGATCGATGTCATGCGCCGAATCGGCAATGCCTTCCTGCAGAATTTTCGCGCCCTCGTTGACCAGCGCCAGAAGGCACCGTTCGAGGATTTCCTCGGACCCAATCTCCCGGCGCTGAAAGCCGAGGCCTTCGCTGACGCGCAATATCAGCGCATCGACCTCGGGATCATGCTCGGCCTGGCGACTGCCCGGCTCGTAGTGGTAGTAACCGTTGCCGGACTTCTGCCCGAAACGCCCCAACTCGCATAACCGGTTGTCGACTTGAACCTCTGGCGCATCCTGCCCCTTGCCGGCCAGCTCACGGGTTCGCCATTCCAGATCGATGCCGACCACGTCGTACATGCGAAACGGCCCCATGGCGAAACCGAAGCCCTGCAAGGCCGCATCGACCTGCTGTGGATAAGCGCCTTCGAGCAACATCTTGCGCGCCTCCAGCACATACGGATGCAACATGCGATTGCCGATAAAACCGTGGCAGTTGCCCGACACCACACTGACCTTGCCCATGCGATTGCCCAGCGCCAGGGCTGCTTCCAGCGCCGCCGGTGAAGTCTGCGCGCCACGGACGATTTCCAGCAGTTTCATGATGTGCGCCGGGCTGAAGAAATGCAGGCCGAGCACTTGCGATGGACGTCTGGTTGCGGCGGCAATCGCGTCGATGTCCAGCGCCGACGTATTGCTTGCCAACAACGCCTCAGGCTTGAGCAGGCCATCCAGCTCGCGAAAGATCTTCTGCTTGAGCTCAAGGTTTTCGTACACCGCTTCGATCACCAGATCGACATTGCGGATCGCTGCGTAATCCGCCGCCACGGTGACCCGCGTGACACGCGCGTCCGCCTCGGCCTGATCGATCCGGCCCTGGCGCACGTTGTGTGCATACGTGTCGGCCACCGTGCCCAGCGCCTGTTCAAGCATCTGTGGATTGTTATCGACCCATTGCACGGCGATGCCGGCATTGGCCAGGCACATGACAATGCCACGACCCATGGTGCCCGCACCAATCACGGCAGCTCGCTGAATATCGAAAGTTGTCTGGCTCATGTTGTTCTCTTGTTGGCGATCCGAAGACAGCCTTCACCATAGTCAGGCACTGGACGTTTTTGAAGTTTATTACCGTGATGATCGGCATTCAGCGCATGGATAAGCCCTGATCGCCCTGAGACCGCTCCCTGTAGGAGCTGCCGAAGGCTGCGATCTTTTGATCTTGATTTTGAAAGATCGCAGCTTTTGGCAGCTCCTGCAGACAGATCAGAGATGCTCTTGAGTCCAACTGCGGACTTGCGCGTACGGATACTCCTCCAGCGCCGCATACCCGCCAACCGTCCGCGCCTTGAGCCTTGTAAACAACGGCACACTGATTCCGCACAGGAACCGCGTCAGGCGCTCGGCCGTTGGCACACTGCCGGTGTGCTGCTGGTGCTTGTGGATAAAATCACCGCACAGCGCCGCGAAATTTTTATCCACAAGCGCTGGCAACTCGGGAGGTGCCGGCAGCCGCGCGACATTACCGTGGCACACCGAACAGTGCCCGCAGAGCTCGGGCGCATTGTGGTCGCCAAAGTACTCGGCCAGGCGATAACCCAGGCAGCGCTCAGTGGCGAACAGTTCGAGCATGGCGTGAATCCGCGCGACTTCAGTCTGTTCATGCCGGGTGAAGTACTCGTGCAACTCGGCGCTCAGCACAGCGCTGTCGAAATCGCTGTGCAGCACGTTGTAGACCTCGGTCATCTGCTTGCTCTCAAGCTCGACCCAGCCCTTTTCCTGGAAGTAGTCCAGCGCCGTCACCACCCGATTGCGCTCAGCCGAATACTGCGTGTACATCGCCTCGAAATTCACCGTGGCCCAGGTACGTGCGCGGCTGGAAGTCTGGATGATCGCTGCGACAAAATCCCTGCGCTCACCTTCAAAACGCTCAAGCAACGCTTCCGGTTCCAGCAGGTATTTGAAACGGTATTCGGCGTAATAGGCATAGCGCGGCGCGATGAAACCACGCAACTCCATTTGCACCAGCAAAGTCTTCAGCGGCAGCATGCGAATGTTGCTCTGATCAGCCAGTGGCCCGAGCAGAAACTCCCACTGCCCTTCGGCTGCGGCAGCCTGCATTTCTTCCAGCACACAACGAATCCCTTCGCGCTCCGGGGTATCGCCGTAGACGAAGTTTTCCAGCACGTTGAGGCTGTCGCGGTTGGCCAGCACCAGGCAATCCGACGGCTGTCCGTCCCGTCCGGCGCGACCAATCTCCTGGCTGTAGTTCTCGATGGATTTCGGCAGGTCGAAATGCACCACGTTGCGGATGTCGCTCTTGTCGATACCCATACCGAAGGCAATGGTCGCGACAATGCAATTGGACTGCCCGGCCATGAAGCGCTTCTGGATCGCCTCGCGCTGATCGTTGGGCAACCCGGCATGATAAGCCTCGGCTTGTATGCCGTTGCGCCCCAGATGCTCGGCGATGTGCTCGGCGGTTTTCTGCAACGTGACATAGACGATGCTCGGCTGGCCCGGACGCTCGCTCATCCACTCCACCAGCCGCCGGCGCTTGTCCTGGCCACGCACCGGTTCCACCAGCAGATTGAGGTTGGGGCGATAGAAACCGGTGGTCACCACATCTTCGGCGGCGATGGCGAATTTGGCTTGCATGTCGGCGATGACTTTCGGCGTCGCCGTGGCCGTCAGCAGCAGGGTTTGCGGGATATTGAACTGGCGTTGATAGTCCGGCAGTTTCAGATAGTCAGGGCGGAAGTTGTGGCCCCACTCCGAGATGCAGTGCGCTTCGTCAATCACCAGCAGCGAGATCGGCACCTGCTGCAAAAAATTGCGGAACCGCTCGTTCTTCAGGCGCTCCACCGAGATCATCAGAATCTTCAATTCACCCGAACGGGCGCGCGCCATCACATCATTGGCGTCATCGCGGCTTTGTGCCGAATCGATGCTGCCGGCACTGATGCCGTGATGCTTGAGGAATGCCAGTTGATCCTGCATCAACGCCAACAGTGGTGAGACCACCAGGGTCAGATGCGGCAGCAACAGCGCCGGCACTTGATAGCACAGCGACTTGCCGGACCCGGTGGGGAAAATCGCTGCCGCCGAACGTCCCGCCAGTACCGCGCTGATCGCGGCTTCCTGCCCGGGTCGAAACTGTGGATAACCGAAAACCTGTTCCAGGGTGTTGTGCATGCGCTGTCACTCCGTTGACCGCTGTGATGCCAACAGCCTAGCGGGCGATCGCAGCGAGTCGAGAAAAGGCCGGGGTCAATTCAATTCGGGATGATACAGCCAATGGCGCAGACAACTCGGTCCACTGCAGGAGCGAGCCTGCTCGCGAAGAGGCCCCGTAGAACAAAACAAAAACAAACAATTCACGGCTTTAAAACCGCCACTCGCAACTGCTCGTTCAACACCAGCTCATGCACGCCCTGGCTCTTGCTCGCCCACGTTGCATGGGCCGGGCTGATGTCACCGGTGAAAGCTGCCGCCAACTGCCGCAGTTCCGCGACACTGCGCACGCGCGGGCAGAACGGTTGTCCGTCACAGTCCAGACTGGCGTTGCGATAGGTGCTCAACAAACGATCCCACAGACCGTCACGCACCTGCCTGATTGACTTGAGCTGCACATGCGGCACACCCAGTCGCTGCTCCAGCCCCACCTCGTCCAGCGCTTCACTGGCGAGCAAGGCCCTGCCGAACATCAACACCTCGGCGCGCGAGGCGGTATCGATGCCGGTCTGGCTGGAGAGCGCATCGGGCCAACCGGTGCGTTCAAGGTCGGCAAACATCCAGCCGTTGCCGGCATCAGACGCCATGGCCAAACGGCAACCACTGGCCCACAGCAATAAAATCGAGGCCATACGTAGCCACTGCATACTCAATTCCCTTTAAGCGCGTATCGGACGCTTGGAAACGTCCTACAAATTCTGGCGCGCACCATACATAGATTTGCCAAGAAACGCCTGTGAATCCAGTGGGAAATTTCTGCGCTAGGGGTTTCACCGCAAAAAAGCCGCAAAACCTTGTAGGGCATATGCCCGGCCCTCGGAAAATCCCCTACGAACGCCGTCCATTGCGGCGCTCTTGTGAGTGCTCGCCACGCACTTCTATAGTGGCCGGCGCGACTGACCACTGAATCAGCCCCGCCCGAGTGCCTTTGTAAAGGACAAGCCTCACCATGATTACCCGCTATCGCCCCTTGAAGACTTGCTACAACGAAAATCCCGTATTGGTCATCGATACTCACTCCAGCCATCGCGATCTGCTTGATGCCGCTGACCAGCGACTGCGTGCCGCCAGCGATCTGCTGGAAACCCTTTACTGTTTATGTTTCAAACAGGCTGATGTTAAAGATATACCTAACATCGTTAATGCTCTTTATTTATTAGTGCAGGACGGTTGTGATTTGCTCGAAGTAGCAAAACATAAACCGCAACAACCAGACCCACACTGAAAACAACTAAAATCCAGAAACAACAGAATGCTTTAATAAACAATCCAAGAAGACCTAAGTTGTTGACTCTTACTTCAACCGAGAGCAACACAATGACTGTTTTAACTATATTTTTTTGCGGCACTGGTTCCAATAAATTCGACGTTACCCACGAAAACTTCTGGGACGGCGAACTGATTTCCACCTTGGCTGCCAATCATACGGGTTACGAGTTCGCCGAATGGATCGTGGTCGATGGCCCCGGCAGCGGCAACATGCAGGCCGACGATCTATTCACCAAGACCAAGGAATACGGCATGAGCGGCACCTTGTTCGGCAAGGGCTGGGAAGAAAACGTGTTGCATGCGCTCAATATCATCAAGGGCAAGTGCGACTGGCAACGCGAGCAACTGACTGAAGCCGAATACAATCGGCTGAAAGCGGCCGGCATTCCGATCGAAGATGTAAAAGCCGAGGGTTCCTGGTTCTGGCGCAAATATAATTATGGTAATCGCAGCATTACCCAGCAGCAATTACAGGAAGGAATTATCAAAACCCACCGCAAGGATGGTGTTATTCCTACTCAAGTCAATCTCGTCGGTTGGAGCCGAGGCGGCATCAGTTGCCATATGTTGGCCAATGCAATGTTCAAGGACAGTCTGCTGAAAAACATCCCGGTCAATATCTTTGCTCTTGATCCCGTGCCAGGCATTGGTAACTTTCAGGAAGAGCGGGTCAAACTCGCGGCCAACGTCAAAGAGTATGTAGCGTTCTATGCTCGTGACGAACGCTCCAAAGGTTTCAGCTGCGTCATCCCGCAGACCGCTACCGGCACTAAAACCTACATCTATCCTATGGCTGGCCGCCACGCCACCATGGCCGGCAATGCCACCAGCAGCGGCGGCGTCCCGACCGGCGCCAATGATCTGAAAGCGCTGTCCGAGCCCGGACGCATCGTGCGCCACCTCGCCGAAACCTGTCTCAAACGCTGGGGCGTGCAACTGCAAAAAACGTTGAATCTGACCCAGGCCGATCTGGAAAACCTCACCAACGGCATCGCACGCGATAAAGCCAAATACACACTGATGCACAAACATTCCTACACCTACTTCACCGAGCTGGACCAAGGCGAGCGCTACGTTTCGCTGGGCAGCAAAGGTGTACCGTTCACCAGCGTGAAGGGCGAGATCTACAAGCCGGCGACCGGTTTGGCAACCAGCTTGCTGGATATTTCGGCGTATCAGCATTTGCGTTGAAAAATGATGAAAGACCGGTAGGAACATCCGATGAAATCTTCATCCCGTTCCTACACGCCACGACTCTTTGTCGCCTATCGCGGCTTGAGGGCACAGATCTATAGTCGAGAATGTCGCTGGCAAATCAGCGGCTCGGGCTTGGTCACCTGAATGGATCGTGCATACGCGTCCGCTGTATGCTGCCGGCACTCAATTGCCTGCAGTTTTATGGTGGCTGTGTTTGGGACACCTTCGGGTGTGCCGGGTCTGCGCACGATCCTCACCGGTTGACCAACCCGAACACAGTCGCCTCCTGTCGCTTGGTCACGATGTGGTGGCTTCACTTGAAGCATTTGAGGATCAACAAAATGAAAACATGGAATCAATTACCCGCTGATCGCTACCGCTCACTCGAATCCAACCTCACCGACACCTAGCCCCTGATCATCGACACAGCGGCCAACCCGCAAGACATCCTCGAATGCGCCGTCCAACGCCTGCGCGCCTCCAGCGACCTGCTGAAAACCCTCTACTGCCTCAGCTTCAAACAAGCCGACGTCGAAGACATCCCCCATATCACCCACGCCCTCTATCTGCTGACGCAGGATGGCTGTGACCTGCTGCAGGTCGCGCAGCAGCAGATGCTCGGCTGGAAAGCACCGGCCTGACAATGCACTGAAGCAGGCGCACTGACACCGAGAATAACCTGCCTGACCAAACATCATTGACGCTGGGCATCCGGCATCCAGCTAGGAGTTGAAATTTGCAAACTATTATTGATTGCGTACGATATCAGCCACTGTTCAATCAGGAGCTTGACTTCATGACTACCGAAACCATCGACCACAGCACTTTGTCGCGACTTTTAGAAAGCGGTTCGGTAAGCAGCACTCATATCGCCGCCAAGCCGGGTGGATGGTCCATACAGATTCGACATGGAGGTAATGAAAGCGTGCTGACTGCTCAGCGCAGTCGCCAAGTGCGCCTGTTCAAGCGCCTGGAAACATTGGTGGCCTATTTGCGAGAGCTGGGAATCGAGCATTTTGATGTGGATACCTCTGACTACGACCCCCTTCAAATAAGAACCTACACCCGGCCTGACCGTGCCGACGCAATGAAGCTGGCCCACGAAGCGGCAGCCTATGAAGAGTGGGTCAAGAAGCAGGTGCAGATCAGCATTGATGACCCGAGACCAAGTGTCAGCGATGAAGAGGCCCGTCGAATATTTGCCGCCAAACGTGAAGCACTTCGTCAACGAGTGCGTTGATGAGGCTCGTCTGGCGCCAAGAGGCGCTTGATGACCGAGAGGAAATCCTACAGCACATCAGTCTGGACAATCCTGATGCAGCAGTTGATCTCGATGAGATCTTCGAGTTGAAAGGAGAGAGAGCCCGCCAGCGTCCGTTTTTATATAGAAGGGGGATTGCAGGAGGCACCCGTGAAATAGTTGCAACTCCAAACTACATGATCATTTACACGATCAAAGACGATTTTGTAGAGATTTTGCGAGTGGTGCATACCAAGCGGCGATGGCCATAAAGAAGAAGTAGATTCTGGGAGCGTCTTGCTCCCAGGTGGCATTATTCTGGCCGCTTACCCCAACTTCTGCGGGAATAATGGCAGTCAAGCCGATAACGGCAGCTAAACCAGCACCCACAAAAAAGCCGCCTCTAGAGGCGGCTTTCTCGTTACTACAAACCAATCTTACAACTTCGGACCCGCCGCCTTGATCGCGTCGCTCACTTCGAACTTCTTGAAGTTCTCGATGAACAGACCGGCCAGCGCCTTGGCAGCTTCGTCGTAGGCAGCCTTGTCAGCCCAGGTGTTGCGTGGGTTGAGCAGGTTGGTTTCAACGCCCGGTACGGCCAGTGGCACGTCGAGGTTGATGGTGTCCAGGTGCTCGGTGGCGGCACCGATCAGCGCGCCGCTCTGGATCGCTGCGATCACCGCACGGGTGGTCGGGATGTTGAAGCGTTTGCCGACGCCGTAGCCACCGCCGGTCCAGCCGGTGTTGACCAGGTAGACCTTGGAGCCGAAGCCGCGGATGCGCTTGATCAGCAGTTCAGCGTATTCGCCAGCCGGACGCGGGAAGAACGGTGCGCCGAAGCAGGTGGAGAAGGTCGACTTGATGCCGCTGCCCGAACCCATTTCAGTCGAGCCCACCAGCGCGGTGTAGCCGGACAGGAAGTGGTAGGCCGCTTGTTCTTCGTTGAGGATCGACACTGGCGGCAGCACGCCGGTCAGGTCGCAGGTCAGGAAGATCACCGCGTTTGGCTCGCCGCCCAGGTTCTTCTCGGAACGCTTGGCAACGTGCTCCAGCGGGTAGGCCGCGCGGCTGTTCTGGGTCAGGCTGACATCGGCGTAGTCAGCATGCTTGGCGTCGTCGATGACCACGTTTTCCAGGACTGCGCCGTGCTTGATGGCTTTCCAGATAACCGGCTCGTTCTTCTCGGACAGGTCGATGCACTTGGCATAGCAACCGCCTTCGATGTTGAACACCACGCCTTCGCCCCAGCCGTGTTCGTCGTCACCGATCAGGTAACGGCTTTCATCGGCCGACAGGGTGGTTTTACCGGTGCCCGACAGACCGAAGAACAGGGTCACGTCGCCTTCTTCGCCGATGTTGGCAGCGCAGTGCATTGGCAGCACGTCAGCGGCCGGCAGCAGGAAGTTCTGCACGGAGAACATGGCTTTCTTCATTTCACCGGCGTAACGCATGCCGGCGATCAGCACTTTCTTCTGCGCGAAGTTGATGATCACGCAACCGTCGGAGTTGGTGCCGTCACGCTCAGGCACGCACTCGAAGTTGGCCACGTTGAGCACTTGCCACTCTTCACGACCGGCCGGGTTGTACTGGGCCGGGTTGATGAACAGGCAACGACCGAACAGGTTCTGCCAGGCAGTCTGAGTGGTCATTTTCACGGCCAGGTAGTGATCTTCAGCCGCACCTACATGCACGTGGGAAACAAAGTGCTCTTGCGCGTTGTTGAACGCCTCGACACGAGCCCACAGCGCGTCGAACTTGTCGGCCGGGAACTTGCGGTTGATCGGGCCCCAGGCAATAGCGGCCTGGGTGGAAGGCTCTTCAACGATGAAACGATCGACTGGCGAACGACCGGTACGGTGACCGGTGCGAACGACCAGAGCGCCGGTATCGGCAAGCTCGCCCTCACCGCGTTGCAGGGCTTCTTTTACCAGATCATCAACACTCAGATCGGTGTACACGGCGTTATTGGCTTGCGTCATGAGGTTCCCCGTCGGCCAGTGGCCGAGTGTGCTCCAAACGTTTTGTAGTAGAAAGTCGTGCACTACTACCGCGAAAAAAGTGGGCCGGATTATGCCAGAAAAGCCCAAAAAGAGTAGGGTCCTCCCGTCGTAACGGCGAAATTCCGTCGTTACGCAGTGAATTTACCTGCGCTGAACCGTTTTAGTGCCGGGTATCTGACGGCGTGTCGACGCCTGCGCCAGCAAACAATTGAGCAATATCGGCCGCGTCGAACAGGTAACGCTGGTTGCAGAACTGGCAATCGATCTCGACTTCGCCACCCCTTTCGGCCACCAGTGCCTGCGCATCTTCCAGACCCAGACTGACCAGCGCATTGCCCGAGCGTTCCCGCGAGCAGCTGCAACGGAAGCGCAAGGTCTGCACATCGAACAGGCGCACCTGCTCCTCGTGGTAGAGACGGTGCAGGACGGTTTCGTTGTCCAGGCTGAGCAATTCGTCGGCAGTCAGGGTGCTGGCCAGTGCGGTGACGTGCTGCCAGCTGGCGGCGCGCTCTTCTTCGTCTTTCAGACGGTCGGCCGGCAGTTGTTGCAGCAGCATGCCGCGGGCACGACGGCCGTCGGCGAACAGCTTGAAGCGCGTGCCGACCTGTTGCGACATGACGAAATAATTGGTGAAGCATTCCGACAGGGTTTCACCATCGAGGTCGACAATGCCCTGGTAACGCTGGCCGATCGTCGGGTCGACGGTCAGGGTCAGATCACCGCCCGGCATCAGGTCGGCAAGGGTGGCATCCGCAGCGATCTGGTCGGCGTTGTAGCGCGCCAGACCACGGATCTCGCGCTCACTGGAGCACTCGATCATCAGCAGTGGAATCGGGCCTTCGGAGCGCGCCTGCAAAATCAGCAAGCCATCGAATTTCAGCGTGCCCACCAGCAACGAGGCGGCCGCCATCAATTCGCCCAGCAATTGCGCGACAGGCTCCGGGTACGGGTGCTTGGCGAGGACTTCGGCGTAGCTGCGTTCCAGCGCCACCAGTTCGCCGCGAGTGTCGCTGTCATCGAAGATGAAGCGTTGGGTGTAGTCGGTATCCGGTAGGTCGGTCATAGGTCTGGGTATCTGAATTGATGACAAAATGGTTACAAAAGTTGAAAATCCCGCACTTATCCGCACCCATTTGGTGCGAAATGTTCAGCCACGGGAGGCATTTTATGAACAATCCGGGTTTGTTCCAATCAAGGTGGAACCTCGGCCGGCTGGTTCTATGTAACGTAGTGCCATTGGCGCTACTGGCTTTCTGGTTATGGCCTACAGGCCAGATGCTGTGTGTGATTTTCGACGAGTGGCTGTTCCGCTCACTCAATGCACCACTGGCCAGCAACCCCATATGGCTCCACATCTGGGCAATTGCAAGTCTGCGTCCGTTCGACATCGTCGTCGGTCTGATCCTGCTGACGCTGCTGATCAAGGGTGACTGGGTGTTCAAGGCGATTGATGTACGTCGCGCCTTTTTCGGTTTTTTCTCGATTCTGCTGTTGATGGTGGTGATTCGCGCGCTGTTTTCCAAATTCGCCGACTACATGGACTGGCAGCACAGCAGCCCATCGATGGTGCTGGAAGGCGCGGTGCACCTGAGTGACTACTTCCCGCATCTGGAAAAAGCCTGGGAGCTGAAGGATCGCTCGAGCCAGAGCTTCCCCGGTGACCACGCTTCGGTGTTGTTGATCTGGGCGCTGTTCATGGGGGTGTTCAGTCGCTCGGTCGGCCAGTTCCTGACGATCTGGGGTCTGGCATTGCTGTTCATGCTGCCACGTCTGGTGGCCGGCGCGCATTGGGGTCAGGACGATTACATCGGCGGCATGCTGCTGGCGGTGTGGGCGTTGGGTTGGGGTTACTACACGCCGTTTGCCTATCACGCTGCCAACTTCTGGCTGAAGGTGACTGCGCCGGTTTTCAATCTGCTGGGCAAGCTGCCGCTGATCTCGCGGATGAGTGTGGTGTCTGCCGCGCACTGACAGTTTGCACACACCTGTGGCGAGGGAGCTTGCTCCCGCTTGACTGCGCAGCAGTCACTGGACCAGTCGACTTGGTTGTATTTTGAAATACATGATCGACTGGATTGGGAGTCCTTCGGCCTCCAGCGGGAGCAAGCTCCCTCGCCACAATGGTGTGCCGTGCCGGTCAATCGCTATTGCTGTTGCCACGAAACTTGAACAGATCCCGCCGCTGCTTCTTGCTAGGCTTGCCGTCGGTACTCACGCCCAACGCCCCGGCCTTGCGCATCGCCGCAGCCGCTTCACGTTTGGCAATACTCGCCTCGGTCTCGGTATACAGCGTCTGCGCTTCGGGTGCGCCGCGACGCACGATCGACAAGGCTTCAACCCTCACCGTGCGTTCTTCAAAACCGGTCCGGATTTCGAACTCATCGCCAATGCGTGGCTCTTTGCCAGGCTTGCAGCGCTCTCCCCGGCAATGCACCTTGCCACTCTCGATGGCCGCTTTGGCCAGAGCCCGGGTCTTATAAAAACGCGCCGCCCACAACCATTTATCGAGACGGACCTTGTCGTCCTCTTCGCTTTTTTGTGCCATGGAATTTCCTCATTCTGAAATATTGATGAACTGTACTACCGTTTCTGTCGTGCCATGAATTACCCGGTCCCGGATTACAATGCGCACCAGCCGATACCTGCTTGAAGCGTCGGCGATCCGGGCCGTAGAAATCTGTCGCCTTTTAACCCTTATTCTGCGTGAATACCGCGATTCGGCCGTACGCGGCCCGAGCGGTTTCTGCCGGTTGATTACCTTTGAAGACATTTGACCATTTGACCGTTGTCGGTCTGCGCGAGTGGGTGGCGCTCCCCGATCTGGGAGTCGCCGGCCTGCGGGCGAAAATCGATACCGGCGCCAGCACCTCCAGCCTGCATGCCACCGACATCGAGCCGTTCGAACGCGACGGCGAGAAGTGGGTGCGCTTCACCGCGCACCTGGGCACCGTGGTGCAGTTGCGTCACCGGCGCTGCGAAGCGCCGCTGGTGACGCGCAAAACCATTAAAAGCTCCAACGGCCAGGCGCAGGTGCGCTATGTGATCAGCACCACCCTGGCCCTCGGTGATCGGGTCTGGGCAGTCGAGTTCACCCTCGCCTGCCGCAAGTCCATGCGCTATCGCCTGTTGCTCGGTTCCAAAGCCCTGATCGATGGCCAACTGGTGGTCAATCCGGGCATCAAATATGTACAAGACAAGCCGGTGTTCCCGGTATCTACCTCCTCCACAGGTGTTGCATGAAGATCGCTGTGCTGTCGCGGAATCCGCGTCTGTATTCCACCCGTCGTCTGGTCGAGGCCGGCACCGAGCGCGGGCATGAAATGGTGGTGATCGACACTTTGCGCGCCTACATGAACATCGCCAGCCACAAGCCGCAGATCCACTATCGCGGCAAGCCGCTGGAAGGCTTCGATGCGGTGATCCCGCGGATCGGTGCGTCGGTGACGTTCTATGGCTGCGCGGTGTTGCGCCAGTTCGAAATGATGGGGGTGTTTCCGCTCAACGAATCGGTGGCCATCGCCCGCTCGCGGGACAAACTGCGTTCGCTGCAACTGCTGTCGCGGCGTGGCATCGGCCTGCCGGTCACCGGTTTCGCTCACTCGCCGGATGACATTCCCGACCTGATCGACATGGTCAACGGAGCGCCGCTGGTGATCAAGGTATTGGAAGGCACTCAGGGTATCGGCGTGGTGCTGTGCGAAACCGCGACCGCAGCTGAATCGGTGATCGAGGCGTTCATGGGCCTGAAGCAGAACATCATGGTCCAGGAATACATCAAGGAGGCGGGCGGTGCGGACATCCGCTGCTTCGTGGTCGGCGACAAGGTGATCGCCGCCATGAAGCGTCAGGCCAAGCCGGGCGAGTTTCGCTCCAACCTGCACCGTGGCGGCAGCGCCAGCCTGATCAAGATCACCCCGGAAGAACGCATGACCGCGTTGCGTGCGGCCAAGGTCATGGGGCTGGCGGTGGCGGGTGTGGATATTTTGCGCTCGAACCACGGGCCGCTGGTGATGGAGGTGAACTCGTCGCCGGGCCTGGAAGGGATCGAGACCACCACTGGCAAGAACGTGGCGGGGATCATCATCGAGCATCTTGAGAAGAATGGCGGGCCGAACATGACCCGCACCAAAGGCAAAGGCTAAAGCGAGGAGCAAGAGCCCTCACCCTAACCCTCTCCCAAAGGGAGAGGGGACTGATTGGGGGATGCTTAAAAGATACGCCGACCTGATACTGCAGTGCCGAATCCACAATCGCCCCCAGTCTTTCAAGTCGATGTATGACGCCAGACACCTCGGTCAGCTCCCTCTCCCTCTGGGAGAGGGCTGGGGTGAGGGTTTAATGGATTAAACGGCATCTCGAGGCAACATCAACCCCAGCGGCAACCTGACTCGCGCTTCCAATCCACCCCCGGAGCGGTTACGTAATTCAACATTGCCGCCATGCATCGAAGCAATCCGCTTCACGATCGCCAACCCCAGCCCGGTACCTTTCCCGCCCCGGGCACGGTCGCCACGGGTGAACGGGTTGAAGATCGCCTCAAGCTCCGACGGATCGATCCCCGCCCCCCGGTCCATCACGCTCAACACCACGTACGGCGCGCTGGTGTCACCGGACACATAAGCCGCGACTTCGACGCCACTGCCGGCATGGTTCAGGGCGTTGCCGATCAGGTTGTTCAGCAGGCGCTTCATTGACACCCGGCGCAGTGGAAACGGCTGGATCGGTTCCAGACGCAACCGCACCTTCTCTTCGTTCTGGTTGTACGGCGCGGCCACTTCACGCACCAGATCGCTCAGATCGACTTCCTCCACCGACTCGTCACGACCGTCGCGAATGAACGCGAGGAACTGGTCGAGAATCGCGTCCATGTCTTCGATGTCGCGCACCATGTCGTCGGTCAAATCGTTGCGATCGCCCATCAGCTCCAGCGACAGACGCAGGCGCGTCAGCGGTGTACGCAAATCATGGGAGACCCCCGCCAGCATCAACTCACGCTCGCGACCGGCCTGTTCGACGTCTTCGGCCATCTGGTTGAAGGCGCGATACACCTCGGTCATCTCGCTCGGTGTGTCGCTGATCGGCAGACGGACGCTGCGGCCCTGACCGAGTTGTCGGGCGGCGTACACCAGGCGCTTCAATGGCTGGTTGAGCTGGCTGACGAAAATCCACGCCGAGGCGGTGGACAGCAAGCCGATGGCGAGGAACCAGCCGAGCACGTTCCAGATTTTCTGGCCGCGCAATGGATGCGGGTACAACGGCACTTTCAGCCAGCCGTCACCGAGGCTTGGCGCACGCACCCACAGCGCCGGCGGCGAGTGCATGCGCAAGCGCACTTCGGTATCGGCGCCCAGCTCCGCCTGCATCTGCCGCTGATAGATTTCACTGTAAGGCCAGTGTTGTTCGCCCTCCGGTACACCGGCGCCGACTACCCGGATCAGGGTTGCGGCATCGGCAATCTTTGCGCGATTTTCTTCATCGGCCGCCCAATAGGCGCGCAACGTCAGGGCGACGCCGTGGCTGTATTGGCGATCCACCAGGACGTCCTCGTTCATCAACAGATAAACCAGGGTCAGCGCCTTGGAAAACAGCACGACGATGAGCACCAGCCACAGGGTGCGGGAGAAAAAACTTTGGGGGAACCAGACGGGGGTTTTCATCGATAACCGTTACACACTTGCAGGAGCGAGCCATGCTCGCATATTGCGGATTGCGAGTCTGCGTAGAGGGTTGATCAACCCGATGCGCAGACCCGCTCCTACAAATCGCCGATCACTTGGTGGCGGCGCCGTCCGGTACGAACACGTAGCCCACACCCCAGACCGTCTGGATATAGCGTGGTTTGGACGGATCCGGCTCGATCATCCGGCGCAGACGGGAAATCTGCACGTCGATGGAACGCTCCAGGGCATCCCACTCGCGGCCACGGGCCAGGTTCATCAGTTTGTCGCGGGTCAGCGGCTGACGCGCGTTCATCACCAGCGCCTTGAGTACCGCAAACTCACCGGTGGTGAGCATGTGCACTTCTTCGCCACGTTTCAGCTCGCGGGTCGCCAGCGACAGCACGTAATCACCGAAGGTGACGTTTTCGTCTTCGCTGCCCGGCGCGCCCGGCACCGGTGCGGCCTGACGCCGCAGAACCGCTTTGACCCGTGCCATCAGCTCGTCCGGGTTGAACGGCTTGGCCAGATAGTCATCGGCGCCCAGTTCCAAGCCCTTGATGCGGCTCATCTCATCGCCTTTGGCGGTGAGCATGATGATCGGAATCTGATTGTTCGCCGCCCGCAGGCGACGGCATGCGGTGAGGCCGTCTTCGCCCGGCAGCATCAGGTCGAGGACGACCAGATTGAACACTTCACGCGACAGCAGACGGTCCATTTGCTCGGTGTTCGGTACGGCACGGGCACGGTAGCCCTTGCTGACGAAGAAACGTTCCAGCAGGCTGCTCAGCCCCGGATCGTCGTCAACAATAAGAATTTTTTCGCCTTCAGCATTGTTTGCAGTGCTGCTCATTGGATGCTCCTTTTAGCTCGGCGCGCATTATGGCGTAGCTGCCGTTATACGCACCGTGTGCATTGTTAGCAGATTTTTCCTTCACTGCCAGAAAACCGGGGTTTCTACCTACAGACTGCTACACCCCCGAATGACAGAACGCTGGTTATAATGCGCGGCGTTTTGTGCCAGGCAACGTCTGAATCGTTACCGCAGGTGGCCGGGCTTTTTTACCGGTGGCCGCAGTAATTGTTCGATTTCACGGGTCAATGGGGTGCCTTTTGACCCAGGCAGCGGCAATTTTCTAGCCGCTCAACCAGACTCCGGGCCTTTATTTCCGTGCCTGCGAGCCTGCTTTCACAATATGTCAGGTGGTTTTATGGACAGCATCAACAGCCGCATCGCCGAGGAACTCGGCGTACGCCCGCAACAGGTCGAAGCGGCCGTCGCGCTACTCGATGAAGGCTCTACCGTTCCCTTCATCGCCCGTTACCGGAAAGAAGTCACCGGCAGCCTCGATGACACCCAGCTGCGTCATCTGGAAGAGCGTCTGCGCTACCTGCGAGAACTCGACGAACGGCGCATCAGCATCCTCGCCAGCATCCAGGAGCAGGGCAAACTCACCCCCGCCCTTGAGCGCGACATCAAGCTCGCCGACACCAAGACCCGCCTCGAAGACTTGTACCTGCCGTACAAGCAGAAGCGCCGCACCAAGGGCCAGATTGCCCTGGAAGCCGGCCTCGGCGAGTTGGCCGACGGCCTGTTCAACGATCCGAATCTGACGCCGGAAACCGAAGCCGCACGTTTCGTCGACGCCGAGAAAGGCGTAGCCGACGTGAAAGCTGCGCTGGAAGGCGCCAAGTACATCCTGATGGAGCGCTTCGCCGAAGACGCCAGCCTGCTGGAAAAGCTGCGTACCTTCCTCAAGCAGGAAGCGACCATCAGCGCCCGCGTGATCGCCGGCAAGGAAGAAGAAGGCGCGAAGTTCCGCGACTACTTTGAACACGACGAGCCGCTGAAAAGCATGCCGTCGCACCGCGCACTCGCGATTTTCCGTGGCCGCAACGAAGGCATCCTCAGCTCCGCGCTGAAAGTCGGCGACGAGCTGCCGGGCACCATGCACCCGTGCGAAGGCATGATCGGCCAGCAATTCGGCATCCAGAACCAGAACCGCCCGGCCGACAAATGGCTCGGTGAAGTGGTGCGCTGGACCTGGAAGGTCAAGCTCTACACCCACTTGGAAACCGACCTGCTCGGCGAGCTGCGCGACGGTGCCGAAACCGAGGCGATCAACGTCTTCGCCCACAACCTGCACGACCTGCTGCTGGCCGCGCCGGCCGGCCCGCGTGCCACCCTGGGCCTCGACCCGGGCCTGCGTACCGGCTGCAAAGTCGCGGTGGTCGACTCCACTGGCAAGCTGCTCGATCACGCCACGGTTTACCCGCACGTGCCGCACAACAAGTGGGATCAGACCATCGCGATTCTGGCCGCCCTGTGCGCCAAGCACTCGGTTGACCTGATCGCCATCGGCAACGGCACCGCCAGCCGCGAAACCGACAAACTGGCGATCGAGCTGATCAAAAAATACCCAGCGATGAAGATGACCAAGGTCATGGTGTCCGAGGCCGGCGCCTCGGTGTACTCGGCATCGGAACTGGCGGCCAAGGAATTCCCGGATCTGGACGTGTCGATCCGTGGCGCCGTTTCCATCGCCCGTCGTCTGCAGGATCCACTGGCCGAGCTGGTGAAGATCGATCCGAAATCCATCGGTGTCGGCCAGTACCAGCACGACGTGTCGCAGCTGAAACTGGCGCGTGGTCTGGATGCGGTGGTCGAGGACTGTGTGAACGCCGTCGGCGTCGATGTGAACACCGCTTCGGTGGCCTTGCTGGCGCGGATCTCCGGCCTCAACGCGACTCTGGCGCAGAACATCGTCGCCCACCGTGACGAACACGGTGCGTTCAAGACCCGTGCGGCGCTGAAGAAAGTCGCGCGTCTGGGCGAAAAAACCTTCGAACAGGCCGCAGGCTTCCTGCGCGTGATGAACGGCGACAACCCCCTGGACTCTTCCGCTGTTCACCCGGAAGCCTATCCGCTGGTACAGCGCATCGCCGCTGAAACCGACCGCGACATTCGCTCGCTGATCGGCGACGCCGCGTTCCTCAAGCGTCTGGATCCGAAGAAATTCACCGACGAAACCTTCGGTCTGCCCACCGTCACCGACATCCTGCAAGAACTGGAAAAACCGGGTCGCGACCCGCGTCCGGAGTTCAAGACCGCCGAGTTCCAGGAAGGTGTCGAAGACCTCAAAGACCTGCAGCTGGGGATGATCCTCGAAGGCGTCGTGACCAACGTGACCGCGTTCGGCGCGTTCGTCGACATCGGTGTGCATCAGGACGGTCTGGTGCACATCTCGGCGCTGTCGGAGAAGTTCATCAAGGACCCACGCGAAGCGGTGAAGGCCGGTGACGTGGTGAAAGTGAAGGTCATGGAAGTCGATATCCCGCGCAAACGCGTCGGTCTGTCGATGCGCATGAGCGACACCCCGGGCGAGAAAATCGATGGCGCCCGTGGTTCGCGTCCGGGCTCGGCACCGCGCCAGTCATCAAACAACGCGCCACGCAAGGAAACGGCCACAGCCGCTCCGGTGAACAACGCCATGGCTTCGCTGTTCGCTAACGCCAAGCAGTTGAAGAAACGCTGATGGAGATTCCGGCCGGGCTCGTCGAGAGCGCGTTTTTCAAGCTGTTGGGCTGCCGCCTGCACAGCCTGGAAACCGGGGTGGCGCAAGTCGCCCTGGTGCTGGAACCGCAACTGCGCAATCGCGGCGGCAAATTGCACGGTGGCGCGCTGTTCAGTCTGGTCGATATCGCCATGGGGCTGGCCTGTTCCAGCACCCATGGCTTCGATCAGCAGAGCGCGACCATCGAGTGCAAGATCAACTACATCCGCGCCGTCGCTGACGGCGAGGTGCTGTGCACGGCGCGGGTGATCCACCCGGGCCGTCGCACGCTGGTGGTCGAGGCCGACGTGATGCAGGGCGACAAACTGGTC